>JAGAHD010000147.1 GCA_017627255.1 Bacteroidales bacterium | reverse complement strand
GTCTCCGTTGGCCGGGTTGCGGGAGAAGGCGACGCCGGTAGCGGAGGTATCGCCCAGGTTGCCGAACACCATGGACTGGACTTTGACGGCCGTGCCCCAATCGTCAGGAATGTGCTCGATCTGGCGGTACCGGATGGCGCGCTTGCCGTTCCAGGACTTGAACACGCCGCCGATGGAACCCCACAGCTGGGCCTTCGCATCGTCCGGGAATTCAACGCCGAGGACTTCCTTGATGCGGACCTTGAACGCTTCGGCGAGGTCTTTCAGCTCGTCGGCGGTGAGGTCGGTGTCGGAGGTATATCCCTTGGCGTCCTTGACATCCTGCATCATGCGGTCCAGCTGCTGGCGGATGCCCTGGCCGTCTTCGGGTTCGATTCCTTCCGCTTTCTCCATGACGACATCGGAGTACATCATGATCAGGCGGCGGTAAGCGTCATAGACGAAACGGGGATTGTTGGTCTTCTTGATGAGGCCGGGAATGGTCTTGGAGCACAGGCCGATGTTCAGGATGGTATCCATCATGCCCGGCATGGAGCTGCGGGCGCCGGAGCGGCAGCTGACAAGGAGCGGATCTTCGGCGTCGCCGAATTTCTTGCCCATGATCTTTTCCGTGGCTTCGAGTGCGGCGGCGACTTCTGCTTTCAGTTCTGCGGTATATCCGCCACCGAGCCTATAATACTCTGTGCAGCATTCTGTTGTGATCGTGAAACCTGCAGGAACAGGCATGCCGAGAAGGTTCATCTCGGCAAGGTTCGCACCTTTGCCGCCCAGAAGCTCCCTCATCTTGCCATCGCCCTCGGCGTGCTTTCCGCCAAAGCGATAGACCCTTTTCTTGATTTCTTCCATGAGACTAAAATCTTATAATATTGGTTAGTTGATTCTTTTAAGGTTGCAAATTTACAATTTTTTCCTTTTAAATACGAAAAAATGTTTTCCGGGCACTTTTTACGGGAATGCTACAGCAGTTTCGCGGCGATTTCCGAGAGTTCGGAACGCTCCCCCTTGCGGAGGAAGACGTGCTGGAACAGCGCCTGTCCGTTCATCTTCTCTCCCAGGTGTGTCAGGCCGTTGGACCACTGGTCCAGGTAAGGCTGGTCGATTTGGAAGATATCGCCGGTGAACACCATCTTGGTCCCTTCACCGGCACGGGTGATGATGGTCTTGACTTCGTGCGGAGTCAGGTTCTGGGCTTCGTCCACGATGAAAAACACCTTCCCCAGCGAGCGCCCGCGAATGTAGGCGAGCGGGGAGATGAGCAGTTTTTCCTCCTTCAGCATGGCTTCGATCCTGAGGGCCTGCCTGGATGCGGGTTTGAAACAACGCTTGATCACATCCAGGTTGTCCATGAGCGGCTGGATATAGGGGCTCATCTTGGATTTCTGGTCGCCGGGCAGGAAGCCGATATCCTGTCCGCCCAGCACGACGGTGGGACGGCTGAGGATGATCTGGTCATAGTCCTTTTCCTGTTCCAGCGCCGATGCAAGGGCGATGAGGGTCTTTCCCGTTCCTGCCCCGCCGGTGAGGGAGACGAGCGGAAGTCTGGGATTCAGGCAGGCGTCCAGGGCGAAGCGCTGTTCGTCGTTGCGGGGGCGGATGCCATAGGCCTCACGGTTGCGCACCAGGACGACCTGCTTCCGGTCCGCGTCATAGCGTGCACAGACCGTCGTGCCGCCGAAGGAGAACTTGTACAGCTGGTTGGGCTTCGGTTCCTTTTTGGCGATGGCCTGCCATTCCAGGGCGTTGTCCTGCCCGTAGGCAAGTTTCTGTACAGCGTCGGAATCGGCTTCCATCACCACGATTTCCCGCTCCAGGTCCTCGAGAATGTCGTCCTCCACGCGGTCGCGGAGGTAGTCCTGGGCTGCCATGCCGGCTGCCTTGGCCTTGAGCCGCAGGTTGATGTCCTTGGTCACCAGGGCGACAAAGCGGCCCGGGTTGTTGTCCCGGACCCACATGGCGGTGGACAGGATCCGGTGGTCCTGGATGTCATCGCGGAACAGGTCCTGGAATTCGGGGGCGAAGGGGTGGTTCGGCTCGATCTTGATAAATCCCAGATTCCTTCCCAGCGGAACGCCCCGGGCGCCGAATTCGCGCTTGTCAGTCAAGCGGTTGATTTCCCGCATGAAAGCGCGGGCATTGTAGGAAAGGGCATCGTTCCCTTTCTTGAACTTGTCCAGTTCTTCGATGACGGCGATGGGAATGACGAGGTCGTTGTCTTGGAAATGCTTGATAGCCTGGTGGTCGTGCAGGATGATGTTGGTGTCGAGTACAAAAATCTTGCTCATGGGAATCAGTCTTCTCCTTCTAATGTATTCAATAATGATTCGAGGATACCTGCGATGCCGCCCGTGTCTCCCGGAAGGACGGTCACGGAAGCCCGGCCGGGTACCGGATGCCCGAGGGGGAAATAGGCGATGTCCTGCAGAAGCAGTTCGGCATCCACATAGTCGTAGTCAATGTCCGCGATCTGGATGATGACGCCGGGTACCTCCCCGAACAGGACCCGGATCGGGAGTTCGTCGCCATAGGCTTTCCGGATGTCTCCGATGGAGACGTCCGTTCCATGGACCTGGGCCATGCCGCGCAGGGCATGCAGCAGTCCACCTTCCAGGACTGTGGCTCCGGCCTTGACGACGCCGTCTTCCACCAGCTCGCGCACCACTTCGAAGCTGTCGATGAAATAGTCGGCGTCCCCGATTTCGGGAGCGGTGCCCCGGTGGGCACCGGTCGCCGCGGCGAGGCGGGACCCGCCCAGCCGGAAATCGCAGGTGTCGAACGGAATGTACAGCAGCCAGTCGGTGGTCTCTTCCTGGATAGATGCGGGACAGGCCCTGCGGCGTGAAATGCGCGGATGGGACGTCCGGAACGGGATTTCCCGGATGAGGCTGTCCTCTTCTTCCGAAGGCGCTTCCTCTTCACTGGTCGTGGAGGCCTTGAACGAGGGAGCGCACAAAGCGCTTCCGCTGACCCTTACCTCACCGAGGCGAAGTCCCAGTGCGTCAATGTATTCAGCGGCCGCCTCGACGGACGCGTAGAAGGCGGCGAGGTTGCCGATCTTCCCGTCGTTCCATCGCCAGTCCGCCTTGATCACGAGGTCGCCGAGCCGGAAATGGCCGCCCATCCACAGGGCGTCGATGAGAGCCTTCGCAATGCGCCCGCGGGTCAACTGGGCGGAAAAAGGCAGGGGAAAAGGCTGCCGGGGAAGCCGGGAAACGGCATCGGCATAGGCATCGATGTCCTCTTCGTGGAAATCGAAGGGGGTGGGAGCGATGTCAACGGACTCGTCCGCGACGGTGCCGGAACCGGCGCTGGGCGGCAATGCTCCTTCAACGGTACATTCCTGGAGCAGTTGGGCCGGGGTCATCGCCTGATGGATGCCGTCGATGATATATGTGTCGTATAGATTGGGTGCTTTTTCAGCCATTCATCCGTTTTATTTGTCCTCAAAAATAGGTATTTTTGCGCTGAAAAACAAAAAAGCGTGGGATATGGCGTATTCGGAGTCCGCTTATGGACAGTTGATTGAAGAGATTTTCAAACGTTTCCCTTCCGTGCAGAAAGCGGATTTCGGGACGGCCTACAAGCCGGGGCTGGAGCGGATGGAGGCTTTTCATGCCGCACTCGGCTATCCGGCCCGTTCCTTCCGGGCCATCCATGTGGCGGGAACCAACGGGAAGGGGTCGGTGTCCAGCATGCTCTCGTCCGCGCTTGATGCCGTGGGTCTCAAGACCGGACTCTATACGTCGCCGCATCTCTTGGATTTCCGGGAACGCGCGCGGATCATCGGGGAGGATCTGATCCCGAAGGAATATGTCTTCGGTTTCCTGACCCGCTGGAAGCCTTATTTCATTGAGCAGGAACTTTCTTTCTTTGAAATCACGACCGGCCTCGCCTTCCGGTGGTTCGCGGACAGCGGCGTGGATGTCGCCGTCATCGAAACCGGTCTCGGGGGCCGGCTGGATTCCACCAATATCCTGATGCCGGAGCTCACGGTCATCACGACCATCGCCCTGGACCACTGTGCCCTGCTCGGGGATACCCTGGCGCAGATTGCCTCGGAAAAGGCAGGCATCATCAAGCCCGGCGTCCCCGCCCTGGTCGGAGAGAGCCAGGAGGAAACCGCGCCGGTATTCATCGACCGCGCCTGGATGCGGAGCCCGCTCACATTCGCGGACCAGGTCCGTCCCTCCCTTTGGCACAGGAGGGGGGAGGTCCTCCGGAAAATGGACTTGCAGGCGGACGTGCAGGAGAAGAACCTCAGGACGGTCCTTGCCGCCGTGGACATCCTCAAGGAAATGACGGGTTTCAAGGGCCTTGCCGACAGCCAGACGGTGCTGGATGCCCTGGCCCGGACGGCCCGCCGGACTGGTTTCCGGGGGAGGTGGGAGAAACTTTCGGACGTGCCGCCGGTCCTTTGCGACATCGGCCACAATCCCCAGGCCCTGTCCCTGAATTTCTCACAGCTGGAGAAATATGTCGAAGAAGGCAGATATAGTTCGCTGATCATTGTCTACGGGGTGATGGCCGACAAGGATTTTGACGCCATCCTTCCGCTCATGCCGCAGGATGCCACTTATATTTTCACGGCTCCCGATACGCCGCGGGCCCTTCCCGCCAGTGAGATTCTCCGCCGCTTCACGGCCGCGGGCCGCAACCGGGCCTTTACCGCCGGGTCTGTCCGCCAGGCTGTCCAGATGGCCATCCAGTTGTCCCAGAATCTGTCCGAACAGGTCAACCGCTCCGCTTCCGCCAGCAAACCGGTGCCTCCGCTGATCTTTATCGGCGGTTCCGCCTTCGTTGTGGCTGAAGCCCTGCCCCTGTTCCGGTAGGAGATGCCGGCGGGCGGCTGGTATAATTGTTGATAAATATGCCGCAGAAGCATGATTGCCGTATGAAAACGCAGATTCGGATGGCCTTCGCGGCCGTCGCCTTGTTATTGTTTGTTCCCGTTATGATGCAAGCCCGTCCTGTTTCCGAGGGGGATGGCCACCAGCTGACCGCCCTGTGGAAGAAGTTTGAGGAAGCCTCCAAAGCCGACCGTCCGCAGACCGAGGCGAAGATCCTCTCACAGATCAAGGAAGAAGCCGTCCGCAGACGCCTTCCGGTCGATTTCTATGATGCGGCCAAGGCGTATGTGAACAGTGTCCAGCGCCGTGACTGGAAAAAACGGGCGGAACTCCGGCAGCAGCTTTCCGACGAAGTCAAGTCGTTTGATGAGCCGATAGTCACCTATCTGTGGATGAACGAGTTCGCCGGTGCTTCCACTGACGAGCGGTGGGCATTCGTGCAGTCCCGTTCCGAGGCGTTTGAAGGGCGGCATCCTGCCTTTTACGGCCTGATTGGCGGGATGATGGGCGGCGTTCTCGGCGATTTTGTGGCGGATGACCGGGAATTTGTCCTATGGCATCTGCTGACCGGCCGTTCGTATTCGGATCCCGGGAAAGATGAGGTGTACCGGGCACTGAAAAAAAAGGTGGCTGGCCGGTATCCGTCAGAAGCCTGGCTCGAATACTATCAAGCAGCCCGGATTTCCGACAGGGATGCCCGGAAACGAGTCTTGGAAACGCTCTCCGGCAAGTATGCGGGGAAGGCCGTGTCGCTTTTCCCCCGGGAGGACCTGCTGTCCTTGGAGATGGACCTGCTGGAGAAAAACGGAGCCCCCGCCGCGGAATACGAAGCGCTGTACCGCCACCTCGAGTCCTTTGAGAGGGATCGGAAAGCCTTCAAGGGAGATGAAGCCCGGATCGCCGCTGTGTGCAGGGGGGCGGAGCGCCTGATGGCCCGCCTGAAGGCGAAGGGGGTGTCCGTCCAGGTCCATGGAAAGGAGGTCCATGTCCTTTTCCGCAACCTCGAAAAGGCGACCTTGACCCTGTACCGGGACGACAGGAAGCAGCAGGTCTGGCAGGTCGTGAACCCGGACCGCAGCTTCTATGTCTATGATACGGTCAAGATGGCCCTTCCAGTCCTTGGGGACGGGGAATACCGCCTGGAGGCTGTGAACGGAAAGATTTCAGGCAGCGGCCATTATGTCCAGTACACGCTTTCAGCGGCGCACCGCCAGGATGCCCGTGGCCATGCCGTATATGTGACGGACCACATGAGCGGGAAACCCCTGTCCAAGGCCCGGCTCGTGCTCCGCAAAGGGGACAGCGTAGCGGCTTCTGAAACGGTCTCGCTGAACGGTTTCACCGTCCTTCCGAAGAAGTTCCAGAAACTGCTGGACGGCAACGGCGACATTTACTATACCCTGACGGCGGAAAGCGGTTCGGGCAATGCCCTCCGGAGTTCCCCTCGTCTCGGATTGCGGAACGAGCCGGCCTTCGACGGCTTCTATTCCTATTCGGACGGTGTATACTGCGACCTTTACAAGGACCAGGGGGCCTACAATCCGGGGGATACCGTCCGGTTCAAGGCTGTCGTCTACAAGGGAGACCTCGTGGAACAGGTGGCCGTGGTTCCCGGAAGGTCCGTAGAGGTGGTGCTGTATGATTCAGAACGGAATGAATTGGAACGCAAGAAGTTTGTGACCAATGAGTTCGGATCCGTTTCCGGTGCTTTTTCGCTTCCGAAGGGGTTGCGGAACGGGTATTTCCGCCTGGCCGTTTTCTCAGAAGGACACATCCTTACCGATGAACATTTCCGGGTGGACGAGTTCGTCCTTCCGACCTTCACCCTGTCTTTTGACCGTAATGAGAAACTGTACTTCCCGGGGGACGAGGTGACCGTTAGCGGCCGCGTGACGGGTTATTCGGGCCACAGCATGACCGGAGCTTCCCTGGCGGTCAAGGTGCAGCGTTTCGGGACCGTCATCCGGGAGATGGACCTTTCCCCGGAGGCGGACGGCAGTTTCTCGATTACCTTCCCGGCACCGATGAGCGGTCCTTATTCCGTCGACGTCAAAGTGACCGACGCGACCGGCGAGACCCGGGATTTCGGGACCGGACTGTATATCAGTGAGCGGATCCAGGTGAGCGCCTCCGTAGTGAACGGTGCTGATGGAGAAGTTGTTACCATGGACCAAGAGAACCGGATCCGTCCGATGTACGTCAGGCGGAGTCATCACGGAGTTTCCTCCTGCGATGTCGTGGAAGGAAACGGGGTCCGCCTGTCCCTGGAAGTATTTGACAGCAACGGAAGCCGGGTTCCGGTGCCGGTGTCCTACCGGGTCATCTCCGAGGCCGGCGCAACGGTCCGGGAAGGAACGGCGGTTTCGGGAGCGGATGTGGACGTAGATATGGCGGGGCTTCCGTCCGGACTGTATACGGTCAAGGCGGAGGCCTCGGTCCGGGATGCTTCCGGAACGGAAATCCGCGACGAGGACGAGTGCCGGGTGCTGGTGCTTCTCCCTTCCGACACGGTGCTGGATGCACCGGTACGCCGGGTTTTCGTGAGCGGACCGTCCGAAGTGGCGGCCGGCGACCGGATCCGGCTGCGGATGGGTACGGCAGACGGTGCCGAATGGGCGGTCGTCACCTTGTTCGGCAAGGACCGGGAAATCCTTGCGACCCGTAAAGTGGAACTGGCCGGGGTCCGGGCCCGGAGAGGGTCCCTCATCACCGTGGAAATGCCTTATCAGGACAGTTATCCGGACGCGGTCCGGCTGCAGGTATTCTATTTCAAGCGCGGCGAAGCCGTGACCTTCGACCGGGAGTACAGCCGCAAGCGGACCCGCCTGTCCCTTCCGCTCTCGTTCGACCGTTTTGTCGACAAGGCTTACCCCGGCACGTCGTATACGTTCTCGCTGCACAGCGCACCGGGTGTGGAAGCACTGGCTGCCGTTTATGACAAGAGCCTGGATGCGGTCGCCGGCAACTGGTGGCCGGTGGTCAGCCTGCGGAATTTCTCGGTACCGTATGTGTCCGTAGCTGCCGCCTGCGGGCGCGTCAGCGGGGAAGATATGGATGTCGAATATGAAGAAGCCGCCCTGTTAGGAAGTACGCGGATGATGGCCAAATCGGCAGGCGTGGTCAATGACATGATGGTGATGGAAGCCCCGATGGCAGAAAGCGAAGACGCCATCCCCGAGGACAGGAAAGTGGTGGCGGATGCGGGCGGAGACGTGGAAATCCGTTCCAAGTTCGAAAGCGCCCTGACATTCCAGCCGCATCTTCGTTCCGACGTGGACGGAAACATCACCTTCTCGTTCCGTACGTCGGACAAACTGTCTACCTACTATGTGTCGGTCTTTGCCCATGACAAGGACATGCGCAATGCGCTCGTCCGTGAAGAGATGGTTGTTTCGCTTCCGGTGCGCGTCGCCGTCGTCGAACCGCAGTTCCTGTATGCAGGGGATGCTTATGAGGTGGGAGTGAGCGTATCCAGCGTGGCCCAGGAGCCTGTCTCCGGCCAGCTGTACCTGTATGTCTATCCTTCTTCGGAGCACGAGGGGGTGGAACCGCTGTCCGTCCAGAGACTGGACGTGACCGTCCCGGCGGGGGGCGTCGAATCCTGCCGTTTCCCGGTGAAGGTGCCCTCCGTGGACACCCTCGGCCTGAAGGTCGTGTTCGCCGCTTCCGATTTCTCTGACGGAATCTTCCTGTCTGTCCCGGTGAAAAAGCCTGTCCAGACCCTGACAGAGGCCCATTCGGCCGTCCTGCGAGCCGGGATGGACCGGGAGGCGCTCCTGAAGGAGCTCCGCGGACGTTTCGTCAATGCGGACGGAAAAGAGGCCAGCCTGGAAGAGATTTCCATCCTTGACATGGTACGCGCTGCCATTCCCGCCCGGACGGAGCCTTCCGGCAAGGATGTGCTCTCCCTGTCCGAGGCGTATTATGTCAGCCTTCTCGGAGAACGGCTGGCGCACCCGGGCGGACCGGTTTCCGGAGAGGGCGAACTTCTGGAGCGGATTCTCGGCTGCCGGAACGGTGACGGCGGCTTCGGCTGGTTCGAAGGGATGGATTCCTCGCCGGTCATCACCGGCGTGATCCTCTCCCGTTTCGCGAAACTCCGCGACCGGGGGTTCGACGTCCCGGACCTGACCTCCTCCGTGCGTTTCATCGATCGGCAGAAATTCCTGACGGAGCGTCCCCTGTGGTGCGGAGCACTTTCTGACGCCCAGTACATGTTCATCCGTTCCCAGTATGCGGAAGTTCCCTTCGAGGTGGAGCCGGTAACGGCCGCCCAGAAGAAATTCCTCTCCGAGTTCCGGAAGAATGCGAAGACCTATCTGGTCCCTTCGGCATCTGTCGGAAGGGGCCTTCAGGGCCAGATCATGGCGAAAGCCCGCCGGACAAGGACGCTGGAGTTGCTGTCCGCTTCCCGGGAAGGCGTCGCCCTTGCCCAGGCATGGGGCGTGAAACTCGCTACAGGCAGCAAACTGCAGCGTTCCCTGCAGGCCGATGTCCTTTCCCTGAAGGAATATGCCGTAGAGCACCGGGACGGCGGATGGTACTATCCCAATGCTGTCATGCCGTGGCGCGGACTGCTGGAAACCGAGGCCGATGCCCATGCTATCCTGTGCGACTTGCTGGACCCGTATGACGGCAGCCTTTCCGACGGCATCCGTCTGTGGCTGATGCTCCAGAAGGAAACCCAGCACTGGGACGAGACTCCGGCGTTCGTGGATGCCCTGACGGCCATCCTGGACGGTTCCGAAGCGATGCTCGGCACACGGGTACTGTCGCTGAAGACAACGTATTCGAAGCCTTTCGAGGACATCGCGGCGGCCGGAAACGGCTTTACCATCGAGCGCCGCTTCTTCCGGGAAGAGACGGTGGAACAAGTGTATGATAACCGGACCTCCGACCGGAATGATCTGGTTTCCAAGATGGTGGAGATCCAGCCTGGAACGCCGCTTTCTGTCGGGGACAGGATCGTGGCGGAATACCGGATCTGGAACGGGGAGAACCGGAGTTTCGTGAAGGTGGATGCTTTCCGCGAAGCGGCACTGCGTCCTTCCGAGCAGCTTTCCGGCTCCTATGGCTGGGGCAGGGTCCGTCCGATGCACGGGGACGTGGTGCTCAGCTTCACCCCGCAGGGATATCGTAACGTGAAAGCGGACTGTACCGAGTATTATTTCGATACGTTCCCGGAGGAGAACACCGTGCTGACGGAGACGTTCTTCGTCACGCAGGCGGGAACCTTTACGGCACCCGTCGTGACGGTGGAATCGCTCTACGCCCCGCATTACCGGGCCAACGGTGGCTGGACCGGCCTGCTGCAGGCAGAGTGATTATTTCTTCAGCAGGGAGCGGACGTAGCTTTTCAGGATATGACAGGCTGGTTCGGCCATGTCGCCGTGGCTGAATCCATCCAGTTCATAGAGGTAGGCTGCCGGATGTCCGACCAGCTTGAGCATCCGCCAGAAATAGGCCTGTTCCTCATACCGGCCGTACAGTTCCATCTCCCGGTCTCCCGAGATGATGACGATGTGCGGGGCGTCGGGGCGGATAAGGGCGAGGGGAGCGTACTGGTCGATGAGCGGCTGGAGCGGTGTCATGCCGAGGGTTGCGCGGTAGGCATAATGGCTGATGACCTGGCCGCTGAAGGGGATGAGGGCCACCAGGTGGTCGGGGTCTTCTCCGTAGCGTGCGAGCCATCTTTTGTCAAGGCCTACGATATCCAGCAGATAACCTCCTGCGGAATGTCCGGCGAGGAAAACCTTGTCAGGATCGCCGCCGTACTCGCGGATATGCCTGAGGGTCCAGGCGACGGACGCAGCCGTGTCGTCCAGGCAGTCATCGATACTGACGGTATCCGACAGGAGGCGGTACTCGACCGTGACGACCAGGTAGGACGGATCGGCGAGGTCCCGGGGCATCGCATGACGGTCGTACATGGTAAGCCCGCCGCCGTGGAACCAGATGACGACCGGGAGGCCGGTCTTTCCTTCCGGCCGGATAATGTCCAGTACACATTGGTCCTTGAGTGCTCCTTCCCGGTACGGGATGCCGGAAAGGGTTTCCAGGTTTTGCGCCAGGGCGGCTGAACAGATCAGCAGGGCTGCCAGGGTCAGTAACTTTTTCATGGGTATCGGATGGTTTGGTTCGTCAGGTTGCCGGAAAAGGCTCCTTCCGGCAGGCATTCGCCCGTCAGGGCCACCCGGCGACAGTATTTCGGAGGGAGTCTCTTCCGGACAAAGGTACGGAATTTCAGGGAATTGGCAACGAAAAAAAAGCACTTGCCGGAAGGCAGGTGCTGGAAAAAAGGGGTGGGAGATGACGGATTCGAACCGCCGACCCTCTGCTTGTAAGGCAGACGCTCTGAACCAACTGAGCTAATCTCCCGGATTGGGGATTGCAAAGGTAGGGATATTTTTTGAATTTCCAAATAGCTTGCGGATTTGGAAAATAATCGTTATTTTTGAAAGACAAAAACCGATATCCATGAAACGATTTTTCATCCCCGTTCTGGCTCTCCTGGCAGCCCTTCCCCTCCAAGCCCAGGAAATCGTAAAAGGCTCCATCGAGAATGTCCCGCCGCAGGGATCCTATCAGCCGACCTTCAAGTCGGACGGCGCCAAGAAGAAACCGCTCAATATCATCCTGATGATCGGGGACGGCACCGGCCTCGCCCAGATCACGTCCGGTTACTATGCCAACGGCGGGGAACTGACGCTGACGAACCTCCGGCATCTCGGCCTGGTGACAACCCAGTCCTCTTCTGATTTCACGACAGACTCCGCCGCCTCCGGAACGGCTTGGGCTACCGGCCAGAAGACCTACAATTATGCTGTGGGCGTCGATGAGGAGAAGCATCCGATTCCGAACATCCCCGAACGGATCAGCGAGAAAGGTATCATCTCCGGGGTCGTGTCGACTGACCTGCTGGACGGAGCGACACCGGCTTCCTTCTTCGCGCACCAGCCGAACCGCGGTATGGCCAGGGAAATCTGGGCCGACCTGCCCGGAAGCCGCCTTTCCTTCTTCGCCGCCGGGGACAAGGAACGTTTTGAAAGCATGCCGCAGGAGACCCGGGATGCGGTGCAGGCCCGGTTTACCGTCGTAAACCGGCTGGATGACCCGCGGGCGGCGGCAGCCGACCGGCTGGGATATCTCCCGACCAAGGTTGAGGCAGGTTATATCGTCGACGGACGGACCGATTTCCTGCCGGTGAGCACCCGTTGTGCCATCGATTTCCTCAAAAACCATGCAGCCCGCAAGAAGGGCTTTTTCCTCATGGTGGAAGGCGCCCGTATCGACAAGGCCGCCCATGCCAACCAGTTTGAGAGCATGGTGAAGGAAATGCTGGATTTTGACAAGGCTATCGCTGAGGCAATCCGTTTTGCCGATGAAGACGGCAACACCCTGGTCCTGATCTCCTCCGACCATGAAACCGGTGCCCTCTCCATTGCGGACGGCGCTCCGGAAAAGGGAAATGTCAGCGGCACGTTCGCCGCTACGTGGCATACCGCCATCCCGGTCCCGATCTTCGCATACGGTCCCCATGCCCAGGATTTTATCGGCGTGCAGGGAAATGACCAGATCGCCCGTCGGATCCTGGAACTGTTCCTGACGCGTTAGACGGATGGTTGACACAGAAGATATCTGCCGGATCTGAAGCGCCCTTCGCACAGGTCCGGCAGTGCTTTTTTGTGCCGATGCTTTCAGATTTTAAAAATAATCTGAAAAGTTTTGCTAAATTTGCACGAAAATGCAACTAAAACACAAATAACCAAACATGAAGAGATTCTTTCTTGCGACCCTTGCCCTGCTTGTTTCGGGTTCGCTGCTCAGCCTCTCGGCTCAGGAGGAAAAGGAAATGAAGACCGGCTGGAGTTTCGGTGTCCTTCCTACCGCCACCTATTCCATTGACAATGGCTTCCAGGCCGGTGCCTTCGGTGATGTTTATTATTATGGAGACGGAGGAACCTATCCGGATCCTCTCCATAAGATTAGTTGGGAGGCGTCCTATTTCACGCATAGCCATCGCATGCGCCTGTACCTGGCCTACGACTCCAAATATCTGGTCCCCAATATGCGTATCAATGCGTCGGTCACTTATATGAACGACCCCTTGTACAGCCTTTGGGGATTCAACGGAGGCGCTTCCCTGGCCCATCTGGACGGTCCCTATACCGATTATTGGTCCAACCAGGCCACCGGCATCAACTATTTTGGCATGAGCCGCAACATGCTGCGTGTGCTGGCCAATGTCCAGGGCCGTATCGTGGATCACCTGAACTGGGCTGCCGGTGTCAATTTCTGGAACTGGAAACTGGGGGACATGAAGGATACCGGATACCCGGTGGAAGGTTCCTCGGAGAAGCATTTCTATGACAAGGAAAATACCTTGTACAGGGATTATCAGAAGCTGGGTATTATCAATGCCGATGAGGCCGACGGTGGAAAGGCCTTGGAGCTGAATGCCGGTCTCGTTTACGATACCCGTGACATAGAAGCCGCTCCGAACCGGGGTGTCTGGGCAGAGGCCTACCTGAACGGCAATGTCCTGGACAAGCGTTATCTGAAAGCTTGCGTCTATTTCCGTCACTACATTGACATTCCCATCCATATCAAAGCAGGGGATCCTGTGTTCGCCTATCGGCTTGCCTGGCAGCAGACCATTGCCGGAGAGACCCCCCTGTACATGATTCAGAATAATCCGTTGCTGGTCCAGCGCAATATGATTTCCGAGGGTTTTGGCTCGTCCAACACGATCCGGGGTCTCCGCGAGAACCGCATCCTGACCGAAGGCTTTGCCTGGGCCAATACGGAACTGCGTGTCAAGCTCGTGAACTTCAAGCTCTTCAACCAGTATTTCTACATCGCCGTGAATCCGTTCTTCGATGCCGGTATCATTACGAAGCCTTTCCGGGCAGAAGCCTTTGAAAAAGCGAAAGGAAGCCATGTAGATACCTATATGCCGCTGTCCAAGCTTTATGACGCCTCCATGGCCCGCGACATCATCTACAGCGGCGGTGCCGGCCTGAAGATTGCGATGAACCAGAACTTTATCGTCTCCGTGGAACTTGCCAAGTGCTTCTACAAGCCGCTGGATGCCGGCATGTGGCTCGGCATCGGTATCAACTACCAGTTCTAGCCGGTTTCGCGCAGCAGAATGGAAATAGCCTCGGGATGTCCCGGGGCTATCTTTATTTCAGGGAGGCCGGAATGAACGGTCAATAGGTTTCGAACCCCTGTTTGAGCCGTTTCATCCCTTCCAGGATCATGGCCCTCGGGCAGGCGATATTCAGCCGCTCGAACCCTTCGGCTTCAGGACCGTAGATGGTGCCGGTGGAGAGGACGAGTTTCGCGTTGTACCGGAGATGGTCCGCAAAGCGGGCGGAGAACCCCTCGAGGGCTTCCCCTTCATGAAGGGCGGCCCGGCAGTCGAGCCACATCAGATACGTGCCTTCCAGCGGAAGGGCTGTCACCCAGGGTAACTGTTTGGAAAGGAACCGCTTGACAGTCAGGTAATTCTCGTACAGGTAAGCGCGTAATTCATCCAACCAGTCCTCAGACTGGTCATAGGCGGCTTCGAGGGCGGTGCAGCCGAAGACGTTCACGTCGCAGCATTCATTGTCATTGATGGCACGGTCGATGCGACGGAGGACATCGGGGTCGGCGGCGAAGATGTTGGCGATCTGGATGCCGGCGATGTTGAAGGCTTTGGTCGGGGAGATGCAGGATGCGCTGTGGCGGACGATCTCCTCGGGAAGGGTGGCGAAAGGGGTGTAATCGTGGCCGGGATAGGTGAGTTCGCAGTGGATTTCATCCGCGATGACGAAGACCCCGTTGCGGACGCAGATTTCCCCGATGCGGACCAGTTCTTCCCGTGTCCAGACCCGTCCGGCCGGATTGTGGGGATTGCAGAGGAGCAGGACGGTCGTCTTGGGATCGGCTGCTTTTCTTTCCAGGTCTTCGAAATCAATGCTGTACCGGCCTTCCTTGTACACGAGCGGGTTGTGCAGGTCCCGGCATCCGTTGTTGCGGATGGCGGGGAAGAAGGCGTTGTAGCAGGGGGTCTGGACGATGACATTGTCTCCGGGGCGGGACATGGCCTTGATGCAGGCGGAATACGCGGCAATGACGCCGGTCGTATAGATCAGGTGTTCCCGGGTAATGCCTTTCCACCCGTGGCGCCGGCTGAACCAGGAAGACACGGCGTCATAATAGGACTGCGGTACCAGCTCATAGCCGAATACGCCATGGTCGAGCCGTTTCCGAAGAGCGTCCAGGATGGCTGGAGCAGCCTTGAAATCCATGTCTGCCACCCACATCGGCAGGGCGTCGGACTCGAATTCGTCCCACTTCACGCTGGCTGTTCCCCGTCTTCCGACGGGTTCGTCGAAGTTGTATTTTCCCATTGTCTTGACGGTTTAGTATTCGACGATCTGGGAGTTGACTCCGAGATTGTGGTCCATGTCGTCCCAGGTAAAGATCTCGCAGTCTCCCGGAGCCTTGATGTTGTCATCCAGGATGATCTCGCCGTAGGCTTTGGCTACGATGTGGCCGGAGCGCGGGTTCTTGACGCTGGTGACCGGACTGAGGATGCCGGCATGGACCGTGGAGTATTCGAAGGCGAGATCCGCATCTTCGTCGAAGATGCAGTTCTCCAGGACGAGGTTCTCGCAGTAGCACAGCGGCTGGGTCCCCTTGATGTAGCAGTTGACCAGCCGCAAGTTCTTCGAATACCAGGCGAGGTATTCCCCGTCCAGGCGGGAATTATAGATGGTGACGTTCTCGGACTCCCAGAACGAATCCTTGGAGTCGATGTCGGCATCGTGGATTTCCACGTTCCTGGCATATTGGAAGGAATAGTTTCCCTGCTGCTTGTACTGGTCGATCCGGATGTCCTCCCCGTGCATGAAGAGGTAGTCCGCTTTTTCGATGACGACTTCCTTGAGACGCACGTCCTTGCAGTCCCAGAAGGTCTCCTGCCCGTTGGGAATCCGGACGCGTTCAAGCACTACGTCCTCGATCCGGCGGAACATTTTCGGCGCTTCTATAAGTGTGTCATACATGCGGCATCCTTTGGAGTACCAGAGGGCGGAACGGGCTCCTTCCCGGAAGATGCAGTCCCGGACGGTGAAGTTCCGACATTCCCAGAAAGGATACTTCCCTTCGAATTCGCATCGGACGGCTTCGATGTCAGAGGTCTCTTTGAGGGAGGATTCTCCCTTGTGGATAATGACATTCTCAAGGTACAAATCGTGCCGGGCGTACAGGGGACGCACGCCTCCGAATTCCTGATTCTTGATGATTTCCATGTAATGAGGGGTTTAGCGTATAATATTGCAAGATACAAATATAAGGAATTACCGGTATTTTCCCTAAAAAAACCGAGGCTGCTCAACAGGATTCCGGGTTTCCGACAATGTGACATTTTGTCAGTTGTCCGGGACTTGGCACACCGATTGATACTTTTGTGCCGTCCCGTTGAGGGGACAGCATGGAAACAAACTAAAACAGTATAATTATGATCCGTCCATTAGGAACTAGAGTGGTTATCGAGCCGAAAGAGGCCGAGACCATGACCGCCGGGGGCCTTTATATCCCGGACAATGCCAAGGAAAAACCCCAGCAGGGAGCTGTCGTCGCCGTAGGCCCCGGTTCGAAAGATGAACCGATGGAGGTGAAGGTCGGCGAGACCGTCCTTTATGGCAAGTATGCCGGTACCGAGGTGACCGTTGACAACAAGAAATACCTCATTGTGAAGCAGTCTGATATCTTAGCAATTCTGTAACCATGGCAAAGGAAATCAAATTCAATACCGATGTCCGTTCTGCGATGAAGAACGGCGCGGATGCGCTTGCGAACGCCGTGAAGGTGACCCTCGGACCGAAGGGCCGCAATGTCGTGATCGACAAGAAGTTCGGTGCGCCCCAGATCACCAAGGACGGCGTGACCGTCGCAAAAGAGGTCGAGCTGGAAGACCGTTTTGAGAACATGGGTGCCCAGATGGTCAAGGAAGTGGCTTCCAAAACCAACGAGCAGGCCGGTGACGGTACGACCACTGCCACTGTCCTGGCGCAGGCCATTATCAACGTCGGCCTGAAGAATGTCACTGCCGGTGCCAATCCGATGGACCTCAAGCGTGGTATTGACAAGGCTGTCGCCGCGGTGGTCGCTGACCTCAAGGCCCAGAGCCAGCCGGTGGGCGAGGATTACTCCAAGATCGAGCAGGTCGGTACCGTGTCCGCCAACAATGACGCCTATATCGGAAAACTGATTGCCGAGGCAATGTCCAAGGTCAAGAAGGACGGTGTCATCACGGTCGAAGAGGCCAAGGGTACGGAAACGGAGGTCAAGGTCGTGGAAGGCATGCAGTTCGACCGTGGCTACATCAGCCCGTATTTCATGACCAATGGCGACAAGATGGAAGCTGTCCTGGATGATGCATACATCCTGCTGACGGATAAGAAGATCACCAACATGGAGGATCTGATGCCGGTGCTTGAGCCGGTAGCCCGTGAGGGCAAGGGTCTCCTGATCATTGCGGAGGACGTGGAAGGCCAGGCTCTTACTACCCTGGTGGTGAACCGTCTGCGTGGTACGCTGAAGGTGGCGGCTGTCAAGGCCCCGGGATTCGGTGACCGTCGCAAGGAGATGCTGCAGGATATCGCTACCCTGACTGGAGCTGTCGTGATTTCCGAGGAACGTGGCTTTACCCTCCAGAATGCCAATGTCCAGATGCTCGGCCGTGCCGAGAAGGTGACGATCACCAAGGAGAATACCGTCATCGTGGGTGGTGCAGGTGATGCCGAGGCCATCAAGGACCGTGCGGACCAGATCCGCAAGCAGATTGAGACCACCAAGTCCGACTATGATCGTGAGAAACTCCAGGAACGTCTCGGAAAACTCGCCGGCGGTGTCGCCGTCATCTATGTCGGTGCGACGACCGAGGTTGAGATGAAGGAAAAGAAGGACCGTGTGGACGATGCCCTGAATGCGACCCGTGCTGCTGTCGAGGAAGGTTACCTGCCGGGTGGCGGTGTCGCCTATATCCGTGCTGCGGAGGCTCTGAAGGGCCTGAAGGGTGAGAACGAGGATGAAAACACCGGTATCCATATTGTCGCACGCGCCATTGAGGAACCGCTCCGCCAGATTGCTGGGAATGCGGGAGTCGAGGCTTCCGTCATCATCAACAAGATCCGTGAAGGAAAGGCTGATTTCGGTTACAATGCCCGTACCGACGAGTATGTGAACATGTATGAGGCCGGTGTCATCGATCCGACCAAGGTCGCGCGTGTGGCACTGGAGAATGCGGCTTCCGTCGCCGGCATGTTCCTGACGACCGAATGCGGCATCGTCGACATTCCGGAACCGACTCCGGCCGCTCCGGCCATGCCTGCCGGCGGAATGATGTAATGACTGTATTATATATAAGGGAGGGCGGCGAAAGTCGCCCTCTTTTTTTTTGCCTTTTCTGGAGAAAAGTGTTCTTCGCTGTCTATCAGCTGATTACTGAAAACGGACAAAATATTTTTAAATTTTTCCCAAAAAAAGTCGTAAAAAAGTTTGTTAAGTCGGGAAAAAGGTGTACCTTTGCAATCCCGTTCGGAACACGAGCGGTTTTTTAGCGCCCGAGGCCGAAAGGCCGGTGCTTGAAAGAGATCATTGAAAAGACTGAAAGGAAAGTACAAG
The DNA here is from genome assembly GCA_017627255.1 of Bacteroidales bacterium. Classification (GTDB taxonomy): domain Bacteria; phylum Bacteroidota; class Bacteroidia; order Bacteroidales; family UBA932; genus Cryptobacteroides. Next base: position 137 of record JAGAHD010000147.1, on the reverse strand, counting down.
CAAGTACCGGAATGCCCTCTTATATTGGGGGCAATTCCAAGAAACGAGCGTCATTTCTTTAAAGGAACAGCTAGGGATCGAGCTAAGTAGAATAAGAATATACAATGAAGAGTTTGATCCTGGCTCAGGATGAACGC
>JAGAHD010000146.1 GCA_017627255.1 Bacteroidales bacterium | reverse complement strand
TTGACGGCGGAGGACTTCTTGGAGTTGTCGAAGAGGGAATCGACGGCTTCCTGGAGCATGCGCTTCTCGTTGCGCAGGATCACTTCCGGAGCTTTGATCTCGATGAGCCTCTTCAGGCGGTTGTTGCGGATGATGACGCGGCGGTACAGGTCATTCAGGTCGGAGGTGGCGAAGCGGCCACCGTCCAGCGGAACGAGCGGACGGAGGTCCGGAGGGGTCACCGGCAGTACCTTCATGATCATCCATTCCGGACGGTTGATGTCCTTGGACTCCTGGAACCACTTCACGACCGACAGGCGCTTGAGGATATCGGTCTTCCGCTGCTGGGAGGTCTCGGTGCGCATCTGCTGGCGCAGGGACTTGCCCAACTGCTCCACGTCGATCTCCTTGAGGAGGTCGTAGATTCCTTCCGCACCCATCTTGGCGACGAATTTCTGCGGATCGTCATCGGCGAGGGTATAGTTCTCCGGGAAACGGTCCATGACGGTGAGGTACTCGTCTTCGGAGACGAGGTCGTACTTCTGGTACTCGCTCATTCCCGGGTTGATGACGATGTACTTCTCGTAATAGATGACGGACTCCAGTTTCTTGGACGGAACGCCGAGGAGGGCGCTGATCTTGTTCGGCGCACTCTTGAAGTACCAGATATGGGCTACCGGAACGGTAAGGGTGATGTGACCCATACGCTCACGGCGGACCTTCTTCTCGGTCACCTCGACACCGCAGCGGTCGCAGACGATACCGCGGTAGCGGATCCTCTTGTACTTGCCGCAGTAGCACTCGTAGTCCTTGGTCGGACCGAAGATCTTCTCGCAGAACAGACCGTCACGCTCGGGTTTGTAGGTCCTGTAATTGACCGTTTCCGGCTTCAGGACCTCACCGCAGGACCTTTCGGTAATATCCTCCGGGGAAGCGAGGGCGATGGAGATCTTCGAGAAGTTCGACTTCACCTTGTTTTCCTTGTTGTTATATGCAGGCATATTCTTATCTGTCTAAATAACCTTGATTAGTCCAAAGTGACCTTCAGTCCGAGGCCGCGGAGTTCGTGCAGGAGCACGTTCAGGGACTCGGGAATGCCCGGAGCAGGCATCGGATCGCCCTTGACGATCGCCTCGTACGTCTTGGAACGGCCGTTGACGTCGTCGGACTTGACGGTAAGGATCTCCTGGAGGGTGTTCGCGGCACCGTAGGCCTCGAGGGCCCAGACTTCCATCTCACCGAAACGCTGGCCGCCGAACTGGGCCTTACCGCCGAGCGGCTGCTGGGTGATGCGGGAATACGGTCCGATGGAACGGGCGTGCATCTTGTCGTCGACCATGTGGCCGAGCTTGATCATATAGATCACACCGACCGTCGCGGGCTGGTCGAACCAGTCACCGGTACCACCGTCGCGGAGCCACGTCTTGCCGAAGCGCGGCACGCCGGCCTTGTCGGTATAGTCGCAGATCTCGTCGATCGAGGCACCGTCGAAAATCGGGGTGGAGAACTTCAGGCCCAGTTCCGAACCGGCCCAGCCGAGGACCGTTTCATAGATCTGGCCGAGGTTCATTCGGGAAGGCACGCCGAGCGGGTTCAGGACGATGTCCACAGGCGTTCCGTCCTCGAGGAACGGCATGTCCTCCTGGCGGACGATCTTCGCGACGATACCCTTGTTACCGTGGCGTCCGGCCATCTTGTCACCGACAGTGATCTTGCGCTTCTTGGCGATGTACACCTTGGCCAGCTGCATCACGCCGTTGGCCAGCTCGTCGCCGACCTTGATCTTGTCAAGTTCGCGCTTGGCGCGGGTTTCGGCTTCCTTATAGGCGATGCAGTAGTTCCGGATGAGCTCGCGGACGAGGGCGGCCGTCTTCGCATCGGAGGTCCACTTGGACGAATTGATGTTCAGCTAGTCCGCATCCCGCAGGCCCTGCAGGGTGAATTCCTTGCCCTTCGGGAAGATTTCGACGCCGTAGAGGTCGCTCACGCCGGCGCTCTTCTTTCCATTCACGAGGGTCCACAGCGACTCGATGAAGGTGGCACGGAGTTTCTCCGCCGCCTTCTCGAACTCCTGCTGCTTGATCTCGATGCGGGCTTTCTGCTCGCTCTTCGCACCCTTGCGTCCGGTGTCCTTGGAAACCTTGGCATAGAGGGCGGTCTTGATCACGGTACCGCTCAGGGAAGGATTGGCCTTCAGGGAGGCGTCCTTCACGTCGCCGGCCTTGTCACCGAAAATGGCCTTGAGGAGCTTCTCTTCCGGGGAAGGATCGCTCTCGCCCTTCGGGGTGATCTTACCGATCATGATGTCACCCGGCTCAATATGCGCGCCGATGCGCACGATACCGTCCTTGTCCAGGTCCTTGGTGGCGTCTTCGCTCACATTGGGGATATCGGAGGTGAGTTCCTCCATGCCGCGCTTGGTTTCGCGCACCTCGGTGAGGTACTCGTCCACGTGGATGGAAGTGAGCACATCCC
>JAGAHD010000145.1 GCA_017627255.1 Bacteroidales bacterium | reverse complement strand
CCGCCTTTGACGCGGAGGACTACGAGACGGTCGTCGAGCTTGTGATTTCTTCCGACATTCAGAACGAAGAACTCATCGAGCTCGCCGCGCAGGCTCAGGCCGTTCTGGTGGAGCGTGCACGGATCGCCGAAATCAAGACGGCGTATGACGAACAGGATTATGCCAAGGTTGTCGAACTGGCCGGCACGGATGTTCCGGAGGACGACGAGGTCCAGGCGATCCTCGCGGATTCTCAGGTTCAGTTGGCCTATCAGGACGGCGATTACGAAGAAGTCGTCACGCTGCTCGGCGGTCAGGACGGCAGAGAGTCCAACGAGATTTACATGGATTCGATCCGCAATGTCGCAAAGCAGGCCATTCTGGCAACCGGAGACGACCGCTATGTCGATCTGCCGGATGACGACAGCTATCTGAGCGAATTCAAGACCCGCTATGTCGCTCATTTTGACTATGACTCTCAGGTCTTCGACATCTTCAAGGATCGGGAGGAGGCGCTGAAGAATCAGCGTGTCTGCGGTCCCGCGGTTCCTGTGGAGCGCGTCGTTGACTGGCACCTGGGGCGTCAGAAGATGCCCTGGGCCTATGAGGGGACCAAGGTGACCGTCCTGGCCGAAAAGGACGACATGTCCTTTATCCTCTATCTCTCCAACGACAACCGGCAGCGCGCCGGCTGGGTGCAGACCAGGTTCCTCACGGACGAGTTCCCGGGTGCGCTCCTCACCGTCGGGGAGGCGAAGTACACCAACACCGACACGATCGAGGATGTCGGCATGACCTGGTCCAAGAAAGGCTTCCTGGATTCTCTGCAGAACTATTCCGTTCTGAACGAGACGGTGGAAAACTGCGTCGGCTTTACCCTGGATTACCAGCTCATCGCAGAGAACACCTGGATGTTTGACTGTGTCTTCGGACCGCGTACCGTCTATGTCAACGACGGCACCGAGTGGATCAGGGTCGGTTCCTTCGACTATCCGACCCAGGGTACCGTCAAGGTCACGGTGAACCTGGAAGAGCCGACCGACATCGTCGCCATCGGCACCATCGCCGAGGTCGGACTTCCCAACACCTTCCTCTTCCGCCAGTATGCCACGGACTTCCAGGTCGTGGGATAAGAAATCTCAGCAACAATACTTGAAGGCCGCCCAGCCGGGCGGCCTTTTTCTATTTCCGCCCTCAAAGGGCGACACGGATGGGTTGTTCGGAATTGTCACATTGGTTTTCCGTTGAGAGCGACGAAGGTCAACGTATCCCCGCTGTAGCAGAGCTTCAGGGAGAAGAAGGGCTCCTGCCGTTCCATCAGGTCCAGGAAAATAAAATCTCCCGTCCAGAGTTCCTTCTTCCTCAGTTCCGTCCTGGGAAGCCACTCCAGCGCTCCCTCTTCGCAGTCCTGACGGAGCTCTCCATGAAAACGGTCCGAATGGAAGAGATGCATGTACTCCGTCCCCCACTCGTCGGAGACAAAGGTGACGATCCCGCAGTAACGCAAGGCATCCAGCGTGAGGCCGGTTTCTTCCCGGGTCTCCCGCAGAAGGCAGTCCTCCGGACTCTCCCCTTCTTCGAACTTGCCGCCGATTCCGACCCACTTGTCATGATTGAGGTCGTTCTCTTTCTTCACGCGATGGAGCATCAGATACGCGCCGTCCTGTTCGATGTAGCAGAGGGTCGTATTTCGCATGTTGAGTCTGCTTGCCGCCATATGGTATTCCCTTCTTTTAAAAATCCACCCGCGGGTACGGGTGGACTTTGATTTTCATTCAGTCCGCGTTCGGCGCATCCTGTGCCGGAGCGGCGCTTTCCGCAGGCAGCGCCGGGCTCATCTCACAGTGGATCCCCGATTCATCGGCGGTCAGACGGATCTCGGAAAGCGGGGTTCCTCGGGCTTCCACGATCCGGGCCGCAACCGTATCTTCGACTTCCTTCTGGATCAGACGGCGCAGATTTCTCGCGCCGTAGACGGTGGAATATCCCTTCTTCACCAGCCAGGCCGGAACGGTCTCGTCCCAGCTGAGCGTCAGATCCCGTGACTTCATCACGTCCCGGACCTCACGGAGCATCAGCACGGCGATATCGGCAAAGTTCTCCTCCGTCAGGCTGTTGAAGCAGATGACTTCGTCCACACGGTTCAGGAATTCCGGACGCAGGAACTCGTTCAGAGCCTTGAGCGCGCGGTCCCTGCTCATGTCGCCGACCGTACCGCCGAAGCCGACCGAGGTGGTCTTTGTATTGCTCCCCGCGTTGGTGGTCATGATGATGATCGTGTTTTCAAAGTTCACCGTCCGGCCCTGGGCATCCGTGATCCGCCCGTCGTCCAGAATCTGCAGCAGGATGTTTATCACATCCGGGTGCGCCTTTTCGATCTCATCGAAGAGGACGACGGAATAGGGCTTGCGGCGGATCTTTTCGGTGAGCTGGCCGGCCTCGTCATAGCCCACATAGCCAGGAGGCGAGCCGATAATCCGCGAGACGGAGAACTTTTCCATAAACTCGGACATATCCAGGCGGATCAGGCTCTCCGGACTGTCGAACATGTCGGCGGCGAGCCGTTTGACCAGTTCGGTCTTTCCGACGCCGGAGCCGCCCACGAAGATAAAGCTCACCGGTTTGCGCTTGACCTTGAGTCCGACCCGTCCGCGCCGGATGGCCGCGCAGACCGCGTCCACCGCCTCGTCCTGGCCGATGATATGCTCCTTCAGGCGGGCATCGAGACCGGCCAGACGTTCCAGCTCGTCCTCTTTGATGGAGGAGGCAGGTATTTTGGTCCAGAGTTCAATGATGCGGGCCAGATTGTCAACCGTGAGTTTCGGTCTTCCCTTCGCGTTGAGCTCCTGCTGCTCCTGACTGAGGCGGAGTTCTTTGCTGCGCAGTTCCGCGATCCGGGCATAACGGGCCTCCGTCTGCTCCCGGGTATCGGCATCGTTCCGATGGGCATCATCCGCCAGCAGAGCGTCCGCTTCAAAGCGGATGTTCTCCAGCTCACGCTCCACCAGCATGCGCCGGTTGATGTCCGGATCCTTGAGATTCACGTCCGAACAGGCCTCATCCAGCAGATCGATGGCCTTGTCGGGAAGGAAGCGGTCGGTGATATAGCGCTCACTCATGGTGACGGCCTTTTCGCACATGTCATCGGGAATCTCCACCCCGTGGTAGTCCTCGTAATAATGCGCGATGCCGCGGAGAATCGCGACGCTGTCCTCGATGGAGGGCTCATTCACCGTAACCGGCTGGAAGCGGCGCTCCAGCGCGGAATCTTTTTCAATGTGCTTGCGGTATTCGGCAAAGGTCGTCGCCCCGATCACCTGGATCTCGCCGCGTGAAAGGGCGGGCTTGAGGATATTCGCCGCGTTCATGCTGCCCTCGGCGTCTCCGGCGCCGACAATGGTATGGACCTCGTCGATCACCAGGATGATATTCCCCTGCTTTCGGATCTCTTCAATCAGGCCTTTCATCCGGCTCTCAAACTGTCCGCGGAACTGCGTCCCCGCTACCAGCGAGGTCAGATCCAGCAGGAAAACCTGCTTGTCCTGGAGCTTATAGGGCACATTCCCCATGGCAATCCGCTGGGCCCGGCCTTCGGCGATCGCCGTCTTGCCGACACCGGGTTCGCCGATGAGGCAGGGGTTGTTCTTCTGCCGGCGGTTCAGAATCTGGATCACACGCTCCAGCTCCTCATCCCTGCCGACCATGGCGTCCAGCTCACCGGCGCGGGCCCGTGCGGTGAGGTCAATACAGTAAGTGTACAGGAATTTCCGTTTTCCGTTCTTCCCGTTGGGAGCCGGATTGGGCCGGGGACTCTGCGGACCGGGGCCGGGGCGCCT
>JAGAHD010000144.1 GCA_017627255.1 Bacteroidales bacterium | reverse complement strand
GTCGTCTGGAGGAACTCCGCGCCATCATCCGTGACGAGCCGCTCCTGAAACAATACTTTGACCGGATTTACCGGGAAGAAACAGCACCTTGACGGATATGGCCAAGTCATCCCTCCTCTATCATCTGCTTGCCCTGGCCGTCGTGGCGGTTTGGGGTGTTACATTTATCTGTACGAAGGTTTTGATCCAGGCCGGATTGCATCCTGCTGAAATCTTCGCAGTCCGTTTCACCCTGGCATATGCCGGCATCTGGGTCTTTACGGCGGTGGGGCGTGAGCGGATCCGCCTGTGGAGCCGGGATTGGAAAGACGAGGTCGTCTTTTTCTTCCTGGGGGTAACTGGCGGCTCCTTTTATTTCCTGACGGAAAACACGGCACTGGCCTATACACAGGCCAACAATGTGGCTTTCCTGGTCTGTGTCGCTCCGGTGTTCACGGCTGTCTTTACACTGATTTACAGGCGGTTCGGAAACGACCGCTTTACAGAAGCACTGGAAGACGTGAAGTTGGGCGTCCCGTTGCTGGGCGGGTCGCTGCTGGCGATGTCCGGCATGGCCATGGTGATTTTCGACGGTTCCCGGCCGGAGGTCTCCGCCCATGGAGACTTGCTGTCGCTGGGCGCTGCCTTGTGCTGGGCGGTCTACAGCCTTTTCATGGGGCGGATGACCCAGGATTACGGGGCTGTGTTCGCTACGCGGAAAGTCTTCTTTTATGGGCTCCTGACAATCATTCCTTTCCTTTCCTTTCAGGAAGGAGGGCTCACGGCGGCTGCTCTTCTGCAGCCTCGCGTGGCCCTCAATCTCCTGTTTCTGGGTCTGGTGGCATCGCTGGCCTGTTTTGTGGCCTGGAACCTGGTCATGTCGAAACTCGGCAATGTCACATCGACCAATTATGTGTATCTGAATCCCATTTTCACCCTGATTTCCGCCATGGTGTTCCTGGGGGAGCGGATGACACCGCTGTCCGCCGTCGGGTCTGCCGCCATCCTCGCGGGTGTTATCTGGGCGGGGCGCCGTTGAGACGGCTTACAGCAGGGCTTCCACCCGCCGCGCGATGTTCTCTATCTTCTCCGTCGGTTCAAAGCGGTCAGTCACAACTCCGTTGCGGTCAACCAGGAATTTGGTGAAATTCCATTTGATGTCGGGTTTTTCCCGGTAATCGGGATCGGCTTTGGACAGCATATCGTCCAGGATATGGGCGATGGGATGCTCCATGTCCCAGCCGGCGAACCCTTTCTGCTGCTGGAGGAACAGGAAAAGCGGAGATGCGTCGGGACCGTTCACCTTCACTTTCTTGAACCGGGGGAATTCGGTGCCGAAATTCAGTTTGCAGAATTCGTGGATGGAATCGTCGGTCCCGGGCGCCTGCTGGCCGAATTGGTTACAGGGAAAGTCCAGGATGACCAGTCCCTTGGAATGATATTGTTCGTAAAGTTTCTCCAGTTCGTTGTACTGGGGCGTGAAACCACACTGGGTGGCGGTGTTTACAATGAGGATGACCTCGCCTGAATATTCCTTCAGGCTGACATCAACTCCCTTCCTGTCCTTGACAGAGAAATCATACACTGTTTTCATGATGTTCGTTGGTAAAAGGTTTATTTGTTTTCAGTCCGTTTTCATATTCCCGGAGAGCCCGTATGGCTTTGGGGCAGAGGATAAGGATGGAGATGACGGTGACCCAGGCCATCAGCCCGACTCCGATATCTCCCAGCTGCCAGATGAGGTCAGCCTCGCGGACGGCACCGAATACCGTTGCCGCAAGCATCAGGATCTGGAAAACACGGATGGCGATCTTTTCCGAGCGTCCTTCCTTGCCCCGGAACAGGTAGATGATGCCGGATTCCGCATAGAAATAGTACGCCATGATAGTACTGAAGGCGAAAAACACCATGGCGATGGAGACAAACTGGCTTCCGAATCCTGCGAAAACGGAATCTACGGCACTTTGGGTGTAGTTTACGTAGTTGTTGGCCAGTTCCGGCGCCCCTGCGTACAACAGTTCGCCCGTTTTCCCGTCCAGGATGTTGTAGGTGCCGGATGACAGGATCATCAGGGCCGTTGCGGTACAGACTAGCAGGGTGTCGACATAGACGGAGAACGCCTGCGCAAGTCCTTGCTGGGCAGGGTGGGAGACATCGGCCGCCGCAGAAACGATGGCCCCGGTTCCCTGGCCGGCTTCGTTGGAGAAAATCCCCCGTTTGACCCCCATGGCGATGGTGGATCCGAGAATTCCTCCGCAAACAGGATGGATGCCCAGGGCGTTGGTGAAGATGGAGGCGAGGACCTCCGGAATCTCGCGGATATGGAAAGCGATGACTACCAGGGACATCAGGATGTAGCCCAGCGCCATGAACGGCGTGACGAACGAGGCTACGCGGGCAATCCGCCTGACACCGCCGAAAACCACGAGACCCAGCAGGAAGGCAAGGACGATTCCCGAGGTGAGGGGAGACACCGGGAACGCGTTGTGGACGGCCGAAGAGACACCGTTCGCCTGGACCGTGGTGAGGAAAAAGCCACATGCCACCATCGTGATGACGGCGAAAGCAATGCCCAGCCACCGCTGCCCCAATCCATGCTCGATGAAACTGAAGGGACCGCCCCGATATCCGCTGTGGTGCGGAAACTTGTACATTTGGGCAAGGGTGGATTCCACGAATGCCGTGGACGCACCGAAAAAGGCAACTACCCACATCCAGAACACGGCTCCGGGGCCGCCGAATGCAATGGCCGTAGCCACGCCGACAATGTTGCCCGTACCTACGCGCCCGGACAGGGCGATACAGAAGGCTTCAAAAGAAGAAATCCCTTTCTCGCCCGATTTCCGGCTGAACAGTGAGCGGATCATCAGGGAAAAACGACGGACCTGGACAAAGCGGGTCCGGAAAGAGAAGTACAATCCGGCAATGATCAGGAGCCCGACCAGTGCGGGGTTCCAAACAATGTCATTGACTTGAGAGACAATCTTTTCGAGCATACGTTTCAAAGGTACGAAATTGTCATCAAACTCGAAAATTTTTTTTACTTGCCTGTCCGGGACAAAATCCTTACCTTTGCGCTCCTTTTATCGAGAATGCCATGAACGAAATCAAAGTTGTCCTTTTTGACCTGGACGGAACCCTGATTGATACACTTGAGGACCTGGGAGACGCTGTCAACCATGCGCTGGAGCGGCGTGGCTTTCCCCTGCATACGCGGGAGGAGTACCGCCGTATGGTCGGTCACGGAATCAGGAACCTGGTCCGGAAGGCCCTTCCCGACGGTATGCGGGACCAGATTCCGGTCGTAGAGGAGTGCCTGGCGGATTTCCGAAGCTGGTATTCCGCCCATATCGATGTCCACACCCGGCCGTATCCCGGTATTCCGGCGCTGCTGTCGGACCTGGACGCCGCCGGAATCTGCCTGGCGGTCGCTTCCAACAAGTTTCAGGAAGGGACCGAGCATCTGATCCACGAGTTTTTTCCGGACATCAGATTCGCCGCCATCCTGGGCAACCGGGAAGGATTTCCCCTGAAACCGGATCCCCAGATTGTGGAGGAGGTTCTCCGGGCAAGCGCCATGCCGCGGGATGCGGCCATCATGGTCGGCGATTCTCCGACGGACATGCTGACTGCCGCCAATGGGGGAATCCGCTCACTGGCTGTCACATGGGGCTACCGGACACCGGAAGAACTCTCCGGTGCGGAACAGGTCCGTACGGTGGAGGAACTCCGAAATCGGCTGCTTCCGGCCCTCGTGGGCAGATGATAGGAAGAAGGCCTTATCGGATGAAATGCATGGGCATCCAGGGCTCGTCGCCCCGTCCCGGAGCCGGTTTCCCTCCGGTGGTTTTCAACAGCCAGGCCATGTTGCAGGCCAGTGCACGCATCGTCTGCAACCCTTCCTGGTCCAACGCCGCCTGTCCGGCTTCCCGGCCGTAGACGATATTCCAGTACTGGGAGGTGACCACCGGCATGTTCAGCATCTGGAAAGGCAGGTTCAAGGTTTCAAAAGCGGCTGTCGCACCGCCCCTCCGGCAAACGGCGACGGCGGCGGCCGGTTTCCCGGATATCGGGCCGCCGTTGGAGTAAAAGGCGCGCTGGATGATGCTGAGAAGGGCGCCGTTGGGCTGCCCATAATATACGGGGGACCCCACAATCAGGGCATCGGCTCCTGCGAATTTTTCGCTGATTCGGTTGCAGATATCATCGTCAAAGACGCAGGCACCATGCAACTCCCTGCATTTTCCGCAGGCGATGCAACCCCGGACCGGTTTGTTCCCGATCCAGATGATTTCACTCTCGATTCCTTCTTTTTCCAGCTGGACGGCGATTTCGTTCAGCGCAATGAAGGTATTGCCCTTAGGGTGGGGACTACCGTTGACCATCAAGACTTTCATATTGCAAAGATAAGAATTATTCGAGACATTGCCGTTTTTCACGAAAAACCTTATCTTTGAAGAAAATCACAGTTTTATG
>JAGAHD010000143.1 GCA_017627255.1 Bacteroidales bacterium | reverse complement strand
CGGCTGATGTCGTTACGGCTCTTGACGGAGGTGTCAAGCACCTTGTGGACATAGAAGAAGGCGAACGGAAGGCCGAATCCAAGGATCAGGGCGACCAGGAGGATCATCATCTTGTTCGGAGCCACCGGGGCGGTGCCGCCCGTCGCACGCTGGATCAGACGGGTGTTCCCCACGGTCAGGAAGCTCTGGAGCTCATTCTCCTCACGCTTCTGGAGAAGGAAGATGTACAGCTGCTCCTTCACCTTCTGCTGACGCTCGATGGAGAGGAGTTCGAGTTCCTGTCCGGACGTAGAGGACAGGCGGTTGAGGATGGCGCTTTCCTGGGCATTGATCTTGTCGACCTGCAACTGCAGTGTGGAGATCAGGTTGTCGATGGAACGGTTGACCGCCAGCTTGTACATTTCCAGACTCCGGTTCAGGTCCTGAACGAGCGGGTTGTTCTCGGAGGAGAGCTTCATGGTCCGGTCACGCTCCAGGAGGGCGGTGTTGTATTCGCGGATCTGGCTCTCGATATTGTTGCTCTGGAGGCCGGAGTTGGCCGGCATCAGGTCGTTGGCATGGCTCGGATCGTTGATGAACTGCTTGATCATCTTGGCGATGGCCAGCTGGTTGGAGGTCTCGAAAGCCTGGGTCGAATAAGCGCTGGACTGCTGCATGTACGCATTACCGACCTGCTGGATATTCGTCAGGTTGTGGCTCTGCTTGTATTCCTTGAGGTCATCCTCGATGCCGCCCAGTTCCCGCTCGATCACCACGAGACGCTCGTCAATGAACTTGGACGTATTCTCGACCGACTGGTTCTTGTTCTGGACCCAGTCTTCATTGTAGATATCGAGGAGCGCGCCCAGGATAGCCTCAGCCCGGGAAGGGAACATGTCTTCCATCGAAAGCACGACGACCGAAGCCTGTTTGGTGGCGAGGCCGGCGGACAGGTTGTTGCAATAGGTTTTGGCCAGGCGGGCGGCGTTGACCCAGGACACCGTGATGTCATTCTTCCAGTTGTCATAATGGCTTGTCGGGAAAATGATGAGCCGTCCGACAGGGGTTTCCACCGTATCCTGGAGATGGGCGTTGATCTTCACGCCCTTGATTTCCTCCTTGCCCACGCGGAAATCCCGGATGGCGAATTCGTCCTCCTTACCCACCTTGGAGATGTTGAAGGAGAAATTGGTCGCGGCCGTTTCTCCGACAAGCTGCATTTCGATGGGAGTGTTCTTGTACATCTCCCGCACGCGAAGGAACTGGTTGTCGATGTAATTGGTTTCCAATCCGAGGCGACGGACCACCTTTTCCATGATGTCCGGAGCCTTGAAGGCCTCGATTTCATTGTCGACATTGGTACCGGACCCATACCGGCGCGCAGCGCCCGTCAGCGAGGTCAGGTCCCTCATCATGGAAGCCTGGGAGTCCTCGTCCACGATCACTTTTTCGGTACGGCTGTAGGTTTTCGGCGTCTTGTACAGGTAGAAGACTGCGACGAACAGGCACAGGAGGATGGAGAAGACATACCACCACTTATGGTCCCAGATCAGGGCCCACAAGTCAGTAAGCTGGATGGTCTGTTCCTCTTCGGAGGTCGGCTGTCCGGTAAAGACCGGAGTATTGTTGCTGATATTGTTCTCTGCCATGGCTACTTGTTTAATCTGGAGAGTGCGATGATGAAGTTGACGGCGGTCATCGAGATGTTGGCCAAGGAGATCCAGAAGCTTCCGGAACGGAAATAGTTCTCGTTGATCTCACCCTGTCCGGCCCGCACCTGGGAAGGCGTCACATAGACGACATCATTCTGCTGGAGGTAATACGCGGGAGAGGAGAAAATGTCGCTCCGGGTAAGGTCGAGGGTGTAGATCTGCCGGCGGCCGTTCTGTTCGCGGATCACCTTGACGTTGTCGCGCCGGCCGTAGATCGTGAGGTCACGGGCCTGGGCCAGGGCCTGGAGGATGGTGATCTTGTCACCGGTCACGGTGTAGGAACCGGGAGCGGTGACCTCGCCGAGGACGGAGACCCGGAAGTTCATGAATTCCACCGTGACGATGGCATCCCGGAGCAAACCGCGGTCGGACAGTTCCCGGGCGATCTTGTCCTGCAGTTCCCAGCGGTTCAGGCCGGCGGCGCGGAGCATGCCGAGCGAAGGGAAATTGATGTTGCCGTCGTTGTCCACCACGTAACCCGTAATCCGGTGCGTACCGCCGCTGTTGGACATCTCGGTCCCGGTCAGGTACGTGGAAAGGGAAAGGTTGAACTGGGCTGCCAGCTGGGGATCGATACTGGAAACAATGATGGAAAGCTGATCCTGCGGCTGGATGATGACGCCCTTGTTGATCTTCATGGTCATGGTGGCGTCGTCCTCCACATCCTGCAAGTAATTGATTTTCTTGTAAGTCTGGGGGTTACATGCCATCAAGGCGAAAACGGTCCCGACCAGGCACAAGGTTTTAAGTATTTTTTTCATGTTACAATAAATTTCCTGCCAAATGCTTTCGTTTACCTATAAAGCATGCAAAAATACTGATTTTATAGGGCAAATCAAAATATTTAACATTTTTACGTATCTTTGCATTGCCATGAACGAGAACCGACCACCGATTTACCTCTACACGGACGGAGCTGCCAGCGGCAACCCCGGTCCGGGAGGATATGGCGTGGTCCTCAGGTGCGGCAACCTCGAAAAGGAACTGTCAGGAGGATTCCGCCTGACCACCAACAACCGGATGGAACTGCTGGCCGTCATCACCGGCCTGGAGGCCGTCAAGTGGGACAATGCCGAAGTACATGTCTGGAGCGATTCCTCCTATGTCGTCAAGGCGGTCAACGAAGGGTGGCTGGACAAGTGGAAACGCACGGGCTTCGCCAAGAAGAAGAATGTGGACCTCTGGCTCCGTTTCGACGCCGTATACCGCCGCCACCGGGTTTCGTTCAACTGGCTCAAAGGGCATGCCGGCCATCCGGAAAACGAGCGGTGCGACCGCCTCGCCGTAAACGCCTACCATCAGGAAAACCTGCCGGAAGACCGGGGGTTCGTTGCCGAATCGGAAGGCCTTGACATTTGATTATCAGAAATTTAACAGACATATACCAACCATGAATAAGAGCAAGCTTGTTGTGGGTATCACCCAGGGTGACAGCAACGGTATCGGATACGAGGTCATCATCAAGGCCCTTGCCGACGCACGGGTCCTGGACTCTTTCACTCCCGTCGTGTACGGATCGTCCAAGATCTTCGGTTTCTACCGGAAACAGATCCACAACATCGACCAGATGGACACCAACGTCATTTCCAGCGCCAAGGACGTCCACCTCCGGAGGATCAACATCGTCAACTGCCTGCCCGACAACGTCTATGCCGAACCGGGCCAGTCGACGCCGGATTCCGCCAAGGCGGCGATCCGTTCCCTGGAAATGGCCGTGAAAGACCTCAAGGACGGATACATCGATGTCCTGGTGACCGCCCCGATCAACAAGCGGGCCATGACGGCGGAAGGATTCGGCTACACCGGTCACACAGAATACCTCCAGGACGCTTTCCAGGCCAAGGAGATCGCCATGATCATGGTTTCTCCCCAGCTGAAGATCGGCGTCGTCACCGGTCACATCCCGCTCAAGGACGTGCCCTCCGCCCTTTCCAAGGAAAGCATTCTCTCCAAGCTGCGCCTGATGAACGATTCCCTGATCCGGGATTTCGGCATCCGCAATCCCAAAATCGCCGTTTTGGGACTCAATCCTCATTGCGGTGACGGCGGCCTCCTCGGCGACGAGGAGAAGGAGATCATCCTCCCGGCCGTCCTCCAGGCCAACGACGAAGGAATCCTGGCCTTCGGTCCCTACTCCCCCGACGGCTTTTTCGGTCTGGGCAACTACGGACGTTTCGACGCCACGCTCGCCATGTACCATGACCAGGGCCTGGCTCCGTTCAAGGCGCTCGCTTTTTCGGAAGGGGTCAACTACACGGCCGGCCTTCCGATCGTGCGCACCTCCCCCGACCATGGGACGGCTTATGACATGGCAGGACGCGACGAAGCGGATCCTCGTTCGATGATGTACGCCATCTATTGTGCGATCGATATTTTCAACCACCGGCTCGAATACGATGAACTGATGCGGAGCCGGATGAAAGAGAAAAATTAGGACAGCCGCTCGACCCGGCAGGTCCGGTCGCAGTACTCGGCAATCTTTTCGCGGTGGGTAATGAAGATCAACGTCTTACCCGCCGCGCTTCGTGTCAGGTTCTCCATCAGCCGGGCTTCCGTTTCGGGATCCAGCGAGGAACTGAACTCATCCAGCAGGAGGATGCTGCCCGGACGGAGCAGGCCACGGGCGATCGCGATGCGCTGGGCCTGTCCTTCGCTCAGGCCGGCACCGCCTTCCCCGCAGAGGGTATCGAGGCCGTCGGGCAGGTCCCGGACGAAACCTGCCTCGGCAATGTCCAGGACTTCTATCATGCGTTTCTCATCCGCAGCCGGGTCGCCCATCTGGAGATTGTCACGGATCGTCCCGCTGAACAGGGTGTTTCCCTGCGGGACATACACGAGGTTGCAGCGCGTGGACGGAGTGGCCGGAACGGCCGTTCCCGCCTCGTTGTACAGTTCGACCGATCCGCCAGTGGGTTTCAGGAGCGCGAGCATCAGCCGGATGAGGGTACTCTTCCCGGCCCCCGTTTCCCCGACGATGGCGGTCCGGGACAGCGGAGGGAAATCGAACGAAAGGCCATGGAAAATGTCCCGGGCCCCGTCCGGATAACGGTAGACCAGGTCCCGGACCCTGACCCCGGCCGGGCCTTCGAGCCGCACCGGTTCGCCGGTCTCGGCCTTCGGAGCATCTTCCAGTTCCATCAGGCGGTCGATGGACGCCGTCGCGTAGATGAAAGACGGGATCTGGCGGGTCATGTTGACGACCGGACGCTGGATCAGGCCGACGATCTGCAGGAAGGCCGTCATCATACCGAACGTGACGGACCCCTTGTAAATGCCGTAGACGCCCCAGAGAAAAGCGGTGATGTAACCGAAAGAGAACGCAGCGCTTACGAAAGTCCGCGCGACGATGTTGAAGCGGGTCCGCTCCACGACCTGTCCGTATTCATGGCTCTGGAGGTCGTCCAGGCGGTTTTCCATCCGCTGCTCGTTCTCCATGGACTGGATGACCATGCGGTGCTGGAGGCTCTCCTGGAGGTGGCTCTGGACCTTGCTCTCGGTTTCCCGGATTCCCCGCGTCATTTCCCTCATCTTCCGGAAAAACAGCTTGCTGAACAGCAGGAAAAGCGGGGTCAGCAGCACCAGCAGAAGGGCAAGGCGCCAGTCCATCGTGCAGAGGAAGGCGATGGCTGCGACAAGTTGGATGACGGTTGTGAAAAACTGCGGGAAATCGGAACAAATGACGCTGGTAACCGTATTCACGTCCGTTTCCAGCCGGTTGATGGTATCTCCGGTATGGCGCTTTTCCTTGCCCAGCCATTCCGCCTGGAGAAGCGCGGAATAAATGCGCTTGCGGATGATGAAATTCATCCGGGAGTTGGTCAGGTTCTCCACCCGCACGTTCACGGCAGATACGGCCAGCCGAGCCAGGATCAGTCCGATGACGACACCCGTATACACCCAGATGCTGCCCTCGGTCACGCCGGTGGCGATGTCCACAAGGCGCTTGCAGATGAAGATGAACAAGAGGTTCAGCCCCACATTGACCGTTCCCAGGACAACGTTGAGCACAATGGAGCCTCTCGCTCCCTCGGAATGGTCATACAGCCATTGCAGATATTTGATGATTCCTTTCATTCTCCTTTAGCCAGTCTTTCCAGTCCGTATCCGGTCGCGCCCAGGAAGAACCGGAGCGATTCCGCCGGAAATGCCGGGAAATGCCGCAGCCGGTCCCTGACAACCAGCTGCCAGAAGGAATGGACCTTCCGGGTCCAATAACTTTCCCCGCCCCGGGAACGGGAAATGTTCTTTCCGAAATTGCCGCAGCGGCGGATGTCATTCCAGATCCGGCGTCCTTTTTCCGGACTCAGGGAGCCGCACAGGGGAAGCTTCTCGGCCGGACAGCCCAGATACGAAACCGAAAATCCCGTAAAGGCCGACCACAGACGCTCCAGTCCCAGATTCTTGAGCCGTTCCCGGAGCTGCCCGGGATCGATCTCCCGCTTGTGGACCGAAAGGTACATCGTCCAGTCGGCCAGCTGCCGCAGCCCCACCCCGCCGGACCAGTAATGGTGCAGGAAGTGGACAAAGATATAAACGGCATTGAACAGGGCGTCCGGTACCGGTACCGCCCGTTCCGCCAGCATCACGGAGGGAAGGGATTCCTGGCGGAAAAGCTCCTCCACCATCCCGGAGAGCCGACGGTCGAGCCGACGGGACATCAAGGTACTGATACTGCCGTGAAGCTCCACTTCCACGCTTCCGAACATCATGCCCTGATGCAGGATGGCCGGTTCCTCATCCATCACTTTCGTCGCCTTGGGCAGCAGGATTTCCTTGGCCCGGGCATAGGCCTGCGGAGGCAGGAGGATATCGATATCCCCGGGCTGGCGGACCTGGGGATCCAGATAGTCCTGCGCCAGCGCCTGGCCTTTCACCAGGACCGCCGGGACTCCTTCCAAGGCTTCGAAGAGCTTCGCGGTAAAACCGTCCAGCTTAGCGTTCCGGCGGCTGGTCGCCACCAGGTCTCCCAGAAATGGATCCAGCCGTTCGGGTTCCCGGGGCAGGCATTCCGTACCCAGGCGGTTGATGCCGCCGGTCACATGGCCGACGACCGTCTGTTCCGAGGCAAGCCGGTAGAGTCCCTCCCAATCCGCGCCCGAGGCAAAAAGCGACGCGTCCGGAACCTCATTCCAGAGTCCGGCGCGAAGGAGGGAGAAAAACTGGTTCTCGGTCTCCGTCAAGCGATGATGCCGACTTCCTGCCATTGCTCACAAAGGGCGGTGGCGTCTTTCAGGGCTGTCTCGCGGTCAACCTCATATTCGGCCGTCAGCAGGTCTGCCAGTGTCTCGGGAGTGAACTCTTTTCCCTCCACGGCCTTGTACAGGTATGCAGCGGTCTCGTTGAGGCTCACAAGCTTGGAGAAGTTCACATTGGCGGAACCTTCTCCGGAGATGACATGCTGACCACAAATAGTCCTGAGGACAAATCCTTCCTTGATTTTCATTGTTTTACAGTTATTCATTTCAACTTTTAATCCAGCATCCTGTTCAGTCCCCGTACAACCAGCGCCGGTTCCACGGAAGATGCCGGTAGATGTACAGGATATACCGGCGGAGCGGGAGGATCCGCTGCCAGGCATGGACCTTCCGAAGTTCCTGGGGGCTGTAAGGGTCCACAGCCCGGACACCGTCCCTCAGGATGGTGACCGCCCGCCCGATCAGATGTCCGGTCCGGACATGCTCATGGATGCCGGGGACGCCGTCTCCCATGATATCCACCCGGTCTCCGTCGATGGACAGGATGCGGTGCATGACATACCGTCCTCCCTCCTGCGGTCCCATGTGGAACAGCACGATATCGTCTTTGCGGAACGTCCCGGGGCGCTCCAGCACGACCAGGTCACGGCCTCCCCGGATAAAGGGCAGCATGCTGAATCCCTTCACGGGGATGGTCACTTGCTTCCCCTCATCCAGCATCCGGACCACATCCGCAAAGAATGTGTCGTTATTGACCACCATCTTTTCCATCATCGGTACAATCTTCCCATACAAACCGCAAATTTACAAAAGATTTCGTATTTTTGCCATATGAAGACCGCGATGGACATGGACATACAGTATCTTCCGGGAGTGGGTCCCAAACGGGCCGCGCTGCTGAAATCAGAACTGGAAATGGAAACGGTCGGGGACTTGCTCCACCTGTATCCTTTCCGGTACATCGACCGCAGCACTGTCCAGCGCATCGCCGAGGTGATTCCGGACCAGGCTTTCATCCAGGTACGGGCGACGGTCCTCAAAACCAGGCTTTCCGCCAAGAACGGGGCGGAAGTGCCCGCGGACAAGGTCAAATACAACCTCGTCAACCGCCTGTCGGTGATCATCGGGGACGATTCCGGAGAGATGGAGGTGGTTTTCTTCAAGGGAATCAAATGGATGCACGGACGCCTCGTCCCGGGAAGCACTTTCCTTTTCTTCGGGAAGCCGCAGACGTTCAACGGCCGCATCAACATGGTCCACCCCGAAGTGGATGCGCCCGATGCTGTCACCGCCGGCGTCCTGACCGGCGTGTATACCTCCACGGAAAAGCTCAAGAACAGCGGAATCACGGGCAAAGTCATGCTCAAGCTTATGGCCTCCGCCCTGGAAGTCGTCCTCCCCTCGCTTCAGGAGACCCTACCTGGTCATATATTGAAAGAAAAAGGTTTGGTTCCACTGTCTTATGCGTTGAGACAGATACACTTCCCTATTGACCAAAACGCATTGTCAAAAGCCACCTACAGGCTCAAGTTCGAAGAACTCTTCTACCTGCAGCTGTCCCTTCTCAAACAGAAATACATCCGCAGCCGGAGCGAGGTGGGAATGGTCATGCCCCGGGTCGGTGAGGCGTTCAATGCATGCTACCGGTCCCTGCCCTACGACCTGACGGGGGCCCAGAAGCGGGTGATCAAGGAAATCCGGGAAGACCTCAAGAGCGGTCACCAGATGAACCGGCTTCTGCAGGGGGACGTCGGCAGCGGAAAGACCATGGTCGCCGTGCTGACCGCCCTCATCGCCGTGGGCAACGGGTACCAGGCCTGCATCATGGCACCCACCGAGGTGCTTGCCCAGCAGCATTTCGCAAACATTTCCCGCTACCTGGTCCCCACGGGAGTGAAATGCGCCCTCCTGACCGGTTCCACCGGAGCCGCCGCCCGGAGAGACATCCATGCCGGTCTCGAAGACGGCTCCATCGGCATTCTTATCGGGACCCATGCCTTGATCGAGGATACGGTCAATTACAATGCCCTGGGACTGGCCATCATCGACGAACAGCACCGTTTCGGCGTGGACCAGCGGGCACGGCTCTGGAACAAGGGATTCCAGGGAGTCCATCCGCATGTGCTGGTCATGACGGCGACACCGATTCCCCGTACCCTGGCGATGACGCTGTACGGAGACCTGGATGTTTCCGTCATTGACGAGATGCCGCCCGGCCGGAAACCGGTCCAGACGCTTTGCGTGGGAGAAGGCAAGCGGCATGCCATGCACAATTTCATCCGGGACGAGATCCGCAAGGGAAGACAGGCCTTCATCGTCTATCCGCTGATCTTTGAAAGCGAAAAACTGGATTACAAGAACCTGGAGCTCGGTTACGAGGAAATCGTCAAGGCGTTTCCCCTGCCGGATTACAAGGTAGCCATCGTTCATGGCAAACAAAGCAACGAGGAGAAGAATTTCAACATGGAGGCTTTTGCCGCCGGGCGCGCGAACATCCTGGTTTCGACCACGGTCATCGAGGTAGGCGTGGACGTCCCGAATGCCTCCGTCATGGTGATCGAGAGCGCGGAACGATTCGGACTCAGCCAGTTGCACCAGCTCCGCGGTCGTGTAGGACGGGGCGCGGAACGCTCTTACTGCATACTGATGAAGGGACAGAAGGTCTCCCGCGAATCCCAGAAACGGCTGGACTTGATGTGCGCAACCGAAAACGGCTTCGAAATCGCCGAGGAGGATATGAAGATGCGCGGCCCGGGCGACCTGGAAGGCACGCAGCAGTCCGGGCTTCCCATTACCCTCAACATCGCCTCCCTCGCCCGTGACGGAGCCATCCTCTCCGATGCCCGCACCTATGCCGCGCATATCCTCGAACTCGACCCGATGCTGTCCGCCCCCCGGAACGCCATCCTCGCCGCTGAACTCCGCAAAGACAAATACGCCGTCAAGGACTACAGCCAGATTTCCTGACGGTCTTCCCCTGTCTCTTTTGCCGGAAAAACCACCTTCGTCGGCAAAAAGGGCGTATTCCTGGGAAATGCCTCGGAATACGCCCTTCAGATTGTCTGGAAACAGGAGGTTACTCGCCTTTCGGAAGCAGCCAGCGGTTCAGCCAGTCAAAGTAGCTGCGGTGCCAGTAAAGGGCATTCTGCGGCTGGAGGATCCAGTGGTTTTCATCCGGGAACACAATGAGCTTGGACGGGACGCCCATCATCTGGGCGGCATTGAAGGCAGCCATGCCCTCATCGTACGGGACGCGGAAATCATTGCCGCCGTGGATGCAGAGAATGGGAGTATGCCAGTTCCGGACCAGCATGTGCGGAGAATTGCTATAGTGACGCTTCGCCTTCGGCAAATCGCTCCAGGGGGATCCGCCCTGGCGGATACCTCCGATGACCGGGCCTTCCCCGAGGCCGCCGTTGTCCCAGTTGGGGAACCACATTTCTTCGGTGGTCATGTACATGTGCTCTTCGTTGAAGATACCGGCATGGGAGATGAAGCAGTCATACGTGTCGCCATGGATACCGGCCAGGTAATACACGCTGTAGCCGCCGTAGGAGGCTCCGCAGGCCGCCAGCTTGCCCACATAGGGTTCCGCCTTGATCATCTTGGCGGCGGCCAGGTAATCCTGCATGTTCAGGCCGATGTAGTCACCGGAAATCTGCT
>JAGAHD010000026.1 GCA_017627255.1 Bacteroidales bacterium | reverse complement strand
CTTTCCGTCGGAGGACGCCCTTCGACGGCGGGCTTCCATGCAGCTCAGCGGCATCCTTCACGATTATTCGGCATTTTCGGTGTCTACGATCGACAAGTTTTTCCAGCAGACACTGCGGGCTTTCTCGCGGGAGATCGGACAGTTCGCCTCCTACCAGGTGGAACTGGACAAGGCAGGCCTGTTGCAGGAGACCGTCGACCGGATCCTGGATGCCCTTTCCGAGGAGGACCGCAGCCTTCTGGACTGGCTGACGGACAGCGTGAAGACTGATTTGGAACGGGGTGCGCGGTTCAGTCTGGAACCCCATCTGCTGTCCGTCGCCCTGAGCCTCACTTCAGGAGACCACAAGGTGGCAGTCGAACGGTATGGAATCGATGAGGACCGGGCTTTCTCCAAGGACCGGCTTACGCAGGTGCGCAAGGGGTGTGACGCCCTGGTCCGGAGTTATGGGGAGGAAGTCCGCGCAGCGGCCGCCGCCGTGCTGGATGTCCTCCGGGTGAACGGGGTCCCGCCCGAAGAATCGAACCGGGGTTTCCTGAAGGCTTTGTACGCCTACCTGGAACCGGATCCGCATGCCCTGCTGGCCCCGCCGTCGGCAACGTTCCTGGAAAAAGCGGCCGATCCCTCCAAGTGGTTCGCCAAGTCCAAAGACCACTTCCGCCAGGCGCTGGAAGGAGTCCTGGAGGCGCCGCTGGAGGCTTTCTGCAGTCTTTTCGGAAACCGGTACAAAGCCTATGCGACAGCCCGTGTGATCCGAGGCCAGGTATACGGACTCGGGATCGCCGGCGAATTGCGGCAGGCGTTTACGGCCCTGCAGCGGGAGAAGAATGTCATCAGCATCGATGACTCCAATACGATTCTCCGGGATATCATCGACGGCTCAGACGCCCCTTTCGTATATGAGAAACTGGGCGTCCGCTATGAGCATTTCCTGCTGGATGAGTTTCAGGATACGTCCCTCATCCAGTGGGAGAATTTCCGCCCTTTGCTCCAGAACAGCCTTTCGGGTGGCTTCGACAACCTGGTGGTAGGCGATGTGAAGCAGTCCATCTACCGTTGGAGGGGATCCGACTGGCGCCTGCTGGATTCACAATTGAGCCGCGAACTGGGTTCCGGAGGGGAGAAGGAAACGGTCCTGAAGGGGAATTACCGGACCTGCCGGGAAATCGTGGCTTTCAACAATGCTTTTTTCCCGTGGGCGGCGGCTGAACTGGACCGGCTGCTCGGGGAGGAAGGGGGCATCGCTTCGCTCTACAAGGATGTGGAGCAGGATGTCCGTTTCCGGGATCCTGCGCCCGGTTCGGTCGAGACTGTCTTCTGCGAGGACCGGGAGGCAGAGATGGATGCCGTCCTGTCCACGATCCGGGATCTCCGGGAGGCTGGGGCGCAGTACGGGGACATCGCGGTCCTTGTCCGCGGCAATGCCGAAGGCTCCGGAATCGCCGCCCGTCTGGTCCGGGAAGGCATACCGGTCGTTTCGGATGACTCGCTGTTCGTCAAGTCATCTGTGACGGTGCGCCGCCTGGTGTCCCAGCTTTCGCTGGTGGACCGGCCTCCCCGGGAAGGGGAGGAGTCGGTGGGCGGTTTCCTGGCGCGCTCCATGGAGATCAGGATTCCGGAGCATTACCATTCGCTGGTGGATCTGGCCGAGTCCGTGCTGAGGGACCTGAAGGAGGCCGATCCAGCTTCATTTGAGGCGGAAGTTCCATATATCCAGTCATTTATGGATTATCTTCAGGACTGGTCGGAGGGGAGTTGCAACAACCTGTCGGCTTTCCTCCGGGACTGGGAGGATGCTTCGCCCAAGATTGCGTCTCCGGATGAAGGCACTTCCGTACGGGTGATGACGGTGCATAAGGCGAAAGGCCTGGAGTTCCCCTTTGTCATTTTCCCGTTTGCCGAAAAGGTCACCCTCTACAAGAATGCCTCCTGCTGGTGCCGGCCGGAGGTGGAAGGAACGCCGCTCGACGCTTTCGCGGACGGGGTCTACCAGGTGGACCTCGGGGCATCCTCGGAGGAGACGCTGTTTGCGGAAGACTACCGGCGGGAACGGAGGCTGCAGTTCATCGACAACATCAATATTTTCTACGTGGCGCTGACCCGGGCGAAATACGGTCTGAAGATCATCAGTCTGCGTCCTCCGAAAAAGATCCTGGAAGGGGGACGGGACTGGAAGGATTTCTCCCAGTTGCTGTATGGGTTCACCGGAGCCGGGGAGAGTTTCCGCGGAGAGCGGTATGATTTCTCACGGATGCCGCGGAAGGCAAGCCCGGTCCGGCGCCTGGAGGCGGGATACCCCTCCTTTACGCCGGCGGAGCGGGGCCGCCTTCGCTGCAGTCCCGAGGCTGTGGACTATTTCGGCCCGGACGGATCGGTCGGTCCCCATGCCTCGAACCGCCTGCGGGGCCTGGTCCTTCACAAGGTCCTGTCGGGCGTAACGGTCCCGGAAGACCTGCCGGAAGCTGTCGAGAAAGTCGTCCGCTCCGGCGAACTTGCACCGGAAGACCGGCAGCTCACGCTGCGCTTCCTCCGGGATGAAGTGGCCTCGGTGGACGGCCGAGGCTGGTTCCCTGCCGATGCATCACAGGTTTTGAATGAAGTGACGGTGCTGGGAACGGACGGGAGAGAGTCGCGCCCGGACCGGGTCGTGCTCCATCCCTGCGGAAAGGTCTCCATCGTGGATTACAAGTTCGGCGCCCCGGAAGAACGGTATACCGCCCAGCTGGCCCGATATGCGCGTCTGTTCCGGGAAATGGGATATGCCCCCGTAGAGGCCTTCCTGTGGTATATCCGTGAAGGGGCGGAAGACGAAATCGTGGAAGTGAAGTAAAAAATCACTATCTTTGTCCCTTACTCTAAAAATGTCTGTATGGAAGGAAACGAGAATACGATCAAACTGTACTATAATACGGAAGTCGAGCGGCTGGGCATGCCTGAATACGGCCGCAATGTCCTGAAAATGGTGGAGATGCTCAAGGCTATCGAAGACCGCGGCAAACGGAGCGAACAGGCACGGGCCGTGGTGAAGGTCATGGAAAGCCTGAATCCGCAGGTCCATCAGCAGGAGAATTTCGAGCAGAAACTCTGGGACCATCTTTACATGATCGCCGGTTATGACCTGGACATCGACAGCCCCTATCCGGCTCCGCTTCCGGAGATCGTGAACAGCCGTCCCGAGACAATCCCCCTGGAAACCCGTCCCATCAAGGCCCGTCATTACGGTCGCAATATTGAGAGCATCATCGACCTGATCGCTTCCGAACCGGAAGGGGAAGTGAAGACGGCCATGATCCGTTCCCTGGCCATCTACATGCGCCAGCAGTACCTGATCTGGAACAAGGACACCGTTGCAGACCAGACGATTTTCCAGGATATCGAGCGCCTCTCCGGCGGTCGTGTCAAGGTGCCGGAAGGCATTGAACTGACCAAGATTGACGCCGGCGCCAATTTCTCCCGCCCGGGGATGAACATGGGTTTCAACCGGGGTGGCGGCAAGAAGAACTGGAACAATTACAACCGCAAGAACGGCAAGAAGAAATAAATGAGACGCATCTTCAAGAATCCCCTTTCCCTCTGGTCCGGCATGGACGAGAAGAAACGGTCCGACTACCGGATCGTTTTCGGCATCCTGACGGCCCTGTTGACTGTTTTTACGGCCATTGCCGTCATCTCCTACTTCTTCACGTGGAAGCAGGATGCCAGTCTGTTGTCCGAGACGGACATGATGGACCCGCAGGTCGAAGTCCACAATGTCAGTTCCAAACTGGGATTCCGATGGGGGCATTTCCTGGTGACCCGCAGCTTCGGTGCCGCGGCGCTGGGGGTCGTGGCTTTCCTGGCGGCCCTGTCCGTCCGTCTGCTGAATCGGAAGAGCCGCCTGCCGCTGGGGAAATGGTTCTTCTCCTGTTTTTCGGGAGTGTTCCTCGCATCCTGGCTTCTGGCCTTCATCGGCCGGCTGGCCGGGTGGGATACCGTATTCGGCGGCGGTCCGGGAGGCCGTGCCGGTGCGGCGCTGGTGGACGGTGCCATCAACTGGGTCGGCGTGATAGTGACGGGCCTTGTGCTCCTCGCGCTTGCCGGACTGTGGCTGTATTTTGTCAGCAGCCGCTTTGCTGAAAGGGTGAGGGGAACAACGGCTGGCAACGGGGAAACGGACCCGGATAAAGGCGGAGTGACCCCGGAGCCGGATCCGCTTCCGGAACCGGACGTCAAACCGACTCCTGGTCCGGCTCCTACCCCTGCTCCCGTTCCGGATCCGGTCGTGCCTCCGACGGTTCCTGTCCCGGCGCCTGATGGAACGGAAAAGGAGGGAGAAAAGCCCACGGTTCCGGATGGCGACAGTTTCAAAGTCGTGAAGGACAATACTCTGGACAGTGAGGTCAAGAAACCCCTTCCGCGGATCAATAACCGCGACGAGCTCCCGAAATACCAGTTCCCTTCCCTGGATATCCTGGGGGATTATGCTTCCTCCCGCCACGAAGTGTCCCAGGACGAGCTGAACCGCAACAACAATAAGATCCGTGCGACGCTGGCCAGTTACAAGATCCAGGTACGGGACGTGACGGCCATTGTCGGTCCTACCGTTACCCTCTACAAGGTGTATCCGGCTCCCGGCGTGAAGATCTCCGCGATCCGACAGTTGCAGGATGATATTGCCATTTCACTGAATGCCAAGGGAGTACGTATTGTCACCCTGTCGGATTCGGTGGGTATCGAGGTGGCTAACGACACGGCTTCCATCGTGCCGCTCAAGTCTCTTCTCAACGATGAGGCGTTCCGCTCCAGCAAGGCGGAACTCCCCGTGGCGATCGGCTATACGATCTCCCAGAAGGTCAAGGTATTCGACCTGGCGGATGCGCCCCACCTCCTGGTGGCCGGTGCGACCAAGCAAGGAAAGTCCGTGGGCCTGAACGTCATTGTCGCGTCCCTGCTGTATGCCAAGCATCCTTCGGAACTGAAGTTTGTCTTCGTGGACCCGAAGATGGTCGAGTTCTCCGCCTATGCCAAGCTGCTCAATCATTACCTGGCCGTGCTGCCGAATGCCGCCAGTGCAGAAGACGAGCGGGACCAGGCTATCGTGAAGAACGCCAAGAGTGCGGCGGCGGTGCTCCAGTCGCTGTGCGTGGAGATGGATGCCCGCTATGAACTGCTTTCGAAAGCGATGGTGAACAACATCAAGCTCTATAACGAGAAGTACAAGGACCGTCATCTGCTGCCGACGGAAGGACATCATTTCCTGCCCTATATCGTCGTGGTGATCGACGAGTATGCCGACCTTACCATGTCCGTAGGCGCAGGTCCCGAGTCCAAGGCGCTGGCCCGGAGCATCACCACATCGGTCATCCGTCTGGCTCAGAAGGGCCGTGCGGCGGGCCTCCATGTCATCCTGGCAACCCAGCGTCCTACCGTTGACGTGATTACCGGCCTGATCAAGGCGAACTTCCCGATGCGCATCGCCTTCCGCGTCACTTCCCGCATCGACTCTTCCACCATCCTGGACCAGCCCGGTGCAGACAAGCTGATCGGACGGGGCGACATGCTGCTGTACAGCGGTGTCGAAATGGAACGGCTCCAGTGTGCCTTCATCGGCAATGATGAAATCAATGCCCTGACCGATTCCGTCGGCCGGCAAGTCGGCTACCAGAAGTCCTACAATACCCCTTACTACCTTCCGGAACCGGCTCCGGCCGAAGGAGATGAGGGGACCGGCGGCATGGTGGACATGAAACAGCTGGACGAACGTTTCGAGGAAGCCGCCCGGCTCATCGTCACGAGCCAGCGCGGATCGACTTCGGATCTCCAGCGCCGTCTTGGCATGGGTTATGCAAAGGCAGGAAGAGTAATGGACCAGCTCGAAGCGGCCGGCATCGTGGGGCCCCAGAACGGCTCCAAGCCCCGTGAAGTCCTCGTGAAGGATTTCAACGAACTGGACGAGATCCTGAAACATTTCATGTCCGGTGAATGATGAAAAAGATGATGTTATCCCTCGTGACCTTCCTGGCCGGCCTCTCGGCCTGGGCGGAAGGCGGTATTCCCATTCTGGACCGGGTCGCCGGTCATCGGGTGCAGTTCCATTATACCTACAGCCTTTCCCGTGACGGAGGGCCGATGACGCAGGTGACGGACGGGCAGGTGACCGTCGAGGACAATGCCTTCCTGCTTTCGGGACTCGGGCTGGAGATCCGGAGTGACGGGGTGACCCGCTGGTCGCTGGACCGGGAAGCGGAGGAGGTGCTGATTGAAACCGTCGAGAAGGAAGACATCTTTACCAATCCCGCCCTTTTCATCAGCTCCTACCGGGCTTACATGGACCGGATCAAGGTCAATCATTCCACATCCGACTCCCTGGATGTGACGCTGACCCTGGACGAAACGACGTCTGCCCGGTTCGTGTTGACCGGGATCCGTTTCATGGACAAGAAAGGGAAAAGCGATTTCCCGATGGACGGAAAATCGCTTCCTGCTTCTTATGTCGTCACTGATTTGAGATAGCGCTATTTCACACAGCGCACCGAAAGCGCAAGTGTCTTTTTGTCGCCGTAGGTCATCATGACTTGCGGCGTTTTCGCATTCATATACCGGTAGCGGGCCATGGAGGAGTCTTCTTCCGATTCGGTGGCTGTCCAGAAGGCGGCATACTCGCTCATCCGGTTGAACGAAGGGGTGGTGGGACCGATGATGGCGTAGCCGGAAGGAATGACGGACATGCGGCTCTTATTGGTCAGGTTGACCTGCGGCCAGAATTCCCACATCTTCTTGTCATGGAAAAGGGCGTCGGCCATCAGGGCGCCGGCATCATCGCCGAATACGGCCCACTCTTCGTCGGTGGGGAGCCGCCAGCCGTCCGGACATGCGGTCATGGCTTCATCCCATGTATAATAGCGCCCCAGGAGGTAGGACGTGACTTCCGCCATCTGGTACGGGACGCCCGCACCGGTCCACGCCAGGTTGTTGCGCATCCATTCCAGGTCTCCGGCGGTCATGTAGTAGTACGTGTTCTCTTCCTCCCTATCTCCGCGCGGATCGACGAAATGGTCTTCCCGCGGGGTGATGCCGATATTGGCGATGGTGTTGCCCAGGGTCGGGTCGATAATGTCGATGGTATGGGAAGCCGTGCTGCTATAGTAATTGTCATCGTCATCCAGCACCAGGCAGGTCACGGTATAGGATCCGTCTTCTTCGGCGGTAAAGGTGAACCGTTCCGTTTCCTGATACTCCCCGCCGGAGAGTTTCCATTTGTAGGTCAGGTGGCCGGATTCTTTTCCGTCGCTGGTCATAACTCCCGTAGGGGTCATGACGAAGGTGTCTCCGACACGACCGAACGAAGGGAGGTTGAAATCAAGACCATAGAGACTGGGTTTGTTCGTCGATGTTTCCTCGTCTTTCTTGCAGGAAGGGGCGGCGAGGAGAACGGCCAGGGCTATGGGAATCCAAATGTTTCTTTTCATATTCTTCTGTATACAATCTGCAAATATCGTGATTTTATCTTAATTTTGTGCAAATATGTTGCCAAGATGAAAAAAACGGTGTCCATGGTCCTTGGGCTTCTCCTGCTGCTGACCGGCTGCGGGGAGCGGGACCGCTTTATCCAGATTTCGGGTCACGCCCAGGGAGGGGTATACAGCGTCAAGCTCAATCTGCGGGGCGTGGGCGTTTCTCCGGAGACGATACGTGACAGCGTTGAGGCAATCCTGACGGACATTGACACGACACTGTCCGGCTATAACAAGGGCTCCCTGCTCTCCCGTTTCAATGCCGGGGAGGCTATACGGCCGAATGCCCTGTTCCTGAACATGTATGACGCCGCCTATGCATGGTATGAACGTTCCGGAGGGGCGTTGGACTTTGCGGCGGGCCCGCTTTTCGACGCATGGGGATTCGGATTCCGGGAAGGGGAGATGCCGTCGGACGGGGAAGTGGTCTCGCTTCTCTCTTCAGGCGGGATGCATCTTCTCCCGCGGGAACTGCCGTTGGAAGACGGCTGGCTGGATCCGGCCGGACTGGGCTTTCCGCGGCTGAATTTCAATGCCATCGCCCAAGGATACAGCTGCGATGTGGTAGCGAAGTACCTGTATTCCCTGGGAGTGAAGGACATGCTGGTGGATATCGGGGAAATCTGGTGTGACGGGCACAATCCTTCCGGGCTTCCCTGGAGCGTCGGAGTGGACCGGCCCTTCGACCGTCCGGATGACGGCTCGGACGCCCTGGGAAAGGATCTCGACGGTATCTGGCAGAGTCCGGGCGGCCCTTGCGGCATCGTCACCTCCGGCAATTATCGCAAGTATTATATCCGCAACGGGCGGAAATACGCCCATACCATTGACCCCCGGAAAGGGTATCCGGTGGAACATAACCTCCTGAGCGCCACGGTGGTAAGCCCTGAGGGCGCAGCTGATGCGGACGCCCTGGCCACCTGGTGCATGGTCATCGGCCTTGAAGAGTCCCGGGAGTTGCTGCTGTCCGGAGACGGCCTGGAGGGATATCTCATCTATACGGCGGAAGACGGCACTATGGCGGAATGGGCCACGCCGGGATTCACATTGAAGCAATAATCCGGAGGCATTCCGAAAGGAGGCGGGCAAGCCGGTCCGTCAGGGAAGCCAGGAAGGCCGGCGATCCGGTTACCAGCATGAGGACGGCACTCCCCATGAGGAGGGTCGTCAGTGGAATGGCAAGAAGGTTCGTCAGCAGGAAGTGGACCGGAAAGCTGTGGAACCGGATCCAGGCAAGCGGGCCGGTGAAAACCTGGCAGGAAACCGAGAGGGCGGCCGTCTGCCAGACTTTCCGCAGGGGATTGAACCGTCCGCCTTCGGGATACCAGCGTTCCAGATGGGGATAAAGCAGGAAAATACCGGCCATGGCGAGGTATGAGAGCTGGAAACCGGTCGACCGGATGACGGACGGGTCTGCAGCCAGCTGGATGAGGAGGGCTGCCGAGAGGACCCGGACAGGGTCTTTCGGTCGTCCGAGGATCCGGAGCGTCTCGTTGATCAGGATGAACAGGAACGCCCGGACGAGGGAAGGGGATGCTCCGGCCATGAGTGTGAAGAAAGCGGCAGCCGTGACCATGAGTCCGTACCGGAGGGCACGGATGCGCGGAGAGGAACCGGCGATCCAGGTGAGACGGGACAGGAACAGGTAGAGAATGCCCATGTGAAGTCCTGAAAGCGCGAGGAGATGGGAGGCGCCGCTGTCCCGGAAGGCATGTACCGTTTCGCGGGAAAGGGCGCTCCTGTCTCCGGTGAGGAGCGCTTTCAACAGCGGGGCTGTCTCTTCGGAAGCAAAAGGAATCCCGTCTATGTGCTGCCGGAGCCGGGTGGCGGCTTCCGATGCGATCTTTCCCAAGGTGCCCCCCGGAAGGAACGGCCCGGAGACCGAAGCAGACAGGGCGCAGGATAACCCGCAGAGGAGGAACAGGGGGAGGACGAGCCGTTCCCTTCCCTCCTTTCGCAGGAGGGACGCCGTCCAGAGGGCTATGACCAGGAAAACACCGCCGGAAAGGATCCACGGGCTTCGAAACGCTCCCGAAAGGAGGGTTCCGGCAGCCACGCCGGCCGTGAAATGGAACGACAGCGCCTCTATGCTTCTCGCCTCAGCCATTTCGTTCAACTTTAACGCTAAAATAGCGAATAATTTATTAACTTTGCAAACATTAACCCGAAAAAACAAACAGTTTTATTCAATATGATCATTCTTGTAATCAATTGCGGAAGTTCTTCCATCAAGTATCAGTTGCTTGATATGAAGAACGATGACGTGTATGATGTCATCGCCAAAGGTATCGCAGAGAAGATCGGTCTTCCTGCCGGAGTCCTCCAGTATGCCCCTACCGGCCGTGACAAGATTGTCCGGGATCTCCCGATTCCTGACCATAAGGTAGGTATGCAGCTCATCCTGGAGGCCCTTACCGCCCCCGGAACCGGTGTGCTGAGGTCCCTCGAGGACATTGAGGCTGTCGGTCACCGCATCGTCCAGGGCGGCGATTTCTTCTCCGGATCCGCTATCGTGGATGACGATGTCCTCGAAAAGATTGACTTCTGCAGTGATTTCGCCCCGCTCCACAATCCGGCCCACCTGCTGGGCATCCGGGCCATCCAGCATGTCCTTCCGACCGTTCCCCAGGTTGTTACCTTCGATACGGCTTTCCATCAGACGATGCCGTCCTATGCCTACATGTACGGCCTCCCGTACAGTTATTACGAGAAATACCGCGTCCGCCGGTACGGTGCCCATGGTACCTCCCACCAGTTTGTCGCCGGGGTCGGTGCCAAGCTGGCCGGACTGGATGTGAACGCATCCAAGATCATCACTTGCCATCTGGGTGCCGGCAGTTCCATCTGCGCCATCCACAACGGCAAGTGCGTGGATACTTCCATGGGTTTCTCCCCGCTGGAGGGAATGGTGATGGGAACCCGCGTGGGCAACATCGATGCCAATGCTGTCATCTATCTGGAGAACAAGCTCGGGGTGACCCCTGACGAGATGTCTGTCATCCTGAACCGCAAGTCCGGTTTCCTCGGCATCTCCGAGAAGACTTCGGACGCCCGTGAACTGGATGCCCTGGCCAACGGCGGCGACCCCAAGGCCAAGCTTGCCTTCAAGAAGTTCACGTATGACATTATCAAGAATATCGGCTCTTATGTCGCTGCGATGAACGGCGTGGACCTCATCGTCTTCACCGGCGGTATCGGGGAACACAACAGCCGCCTGCGCCGCCGGGTCCTTGAGAATTTCTCGTATCTCGGACTCAAAGTGGATTACGAAGCCAACGTGGCTTCCGGCGAGGATACGATCATTACGACTGAGGATTCCGCGGTGAAGGCCGCCCTCATCTGCACGAACGAAGAACTCGTCATCGCCCGCGACACCATGCACCTTGTTCTCGAAAACCAAGACTGATAAACATATGATCCAGAATTTTCAAGACCTCTTCGCCGAGCTCAAGGCGAAGAACATCTGCAAGAAGATGGTGGCAGCGTGGGCTGTCGACGAGCATACGATTGAAGCAGCTTCCCTCGCGACGGACCAGGGGTTCGTCAAGTGCACCCTTGTGGGTGACGAGGACCTGATCCGGAAGGTCTGCGCCGAAAACAATATCGATGTCGCCAAATTCGAAATCGTGGACGTCAAGGACGAGCTGAAGGCTGTCGCCGAAGCCGTGAGGATGGTCCATGACGGCGAAGGAGAGGTGCTCATGAAGGGGCTTTGCTCCACGGACAAGTTCCTCCGCGCCATCCTGAACAAGGAAACCGGCCTCCTTCCTCCGAAGGGCGTGCTGAGCCATGTGGGCGTGATCGAGAATCCGAACTACCACAAGCTGATCTTCATCTCCGACATGGCCGTGATTCCGCTTCCGGATTTCCGCCAGAAAGTCAAACTGGCCGGCTATCTGGTGGCAACCGCCAAATCCTTCGGCATCGCCAAGCCGAAGATCGCCTTCCTCGCCGCTTCCGAGCAGATGCTCGATTCCATGCCTGCCTGCATCGAGGCCGCCCAGTTGGCCAAGATGTGCGACCGCGGCCAGATCAAGGGCTGCATCGGTGACGGCCCGCTTGCCCTGGATGTCGCCATTGACCAGGAATCCGTCCAAATCAAGAAACTCGTCAGCCCCGTGGCCGGCGATGCCGATTGCCTGCTGTTCCCGAACATCGAGTCCGGCAATGTCTTCTGGAAGACCAATTCCAAGCTTTGCAAGGGTGTCCGCCAGGCCGGTTTCCTCGTAGGCACCAAGGTGCCCTGCATCCTGGCTTCCCGCGCCGATTCCGTGGATGTGAAACTGAATTCCATCGCTTCTGCGGTCATGTCCGTAAAGTAGACGGCGACCCAATAAAGAAGAGACTGACCCCAAAAGATTCTTCACTCCGTTCAGGATGACAGTCTCCTGTCATGTTGAAACAGGTCCGACCTGCCGAAGAATCTCTTTTCGGTCAGTCTCTTCTTTTCCGGTCAGGGGAAGAGAAGCCCTGTACGATCAGGAAAAGACTTTTCCTGCATCGAAGGACGTCACAGGACAGTTGTATGCCCCACAAGGAATCCAACATGCCGTATTGTCGGTGACAGCGTGGAAAGAATCGATCGTATCTTGTATAAGAAGAACAAAGTGATTGTCTGAGATTTTTGCTATCTTTGCAAACCATCAACCGGATAGAATGACATGAAACGGATACGTCCCATCCTCCTGGCTCTTGCCCTCTGTCTCTCGGCAATCCTTGCCGGCGGGTGCGGCGTGTCCAAGCTGAAAGACCTCAGCGTGTCGTCAGTGGGCGTCAAGTACATCGTCCCCACATCCTCCCGTTCCCTGGATGCAGTCCTGCTGCTGGGGCTGGACAACCCTTCCATCTCCTTCACCGTGAAAAATACGGAGGGAACGGTGAAATACTATGACCGCGAGATGATCCGTTTCACGACCGGGGAGCTTCCTGTCCAGGAACGCAGCGAGCAGGTATATGAACTGCCGTGTACCGCTGTCCTTTCCGACAAGGTCTCCTTCCTGGACCTGCTGGCCATGGCGGCCAAGCGGTCCATGGATGGCATGACTGTTGATATCAAGCTCCATGTCAAACTCAAGAGCGGCGTCGGTACCACCCTTTCCTTCGATGGTATCGACCTCGCCCAGTTTACGCAGTAAGAAGAAGCTGTTATGAAGAAATTGTTGCTGACCCTCTTCCTTGTCATTTCATGCGGACTCCTGCATGCGCAGGAGCTTCCGGATTCCCTTCGCGCCGCAACGGTGGATTCCACCCTGGTGGGGAAGGATATCCTGACCGTCATCGGTACCGGCGTCAAGGTGAACCAGTCCGACGCGGTCCGTGCGGCATTCAACCGCTATGTTGCGGCCAACGCTTCCCGGACGATGACCGGTTACAGGATTCGGGTGTTTTACGAAAGCAGCCAGAGTGCCCGTGCCCGTTCCGAGAGCATCGCACGCTCGATTTCAGCCAATTATCCCGGCGTCGGCGTGTATCGGACGTTTGAGAGTCCCAATTTCAAGGTTTCCGTCGGTGATTTCCGAACCAAAGACGAGGCGCTGAAAATGTTCAACGAACTCAAGTCAGCCTATCCGACGGCCCTGCTTCTCAAGGAAACCATCAATTATCCCC
Source organism: Bacteroidales bacterium (assembly GCA_017627255.1). Taxonomy (GTDB): domain Bacteria; phylum Bacteroidota; class Bacteroidia; order Bacteroidales; family UBA932; genus Cryptobacteroides. The sequence continues at coordinate 47,166 of JAGAHD010000026.1, read as the reverse complement.
TGTAACCCATGCCGATCAAACAGGGACTCGAACAGAAACTCCAGCAGAAGCTTTCTCCGCTGCAGATCCAGACGATCAAGCTGATCGAAATGCCGGTCCAGGCATTGGAGCAGCACGTCCGGGAGGTACTTAATGACAATCCCGTCGTCGATGATTCTCCTTCCGGTGGGGGAGACGGCGACGAACCGCGCGACATGTCCATCTCTGAAATGGAGGACCGTGAGAACAGCGGCGGCTCCATGGAGGACAGCCTCTCGTCCTATTCTGATGACGACCCCACGCCCTATTATAACCGGAGCGTCAACAACTGGGGCAAGGACGAACGGCCCGAATACAACACATTCTCTGTCAAACAGAGCTTCTCCCAGAGCCTGATGGAACAATTGGGATACCGCAACTTGAGCGATCATCAGCGGACTGTCGCCACCTTCATCATCGGCTCCCTCGACGATGACGGCTACCTGCGCCGTGATATTGAATCCCTTGTGGACGACCTGGCTTTCCGGGCCGGCGTGGAAACGGATGCAGAGGAAGTGGAGGCCATGCTCAAGATTATCCAGCAGTTCGACCCTTCCGGGGTGGGCGCCCGCGATCTCCGGGAATGCCTGATTATCCAACTGGAGGACAAGAAACAGACGGAATCCGTACGCAATGCGCTCCGGGTCCTGCGTGACGACTTCGACGATTTCAAGAACCGTCATTTTCAAAAGATCATGACCCGTCTCCATCTGGATGAAGAGGAGATGCGGGCGGTCCTGGAGGAGATTCGGAAACTCAACCCGTCTCCCGGCGGGCAGATTGATGACAGTTACAACGACCAGGCTCAGCAGGTGGTTCCGGATTTCCGTCTGGACTACGAGAACGGGCAGCTGATCCTCTCGATGCCCCGTTTCTCCATCCCGGAGCTGCGGATCAACCGGAAATATGCAGAAATCATGGAGAATGGCCGGTACGCTACGGACCGTTCCCAGAAAGACGCCGCCGTCTTCGTGAAACAGAAGATCGATTCGGCCAAGTGGTTCATCGAAGCGCTTCGCCAGCGCCAGAATACGCTGGAGAGCACCATGCGGGCCATCATCGAGTATCAGCACGACTACTTCATCGACGGGGATGAATCCTCTCTCCGGCCAATGGTGCTGAAGGATATCGCCGAAATGACCGGGTTCGACATCTCCACCATTTCCCGGGTGGTGAACAGCAAGTGGATCGAAACCCATTTCGGCATTTTCCCGCTCAAGTCTTTCTTCTCGGAAGGACTCGAGAACAGCGAGGGGGAGGAAGTTTCCACCCGCGAAATCAAGAAAGTCCTGCGGGAGTGCGTGGATGCGGAGGACAAGCATAATCCGCTTACCGACGACGACCTGGTCGATGCGCTCAATGCCAAAGGGTACAAAGTGGCCCGGCGGACGATCGCCAAGTACCGCGCCCAGCTGGACATCCCCAAGGCCCGTCTCCGGAGAGAGCTGTAGGGCCTTTCATTTTTTACAGCAGCTATGAAGAAAGCCTATATTGAGACATACGGGTGTCAGATGAACGTCAATGACACGGAGGTTATTTTTTCCATCCTGGCAGGGGAGGGGTACGGACGGACGGAATCGATGGAAGAGGCTGACCTCATCATGGCGAACACCTGTTCGGTCCGGGACAATGCCGAACAGCGGATCTGGGGCCGGATCGAGCAGTTCAACCGTCAGAAGAAGACGCGTCCGGGCGTTGTGGTCGGCATTGTCGGATGTATGGCGGAACGGCTCAAGGACAGCCTGTTGGAAACCCGGAAAGTGGACCTTGTCGTCGGACCGGATGCCTACCGTTCGCTTCCGCGCCTGCTGAAGGCCTTGACGCCGGATCATCCCCAGATCGATGTTCTCCTGTCCCGGGATGAAACGTATGCGGACATCACTCCCGTTCGGACGGACCGAAACGGAGTGTCCGCCTTCATTTCCATCATGCGGGGATGCAACAATGTCTGCTCCTACTGCGTGGTGCCTTATACCCGGGGGGCGGAACGCTCCCGGGATCCCCATTCGATCGTCCGGGAAGCCTGTGACGTGTTCAGCCGTGGCTACAAGGAGGTGACGCTCCTGGGCCAGAATGTGGACAGTTACTTGTGGAAGTCGGAAGGGGAGACGGTGAATTTTGCGGAATTGCTGCGCCGCGTGGCATCGGTGAGTCCCGACCTGAGGGTCCGTTTCGCAACGTCCCATCCGAAGGATATCAGCGATGAAGTGATCGATACGATGGCTGCTTATGACAATATCTGCAAGCATATCCATCTTCCCGTCCAGTCCGGCAGTTCCCGGATGCTGGAGAAGATGCGGCGGAAGTATGACCGGGAGTGGTACCTGGAACGGGTGGCCCGGATCCGCAGCGTCATCCCTGAATGCGGCCTGACGACGGACGTGATTGCAGGCTTCTGCTCTGAAACGGAGGAAGACCATGCCGAGACGCTCAGCCTCATGGAGGAGGTGGGTTTCGACTGGGCCTTCATGTTTGCCTATTCGGAGCGTCCCGGCACCCTGGCTGCCCGGAACTATCCCGACGATGTCCCGGCCAGCGTCAAGACCCGCCGGCTGAATGAGATCATCGAGCTGCAGAACCGGAAATCCCTGGAAAGCTACCGGAGAGATGTAGGCAAATGTTTCCGCGTCCTTGTCGAGGGACCATCGAAACGGAATCCCGACCAGCTTTGCGGCCGCGCCTCCAACAACAAGATGTGCGTTTTCCCCGGCGGCGGCCTGGCAACCGGCGATTATGCCGACGTGAAAGTTGTCGACTGCACCAGTGCCACCCTGATCTGTGAATTAGTCTAAAAACCACATAATTATGGAGAAGTATATTCTGGCCCTTGACCAGGGAACAAGTTCCTCCCGGGCCATTGTTTTCGACCATGACGGCAATATCCGCTCTACCGCCCAGATGGAGTTCACCCAGTATTTCCCGAAGCCGGGCTGGGTGGAGCATAACCCGATGGAAATCTGGTCTTCCGAGGCTGCCGTAATCGCCGAGGCGATTACCCGCATGGGCATCAATGGAAAGGATATCGCTGCTATCGGCATCACCAATCAGCGGGAAACCACCATCGTGTGGGACGCCGAGACGGGCGAACCCGTGTATAACGCCATCGTCTGGCAGGACCGGCGTACCTCTGAATTCTGCGATACGCTCCGTGACAAGGCGGATTTCATCCGGGAAAAGACGGGACTGATCATCGATGCCTATTTCTCCGGGACCAAGATCCGCTGGATCCTGGATCATGTCCCGGGCGCCAGGGAGAAGGCGGAGGCCGGTCGGCTCCGTTTCGGCACCGTGGACAGTTGGCTGGTCTGGCAGCTGACCCGCGGAACCGTCCATGTGACGGATGTCTCCAATGCTTCCCGTACGATGCTTTTCAACATCCATACGCTGGAATGGGATCAGGAACTCCTTGATTTGTTGGATATTCCGGCTTCCATGATGCCGGAGGTGCGCTCCAGCTCCGAGGTATATGGCGTTACCAAGACCACGATTTTCGCCCATGAGGTACCCATCGGCGGCATCGCCGGTGACCAGCAGGCCGCCCTTTTCGGCCAGATGTGCACCGAACCGGGATCCGTGAAGAATACCTACGGAACGGGCTGTTTCCTCCTGATGAATACGGGTTCCACCCCCATCCTTTCCAAGAACAACCTCCTCACGACGGTTGCCTGGAAAATCGGCGACGAAGTCCGCTATGCCCTGGAAGGCTCCATCTTCGTCGGCGGCTCCGTCGTCCAGTGGCTGCGTGACGGACTGGGCATTATCCGCAGTTCTTCGGAAATCGAGGAACTGGCCCGTTCCGTGGAGGATAACGGCGGCGTGTACTTCGTCCCCGCTCTCACGGGAATGGGTGCGCCGTACTGGGACCAGTATGCCCACGGTATGATCTGCGGCCTGACACGCGGCACGACTGCCGCCCATATTGCCCGTGCTGCCCTGGAAGGTATTGCTTTCCAGACGATGGACATCGTGGGAGCCATGGAACGGGATGCCAGCGTGCGACTGTCAGAGCTGAAAGTGGATGGCGGGGCTTCCCGCAACAACCTGATGATGCAGTTCCAGGCCGACATCCTGGGCACTTCGGTCATCCGTCCGAAGGTTACCGAAACGACCGCGATGGGCGCCTGTTATCTGGCCGGCCTTTCTGTCGGCTACTGGTCTTCCCTGGACGAGATCAAAGCCCAGTGGCAGGCAGAGCGTGTCTTCATTCCTTCCGGTGCTGATACGGAAGCCCTCAAGGCCGGGTGGGCCGATGCGATTTCCAGAACCCTCAGTAAAAAACTTTGAAAAATGACCGAATGTATCTTTGAATTCCTCGGCACGCTTGTGCTGGTGCTGTTCGGCGACGGTGTTTGCGCTGCCACTTCCCTTAACAAATCCAAGGCGAAAGGCGGCGGATGGGTAGTCATTGCCCTGGGATGGGGGTTGGCCGTGATGATGGGCGTACTGATTGCCGGTCCGGTTTCCGGAGCCCACCTGAATCCTGCCGTAACGCTCGGCCTTGCCGTGGCCGGGCAGTTCGCCTGGGGGGCTGTCCCGGGATATGTTGTCGCCCAGATGGCCGGTGGTTTTGTAGGGGCCCTTCTCGTCTATGTCTTTTACAAGGACCATTATGCGGCGACGGCAGAGGAGCCTGATACGATGCTCGGCACGTTCTGCACGATGCCGGCTATCTGGAATCCCTGGCGCAATTTCCTTTCCGAGCTGATCGCATCCTGCGTACTGGTGTTCGTCATCCTGGCCCTGGCAACACGCGGCAACGCTTTCCAGGTCGGCGAGACGGCTGCGTCGACCGGAGCCTTGGGTGCCTGGCCTGTCACCTGCCTGATCATGGCGCTGGGCATGTCTCTCGGCGGCACCACCGGTTATGCGATGAATCCGGCCCGTGACCTGAGTCCGCGCTGTGCACATGCCGTCCTGCCCATCAAGGGCAAACGAGACAGCGGATGGTCCTACAGTTGGGTGCCGGTAGCCGGCCCTCTCGCCGGCGCATGCATCGCCGCAGGGCTGTACCTGCTGGTATTCTGACAGGGGACAACCTTACAGTTTGGCGCCGAAAGCGAGGTCTCCGGCGTCGCCCAGACCCGGGACAATGTAACTGTGGCTGGTGAGTTCTTCATCGATGGCGGCGGTCCATAAGGTCACGTCGTCATCGAATTTTGGGGCCAGGTGGTCAACGGCATAGAGGCTGGAAATGGGGCAGACAAGGTGAATGGCCACCGGGTCTCCGCCTTCCTCGCGGAGTTTGTTCAAGCCGATTTCGACGGATGAACCGGTCGCGAGCATGGTGTCGGTCAGGATCAGGGTCTTGCCTTCCAGTGAGGGGGTCGTGCAATAGTCAGCCCGGATCTTGAAATAATCTCCTTTCCCGTATTTGCGGAAAGCGGACAGGAAAGCGGCCTCGGCATGGTCGAAGAAACGGAGAAAACCTTCATGGATCGGAAGCCCGGCGCGGAGAATGGTCGCAATCACCAGCGGTGTATCACAAGTGGAAACTTTTGCAATGCCGAGAGGGGTGACGACATCCTTGACCGAATAGTTCAGCACTTTGGAAAGCTCGTAGGCGAAGATCTCGCCGACGCGCACCAGATTGGTACGGAAACGAAGGCTGTCTTTCTGGGTGGAAGCATCCCGCATTTCTGCGATGAAATTGTTGAGAACAGAGTTGTTCTCGCCGAGATTGATGACTTTCATGGGCTTCGAATAGTTTATCCGAAATACAAATATAGAAATTTTATCGGAATTCCAATGACTCGTCAGTCGCAATTGACCAGCGTCTCCCGGCTGAAGGAGTAAAAGGACCCGTCCGCGATAATGACGTGGTCGGTCAGGTCGATGTCAAAGGTCTGCAGGGCGCGATGAAGGCGCCGGGTCTCCCGAAGGTCCATTTCTCCCGGGAGCGGACTGCCAGATGGGTGGTTGTGTACCAGGATGACCCCTTTTGCCTGGTGGTCCAGGACTTTCCGGAGGACGTACTTCGGGTCGATAAGCGTGGTGTCAAGGGTCCCCGATGTCAGTTTCTCCCGGCCGCAGAGGCGGTTTGCCCGGTTCAGGTACAGGACCCAGCACTCTTCGTGGTCGAGTCCTTTCAGGAGGGGAAGCATCAAGCGGTACACTTCCTCCGGCTGCGTGATGGGATGCTGTCTTCCGGCCGGCTTTTCCGCCAGGTATCGGCGTCCCAGTTCCAGGGCGGCCGAAATGGTCACGGCCCGGGCCTGCCCGATCCCTTTCTGTTTGCGGAGCTGGAGGGGCGTTCGCTCCGACAGCCGTGTGAGCCGTCCACCAGCCTCCGACAACAGCTCCCGGGCTACTTCCACGGCGTTTTTCCCGCTTGATCCCGATCCGATCAGAATGGCGAGGAGTTCCGCCTCCGAGAGGGACGATGCTCCATGCAGGAGCATTTTCTCGCGCGGCCTCTCATCCGCGCACAAATCTTTCATCTTCATGCCCCAAAGGTAGGGCAGGGACAGAAAAAACAACACAAGTTGTGGAAAACTTGTGTTGTTTCATAATGAAATTTCGTGTTTTTTACTGGACGAAAGCGACGATTTCTCCCTTGACAACGTTTTCGCCCTGCTTGCCGGTCACGGCTACGATGCGGCCGTCGACGGCGGAGACGATCTCTTCCATGCCGTACCAGGCCTGGACGTGTCCGATGACCTCGCCAGCCTTTACCGCCGTTCCGACGACGGGAGCGGAGGAGGCGTCGTCCACATCGACCTGCCACAGGAGCTGGCCCTTGACCGGAACCTGTACCGGCGTGGCCTTCGGATACCGGGCCGTGTATTCCTCGACGGAGAACTTCGGCATTTCCACGACCGGACGTTCGATGACGATGGGCGCTCCGGCTTTAGCCTTGAAATCAGCCAGTTCCTTGTTGAAACGTTCTTTGGCGATGCCGCTGCGATAGTCGCGGTACTGACGCTCGTGCATGGCCATTTCGAACAGTTCCTCGTCGTCCTCGCCGTAATCCCATCCTTCCTCGTCCATCATCTTGCGGAATTTCGGAAGCTCGTCGGGGTAATTGTCCTGCGGATTGCCGGTGCTGTATTCGAGCCCTTTCTCCTTGGCCAGGGCTACGATCTCCGGGGCCAGTTCGCCCGGAAGTTTGCCCATGTTGCCGAGGATCATGCCCCAGGTGTCCTTGTCGATGGTCGTCCAGCGAGGCTTGTCGTTGAGCATGTTGAAAAGGTTCATCAGCGCCGTGTTCTTAACATACTGGCTGAACGGCGTCACGAGCGGCGGATAGCCGAGGCGGGGCCATACATACTCAACTTCCTCGAACAGTTTGACCATGAGGGTGTCCAGTGACACCTCAGGACGGCCGTGGGCACGCTGGGCAGCATTGATTGCGCCCTGGAAGCCCTTGAGGTCCGCCATCATGGATCCCATCATGCCGCCCGGAAGGCCGCAACCCACCAGGAGGGAAGTCATTTTGGCGTTGGACGGATTGATCCAGTATCCCAGGAAGTCATCGATGAATTTCTGCGTGAGACGACGGACTTCCATATAGGCGTCCATGTTGAGGTCCTTCACGGCAAAGCCGTCGGCGCGGAGCATCTCGCGGATGGTGATCACGTCCGGATGGACTTTGCCCCAGGAGAGCGGTTCGACTGCCACATCCAGGTAGTCGGCACCGGCGCGGGCCACCTCCAGCATGGAGGCGGTGGAGAAGCCCGGGCCGCTGTGGCCGTGGTACTGCACGACGATGTGCGGATAGTTCTTCTTGATATCGTGGACGAGTTCGGCCAGGAACGTCGGTCGGCCGATACCGGCCATGTCCTTGAGGCAGATCTCATCGGCTCCGTATCCGACCACCTTGTCGACGATGTCCATATAGTAGGACACCGTATGGACGGGGGAGTACGTAATGGAAAGGGCGACCTGGGAGATCATGCCGCCTTTCTTGGCGCCGATGACGGACCCTTTCAAGTTGCGGTGGTCATTGAGGCCGCAGAAAGAACGGGCGATGTCGGTGCCCTGCTTTTTCTTGACCTTGAACATCAGTTCGCGGACATCGTTCGGTACCGGGTTCATGCGGAGGGCATTGAGGCCACGTTCCAGCATGTGGGTCTGGATACCCACTTTGTGGAAGGGTGCCGTCCAGGCGCGGACCGCCTTGTTCGGATTCTCGCCGAAAAGGAGGTTCACCTGCTCGAAGGCGCCGCCGTTTGTCTCGACGCGGTCGAAGCAGCCCATGTCGATGATGGCCGGGGCTACCTCCACCAACTGGTCCACCCGGGGCACATACTTGCCCGAGCTCTGCCACATGTCCCTGTATACCAGGGAGAATTTGATTTCACGTTTTGCCATATTTGTTGTTCTGAGTTGTCCGGAGAAACGGAATTTTACAAATATACGAATAATTTGAGCCTCTTCCAACCGCTTTTCCGACGAAATAACGTCAGAATCAGAATGACTGGGCCAATTTCAGGCCGAAACGCGTAGTGGCATCGATTTTTTCCTCAACTTGTTCAGGGGTACTGTAATCCATGTTCCAGGCGGCCACGGTCAGCACGACGCCGAGATCCCAGAGGGAGGACAGGGCATGCAGATAGGGCGTCGCCTGTTCCCGGGGATCGCCGGTGGGAATGTTCATGCCGCGGGTGGTGATGTACATGACTTTTTCGCATTTGCACATGCCCACGCAGGAACGTCCGCTGTCCGTAAAGGTAATCCCGAACAGGGAAATGTGTTCGAAGAATACTTTCAGGACAGAAGGGAAACTCATGTCCCAGAACGGGGCGGCGATTAGGATCCGGTCCGCTTCAGCGACGGCTTTTGCCGCTTCGACGGCCCAGGGAGGGACGCTCCCGGCCACCCGTTCCGCATAGGTGGCGGGTGTCAGGGGTTCCATCGGCATCTCCGTCAGCCGGTAAACGACGGTTTCGTATTTACTGGAAAGGAATTCTACGATGGGCGCGGCGATTCTCCACGTCCTAGAGTCCTGCTGGCGCACGCATGCGTCAATGACGACAAGCTTTTTCATTTGCTGGAAGATTGGGGTTCAGGTACAAAGATACGGCTTTATTTGTATCCGCAAAACGAAAAAACGCCCCCGGAATAACCGGGAGCGCCATTAGGGGTGGATGATGGGGCTCGAACCCACGACACTCGGAACCACAATCCGATGCTCTACCAGCTGAACTACATCCACCATCTGTCCGTCCGATAGGGACGGGATTGCAAAGGTACGAATTTTTTTGGTCGTTGCAATAGGACGCACCGAAAAACTTGAAAAATCAGCGGACAATGGTCCCTGTATGGGTGTACGTCTCGCTCTGTGGCAGGAGTGAACCGTCTTCCGTCCGGTAGCCGTTCCATGAAATCTCGATCTGTCCGGATTTCGGAAGGAAGGGTTCTTCGGGAATGCAGAAGACGGCTTGTTCAGTGAGGGTCTCCCGCTCCGGAAGGACGCCATAGTTCTCACCGTTGCCTTCATGGATGAACACCAGGCGGACCGGTGAGGAGGATGCGTCGTATAACAGCCGGAATGAATGGCGGAAGGAACTGCCCTGGCGGGCGAACCAACCGACGGCCATGTTCAGGTATCCTCCGCTGAACCAGGCTCCGTCTACTCTGACGGGGTCACCGGCAGGGACAGATGCCCCGGCAGGTTCCGCTTCGAGGATTCTCGGGATGGAAATGCCTCCGAGCCGGATGCCGAATTCGTTCCCGCCCAGGGTCTGCAGGACGTCTGCCTTGAAAAAGACACGGCCCAGGGTATCCAGGGAGCCCTTCCAGGACTGTTCTATGATATGATAGCGGTTTCCATTGTCTCCGAGGATATCGGATCCGTGTACCGTCCCCATTTCGGTGATGGTGGCAAAAGTGTCATCCTGTTGGCAGGCGGGAGCAAGGCAGCACAGGCACAAGACCGCAATGAGCAACCGTTTCATGCGATACGAGACTTGCGGGTGGGACGGGCGATCAGCTGGATATCGATGTCTTCGACAGTGAACCCCTTGAACTTCCGGCGCTTCAAGTGGGAATGGACCAGTTCCATGAGTTCTTCGTCGATCACGTCGCGGTACCGATGGTTCTCCCGGTCGTACAGGTGCATGTGACGGAAGGTGTTGATGTCGAAATACATCTTGTTGTTTGCGCTGAGGCGTCGGCTATAAATGCGGAGGTCGGCCAGCTGGGACAGGATGTTGTAGACGGATGCAACCGTAACTTTGGTGCCCCGCTGCTGAAGTTCCTCCGTGACCATATCGGCGGAGGCATGCCCAAGAGCCATCATTACGTCATGGACCGCCATGCGCTGCCGTGTAGCCTTCAGATGGTGGCGGCGCAGCAATGTGCGGAATACTTCCGGGGAGGGCATGGTATTGTTTTGAGCAGCCATAGACAACAAAGATAGCATCAATTTTGAAAAATTCAAAATTGATTCATGTTTATAGGAGAGAGAGCCCTAGAAGGGCTTCTGCGTTGGCGACAGCCGCATCGCTGATGACCTCTCCGCTGAGCAGCCGCGCAATCTCGCGGACCCGCTCTTCCTGGGTGAGCCTGCGGATCGAGGTGACATCTTTTTCCTTGCTGACGAGGTAATGGGCCTCTCCCTTGGCAGCAACCTGCGGAAGGTGCGTGATGGCGAATACCTGCATGTCTTGTCCCATGTCGCAGATCATCGATCCCATCCGGTCGGCGACACTTCCGGACACACCGGTGTCGATTTCATCGAAAATGAGCGTGGGCATCTCTGCATAGCGGGCCATCATGGCCTTCAGGCTGATCATGATGCGGGAAAGTTCACCGCCCGATGCTACCTTGGAGACGTCTGCGGGCGTTTCTCCAGTCGAGGAGAACAGGAACCGGACGAGGTCCTTTCCGGAAGGGCCTTCCGCCGCCGGAGCCACTTCCACATGGAAAACGGCATGGGGAAGCTCCAGGAACCGGAGCGATCCGGCCACAGCTTCGGAGAATCCCTGTGCGGCGTCCAGGCGGGCTTGGTGGAGGCTGTCTGCGGCCTGGGAATATGCTGCAGCGGCCTTCCTGCAGGTCTTTTCAAGTTCTTCCTTGCGGGACTGGAGCGATGTGGCGTCGAAAAGGGCTCCGGAGAGTTCCTCCCTGATGGCGATCAGTTCCGGAATCTCGCGGACTCCGTGTTTTTTCAAAAGGTCGTACAGGAGGGACATGCGGTCTTCGACTTGCTCCAGGCGCTCGGGAGATACATCCACCCGGGCATTCACCGCGGCCACTTCGTCGGCGATGTCTTCCAGTTCCAGCCGGGCGGATTCCAGCCGGCCGGAGAGCGGCTCCAGCGAAGGGATAAACCGGGAACAGCGCTCCAGGAGTTTGCCGGCTTCCTTGAGCTGACGGGTCAGGGGTTCCCTCTCATCTTCGGGGAAGAACAAGGATTCAGCGGTGCATAGCAGTTCCTTGATTTCTTCGGCATGGGCGAGTTGTTTCTGTTCCTCCTCCAGTTCTTCGAGTTCGCCCTCGCGGAGGTGGGCTTCGTCAAGACGGCGGAACTGGGCCTCATGGTAGTCTTTTTCCTCCTCCAGTTGCGAGAGTCTCCGGGATACGGAATCGAGTTCCTTCCGGGTGGACTGCCAGGTGCTCCAGGCCTCCCGGCATGCTGCCAGGCGCTGCCCGTTGCCGGCATGGTGGTCCAGCAGGGACAGGCGGAAAGAGGGGTCTGCGATCCGGAGGGTCTGGTGCTGGGAATGGATGTCGACCAGCCGTCCTGCCAGGTCCTGCAGCACTGGCAGGGATACCGGCTCGTCGTTGACGAAACTGCGGGAACGTCCGCTGCGGTTGACAACGCGCCGGATCAGCAGGGCTCCGGTATCTTCGATGTCGTTTTCCCGGAGTTTTTCCTTCAGGAGGGGATCCTCTCCGAAGGTAAAGCCGGCCTCTACCACACACGTCTCCCCATGCGTACCGATCAGCGACGCCTCCGATTTCCCACCCAGTGCCAGCCCCAGTGCACCCAGCAGGATGGACTTGCCGGCGCCGGTCTGTCCGGTTATAATGACGAGACCCTCCGGAAAAGAGATATCCAGAGAGTCAATCAGTACGTAATTCTCGACGTGGAGGCTGCGGAGCATTATTCTCCCTTGATGTCGATCGGGTTCTCGCTCTGGGCCCGGCGGTAATACAACTCACCGTTCTCGAATTCGGAAATGGCAACCAGGTCCGGTTTCGGCTGGCGCTCATAGTATTTGGAGATTTCGATCTGCTCCTTGTTCTCGAACACTTCCTCCATGGTGTCACGGTCGTTGCGGAAGTCTTCCAGTTTCTTGGTCAGTTCCTTCTTCTCAGCCGCAGCGATCTGGTTGGCACGCTTATACAGGATGACGACGGATTCATAGATGTTTCCGGTAGGGGCGGCGAGATTCTTGATGTCCCGGGTGATGGTATTGTTGGGAACTTTCTTCTTGTTATCCATTATACAGTCAAATTTATCTATCCATTATAATATTACTTGCCTTTTTGGGAAGAGGTTTCATTTTTTTTTCGATTCCTGCTCCATGGCTTTGCGTTCCCGTTCAAAATCCTTGGCCTTGAGGTCGAGTTCCTCGTCGGTGCCTTCATAGCGGCCGAGGGCCTTCTGGGCCCGTCGATACATGACGTCCAGTTCCCGCCGGTACTTGGACTCCGGCATTTCACCGATGAAATTCAGGTAGTCGTCCACAAAGGTGAGGTAACGCTCTTTCTGGCGGGCGGGAACACTCAGGCGGGCATAGTGATAGGAGGACATGGCCGTATAGTAGAGGATTTCCTCCCGGTAGACATTGTCCGCATTGTCCTTGAGTACGTTCCGGAGCGCTACCCGGGCCGCCATGTAGTCTTCCATCTTGTAGTACAGGCGGGCGGATTCGTAGGCTTTGTGGTCGAGCCGCTCGTTCAGGTCAACCATCATCTGGCGGCAGGCCTCCAGATGGGCGGGATTGCCGGGATACTCCCGGACATACTCCTGGATGGCCGCCAGGCAGGTACGGGTGGGCGTCTGGTCCAGTTCGTACCGGTATGTAGCGCGGTACATGCAGTCGAGACGGAGGAAACTGGCGTCTTCGGCAAACGGACTCCGCGGGAAGACCCCGAGGAATTTCTCGAAGTTGGACTGGGCGGTATAGTAATCCTTGTTGCGGTAGTTGGACAGTCCCCAGTAATACTGGACGGTGTCGTCCCGCTCCGTTCCGTTGGTCAGCACAGCCAGCGATTCGAACAACTGGGCGGCCTTCTGGTATTTGCGGTTGTTGAAATAGTCCATGGCCGCCTCATACTTGGCGTCCACATCGTTGGAACCCAGCAGCGTGTCGTACTGGGATTTGCAGGCGGTCATGGCAGCGAAAAGCACGCCGGCAGCGACCGCAACGGTCCTGAATTGCATCATGTCGGTCTTTTATTGTTCAAGGAGGAACTTCTCTGCGTCCCGGGCTGCAGCGCAGCCGGAGGCGGCGGCCGTTATGGCCTGCCGGTAGAGAGGGTCCTGCACGTCGCCAGCAGCGAAGACTCCCGGTACGCGGGTCCGGGAACTCTTGCCTTCGGTGACGATATATCCGGCCGCGTCGGTTTCCACCCAGGGCATGAAAAGCTCCGAATTGGGATGGTGGCCGATGGCCAGGAAAAATCCGTCAATCTGTATATCAAACTCAGTGCCATCCTTGCGCAGCAGCCGGGCTCCGGTCACGCCGAAACCGTCTCCCAACACTTCCTTCGTATTGCAGTTCCACAGGATTTCTATATTCTCTGTCTTGAATACTTTCTCCTGCATGGCCTTCGAAGCGCGGAAAACATCCCGCCGGACGATCATGTACACTTTCTTGGCGAGACCGGCGAGGTAGAGCGCCTCTTCACAGGCCGTATCTCCGCCGCCGACGACGGCAACCGTCCGCTTGCGGAAGAAGAAGCCGTCGCAAGTTGCGCACGCGGAAACGCCGGATCCCCTGTATTTCTCTTCGGAAGGAAGGCCGAGATACCGGGCGGTGGCACCGGTGGCGATGATGAGCGTCTCCGCTTCCAGGGCGGTCTCCCCGTCGATGACGACTTTGAAAGGACGTCCGGACAGGTCAACTTCCGTGGCGACGCCGCTGCGGATGTCGGCGCCGAAACTGCGGGCCTGCTCCCGCATGGAGTCCATGAGGGTGTTGGCATCGACTCCGCCCGGGAATCCCGGGAAATTCTCCACGACGGTCGTCGTAGTCAACTGTCCGCCCGGCTGGATGCCCTCGTAGAGCACCGGAGAAAGGTTGGCGCGGGAGGCGTAGATGGCGGCCGTAAATCCGGCAGGGCCGCCGCCGAGGATGAGGCAACGAATCTTTTCCATTATTTCCTGACCATTTCAGTACTGTAATCAGTGTTGTAAATGACACGGCGAACGGCCGTGTTCATGTAGCCGGAACCGCTTCTGACAAAGCGGAAATCGGTATGGAGGCCTTCTGAGGGAACGGCTTCCAGCTGGCGGGTCCAGCGGTTGCCGTACTTGGAGCACAGGCTGACAAAATAACGGGCCGTATCATATCCCTGAAGGGCGAACTGGCTGGGTTCGGTCCGGTACAGGGCCCGGTAGGCACGGATAAAGGATTTTACGGCCGGATCGCCGTAGTCCACGAAATAGGACGGGGCGATGTGGAGGCGGCTCTTGTGGAAGGTGCTGCCGTCCACGGTGTCGAAGGAGCGGACCCTGGACGGGGCATAGAGCGTGATATCATATCCCTTTCCCTGCAGCAGGCCGATGTTGCGCATCAGGTCCCCGATGAACGCCTCGTTCTCGGAGCCGACGATCACGTGGTTGGTCGTCCCCTTGACCATCCTGGCTGCAAGGGTGTTCTGGATGCTTCGGCCTTCTGAAAGGGTGTAACTGATGCCTTCGTGCTCCAGGTCGGCCGCCAGGAGGGCGCTTCGGATGCCGATGGCCGGTGCAGGGCTCTTTGAGCCTTTTTCGGTGATGAAGACGACTTTGTCACCGGACCGTTTTCCGGAGGCGATCCAGCCGACAAGTTCTTCATACTGGGAAGTCGTGGAAGAAGGTGCCTGGATGAAATTGGAATGGGTATCCGCCAGGGTGGACGCCTTCTGGTCCAGCGGGGAGACGACCGGTACATGGCCGTTGACCCTTTCCAGGACAGTGGTAAGGTCCCTGACAGCGACCGGACCGAGGATGAAATCGTTCCGGGACAGGACTTCCGAAGAAGGGATCCCGGCATGGGAATCGTAGACGTTGAGGTTGGTGCTGACCCCTTCCTTCTCCAGGTCGCGGAGAGCCATCAGGACACCGGAATAGAAATCCATGTTGGACTCGCTTACCTTGCCGGAGGCGTTCAGCGGAAGGATGAGGGCCATGTTGACGGTGCTTTTCCCGTTCAGCCAGCCGAAAAGGTCGCCAAAGATGGATTTCTTGCCGTCATCGCTGTCTTCATCTTCCGTCCGGGCTACGACTTCATCCACGTTGACCGGCTGAACCGTAACCGGCTGGAACGTGCCGGGATCGAGCATCTCGGGATCTTTGATGTCCGGGTCGGCGATTACCGGAAGCTCCACGGGGACCGCCTTGTCCACGGTTTTTGCCTTCTCGACCCGCAGGTTGTCAAGCACGATCGGCTTGAAAGAGCCGGCGTCGGCAAGATCGGGATCCTGGATTTCTGGATCCTTGATGTCCGGGAGGTTGACCGGCGGGGTGACGGAAGACTCTCCGGATGTGGCGGAAGATACCGGAACCGGAATCCGGAGGACCTGGCGGGTCTTGACTTTCGGGGAGGTCAGCCCGTTGAGGCTCATGATCTGGGACGAGGTGACCCCATATGCCTTGGCGATGTCTTCAAGGTCTTCAAACCAGCGGACGGTGTGTTCCTTGTAGGAGATATTGGGATCGACGGGTTCGGAACGGCCGTCAATGACCGGGATCAGGATGATGCTGTTTTTCTGGAGGCCGGTTGTCTCCAGAGAGGGGTTGACCGAATAGATTTCCTCGATGGTCACGTTGTACGCCTTGGCGATGCCGTACAGGGTCTGGCGTTCCTGCACGGGATGGAAATACAGGACCTTCCCGTCGAGCCGGACCTTCTCGGTACTGACTTTGACGGGAACGGGCTCATAATCCTGGGCTTGCACGCCCGCTCTGGAGGCGAGGCAGAGGACTGCCGCGAGGAGGAGGATTCTTTTCATGGCATTCAATTTAAAGCCGCTCGGCAAAGGCCGTCAGGTCCTGGCAGAAACGGTCCCAGGACAGGCGGTCCTTTTCGCGGCGGATGGCTTCTACGCAACCCTCCCGGACGGAAGGGTCGGCGAAATAGCGGAGGATTTCGGCACGGATGGCATCCGGCCGGGGCACGGGGGCGACGATGCCTGTCCCGCGGTCTCCGATGGTTCCTTTCAGGCCGCCTACGTCGGTAACGATCATCGGCACCTCGAAATGGTAGGAAACCGAACTGATTCCGCTCTGGGTGGCGCTCCGGTAGGGGAGGACGGTGACGTCGGCTGCCGAGAAAAACTTCTTGACTTCCGAATCGCGGATATAGTCCGGAAAGACGCGGATCCGGTCACGGCCGGGGATCGAATCAATCAGTTCCCGGTATTTGTCAAAGGATCCGTACGGTTCGCCTGCAATGACGAGCTGGTAGTCTTCCGGCAGGTTCCGGAAAGCTTCCAGCAGGATGTCGAGGCCCTTGTAATCCCGGATCAGCCCGAAAAAAAGGAGGGTTTTCTTCGTCGGGTCGATCCCCAGGGCGGCTGCTGCTTCCTTCCGCTCCAGCCTGGGTCCGAAATGGGAATAAAGGGGGTGGGGCAGGAGGGTGTACCGGGCACCTGGCTGCAGGCGCAGCAGGTCGTCCGTGACGCTTTGGGACAGGGTGACGAATCCGTCGCAACCCCGCAGGAAATACCGGGTCAGCGGCTTGTCGAACCAGTGCGGCTCATGCGGGATGACATTGTCCAGGATGGAAACCACCTTGCATTGTGGGCCCACATGACGTTCCACCCATCCCAGGGAAGGGGCGAACCAGGACATCCAGTATTTCATGATGAGCAGGTCCGGCTGCCACTTGCGGATTGTCCGGGCCGTCTTTCCGTAGGAAAACGGATTGGCCGTATCCAGCAGCGCTTCACTCGCTACCGGTACGGCCTCATCGTCAGGAGTCACATACTGCGTTTTCCCGGGGAACAGGATCTCAGGATACTGCCGCCTGAAGCGGTAGGCCCTGACATCATGGAATCGTCCCAGACCTTCGAGCAGGCTCGCATTGAACTGGGAAATGCCTCCCCTCAGGGGATAGAAACTGGACAGTATGGCGATTTTCATCAAAAACTATTTGCTGGCGGGGGTCTCCGCCTTGGTCTTCACGTAGGCTTCGTTGAGTCCTGCGAGCAGTTCATCCGTGATGTCGAGGGCCGGACTGCCGGTCACGACGGGAGCGGGCAGGATGTCGCCGGAGGTGGTCAGGATGAGAGCGTATTGCTTCTGGGCATTGTACTGCTCGACAAATTCAGCAATGGCGTTCATGATCTGGTTCAGCATGACCTGCTGCTCTTCGGCCATTTCCTGCTGCTTGCGGACAGCGTACTGCTGGTATTCGTTCTGCTGCTGCTGGAGTTTCTGGTACTGGGCGTTGGCGACGGAAGTGGTCAGCAGGCCCTTGTCCACCTTGTTCTGGAAATCGTTGGCATCTTTCTGGAGCTTGTTGCCGCGGCGGTCGATTTCAGACTGGATGCCGCTGACTTTGGTCTCGACCACGGAACGGAGGTCGTTGGCCATGTCATAGCTTTCCATGATCTTGTCGATATTGAAATAGACAATGCTGCCGGCGGTAGCTGTGGAATCCGACTGGACAGGGGTGGCGTTGGTAGCTGTGTTGTTATTGCAGCCGGTGAACGTGACGCCCGCCAGGACGGCCAGGGCGCTGAAGAAAAGGGTAGTCTTTTTCATTATGAATTGTTTAAAATATCAGCTAATTCGGTTTAATCTGCAAAAGTAACTATTTTTTACGGATTTCCGACAAATAAGCCTGAATTGTTTGATGAAGGCCCATGTACAGGGCGTCGCAGATGAGGGCATGCCCGATGGAAACTTCGTCGGTCCACGGAATGGTCCGGACGAACCAGGCAAGATTCACAAGGGACAGGTCATGTCCGGCATTGAGGCCCAGTCCGCAGCTGCGGGCGGCCTTCGCCGTTTCAAGGTAGCGGGCAATGGCGATGTCGGGATCCAGCGGATACTCCGCTGCATAGTCGGCCGTGTAGAGTTCCACCCGGTCGGCTCCGCAGGCGGCGGCTCCTTCCGCCATGTCGGGATCCGGGTCGATGAAGATGGAGGTCCGGATGCCCTTGGAGGAGAATTCTTTACAGACTTCGGTCAGGAAGTCCTTGTGTTTGAGTGTGTTCCATCCTGCGTTGGAGGTGATGGCATCCCGGGCGTCGGGCACCAGCGTGACTTGGTCGGGGACCACTTCACAAACCAGGTCGATGAAGGATGGTATGGGGTTGCCTTCGATATTGAATTCGGTGGTGATCAAAGGGCGGATCGTGCGGACGTCGCTATATCGGATATGCCTTTCGTCCGGTCTGGGATGGACCGTGATGCCCTGGGCGCCGAACCGTTCGCAGTCAAGGGCAGCCCGGGTCACATCGGGCAACTGACCGCCCCGTGCGTTGCGCAGGGTGGCGATCTTGTTGATGTTTACGCTGAGTCTGGTCATAAAATGCGCATTTATTCAGGACAAAATTAGTGAAATTTATAATTAAAGTGTTATTTTTGGCGGCTGAATTGAAAAATCGACATGAAAATAGGCTATTTCATCCTGAAAGAGGAATTGCGTGAGAATCCTCAGATGCTCGACTTGATTTCCGAACTCGAAGCGGCTTCCTACGAATTGTATGAAATCCGCAGCAAGGCGGACGTCCGTCCGGAGACGGACCTTGTGCTGTCGATGGGCGGTGACGGCACGTTCCTTTCGGCTGCGCATGTAGTCTCCGATATCGGCCTGCCCATCCTGGGCGTCAATTTCGGGCGGATCGGCTTCTTGTGCGAGAACCGGCCGGACGCCGTCCTGAAAGCCTTGATGGAAGGCGAATTCAGTATCGAATACCGGACTGTGCTGAATGCCACGCTCAAGGGTCCCGGTGCCCGCAAAAGCATCGGCATGCTGCCTTATTCGGTCAATGAGGTGGCGGTTCACCGCTCCGGCGCCTCTGTCCTCGGAGTGCATGTAAGCGTGAACGGGGAGACGCTTCCGACCTATTGGGCGGACGGCCTGATCGTATCCACAAGTTCCGGATCCACCGCCTATTCCCTCAGCGTCGGCGGGCCGATCTGCATGCCTGACACCAAGGTGCTGATCATTGCCCCGATCGCTCCGCACAACCTCAACGTACGGCCGCTGGTGCTGCCTGAGACCGCCAAGGTGGACATCTCTTTCGAAAGCAGGGATGGTGTAGCCATCATGACGACCGACAACCGGACCCTGGAAATCGAACAGGACTGGACCATCCATATCGAGATGGCACAGTTTTCGCTTAAACGAATCCGGCTCGCCGAGTCAGGGTTCGTGAAGGCCCTTACGTCCAGGCTGTTCTGGGGCGAGGACATGAGAAACAATGGATAAGATGAACCGTATTCCGCAGCACGTTTCCATTATCATGGACGGAAATGGCCGCTGGGCGCAGGCCCGGGGCCGGGAGAGGGTGTTTGGCCATGCGGCCGGCGTGGAAAGCGTCCGCGCCTGTTCGGAAGCAGCCGCGGAGGCCGGGGTGAAGTATCTGTCGCTCTATGCCTTTTCGGAGGAAAACTGGAACCGCCCCGAAAGTGAGATCCACCGCCTGATGGAACTCATGATGGAGGCCATCCGCAACGAGACGAAGACACTGCTTAAGAACGGGATCCGGCTGCGGGTCCTGGGGAACCGCGCCCGGCTGGACGAGTCCCTGAACCGGGCGATTGACGCCGTGGAGGAAGAGACGGCTTCCGGCTCCCGGATGACCCTGGTCATCTTCCTCAGCTACAGCGGCAAGTGGGATATCCTGCAGGCGGCCAGGAGGGCAGTCGCAGAGCGGGGTGCGGAAGGAATTGCCGACATGGACCAGGAGGCGTTCAGCCAGTATCTGGTGACCGCCGGCATCCCTGATCCGGACCTGCTGATCCGCACTTCCGGAGAACAGCGGATTTCCAACTACCTCCTGTGGCAGTGTGCCTACACGGAGTTCTACTTTTCCCCGCTTCTGTGGCCGGACTTCGGGAAGGAAGCCTTCCGGGAGGCCCTGGAAGAATACGCCCGTCGCGACCGGAGGTATGGAAAAGTGAAATAAATGACTTATCTTTGCAGGATAATGGATAGCAAGATGATGATTAGACGGATCGGCTGTGTGTTGCTGCTCGGCATCCTGGGAACCGCCCTGCATGCCCAGAGCAACCGCAGTTCCATCGAAATAGATTATGAGGCGCCGAAGAAATATATCGTCGGCGGGGTCGGCGTGGAAGGCAATACGTATTATGCGGAACACCAGATCCTGCAGCAGACCGGTCTCCATGCCGGTATGGAGGTGACGGCCCCGGGTGAGGATATCACCAATATCGTCAAGCGTCTTGTCGCCCAGCGCTATTTCGAGGATGTGGCCGTCGTCATCGATTCCCTGAGTGCCGCCAAGGACACGGCCTGGTTCAAGATCTGCATCAAGGAGCGTCCGAGGGTATCCCGCTGGACCTTCTCCGGCGTTAAGACGAGTGAACGGAAAGACCTCCAGGAGCGCCTCAACCTCCGTCCGGGCCGCGAGTATTCCGATTATGTGAGGAGTACTTCGGTGGACATCATCAAGCGCTACTACAAGGAAAAGGGATTCCTCCTTTGCGATGTGGATGTCGATGTCCAGAAAGATTCGATGATCCGGAGCGCCATCCGGGTGAATTTCGATGTCAAGAAAGGCAACAAGGTCCGTATCAAGCATATCAACTTCATCGGCCACGACGGGAATGTCTCCGAGTACAAACTGTCCAAGGCGATGAAGGAAACCCATTCCAACAAGTGGTATAATTTCTTCAAATCCAAGAAATTCAAGGAAAAGGAATACCAGAGTGACCGGAAAAATGTCCTGGAGGCTTTCAATGAGGCCGGTTACCGTGACGCCCGCCTGGTGCGCGATTCCATCTACTATGTCGACGACAAGCATATCGACATCGACATGGTATTTGACCAGGGACGCCAGTATTACTTCCGCAACATTACCTGGACCGGCAATTCCGTCTATCCTTCCGAGGTGCTGGACGAGGTGCTGAAGATCAAGAAGGGCGACGTGTATGACATGGTGACCATGGAGAAGCGTCTCCATGGCGGCGGTAAACAGTCCGAGATGGACGTCCGCAAACTGTACATGGACAACGGTTACCTGTTCTTCAACGTCACGCCGGTGGAAGTGAATATCCAGAACGACTCGGTGGACGTAGAGATGCGGATTTCCGAAGGAAAGCCCGCCATCCTGAACAACATCATCATCAACGGCAACGACCTGACCAATGAGAAAGTGGTCCGCCGCCAGATCATGACCCGTCCCGGTTACCTTTTCAGCCAGACGGATTTCGAACGCTCCATCCGTGAAATCGCCTCCCTCGGCCAGTTCGACGCCGAAGCCATTATGAGTCCGGGTGGCTGGTCCATCCTTCCGAACCCCTCCAGCAATACCGTGGACCTGGTGTACAATGTGACCGAGAAACCTTCCTCGCAGCTGGAACTGTCCGGCGGCTGGGGTGCGGGTACTTTCGTGGCGACGGCCGGTGTGAGCTTCAACAATTTCTCCACCCACCGCATCCTTGACAAGAATGCCTGGCGTCCGGTTCCGCTCGGTGACGCCCAGACCCTGTCGTTCCGTTTCCAGACCAACGGTACCTATTATACCACCGTCAGCGCGAGCTTCATGGAGCCCTGGCTCTTCGGCAAGAAGCCTACCTCGCTCAGCATTTCCGGCTACTATTCCCGCATGACGAATTCCCTGCTGGGACTGGGCGCCGCATTCCTGCGCAACGACAAGGTGTTTGAGGTCTTCGGTTTCAATGCCGGCCTGGGCAACCGCCTGAAGTGGCCGGACAACTATTTCGTCCTGTACAATAATCTCAGCTGGCAGACCTACCGCCTGACCAACTGGGAGTCCAGCTATTTCGCTTTCGATACCGGTGTCTCCCACAACCTGAGCTACACCGTGTCGCTGAACCGCAACTCCACCGACCAGCAGATCTACCCCCGCCAGGGCTCCGATTTCTCGGCTTCCCTGCAGCTGACTCCGCCGTTCTCCCTGTTCCGCCGGCATACGTTTGACGCGGAAGGCAACCGGCAGAGCGTGAACAGCTGGAAGGATATCGACTACAGCACCTGGTCCGCTTCCAACCGGTTCAAGTGGATCGAGTATCACAAGTGGAAATTCAGCGGTGCCGTCTACACCAAGCTGATCGGCGACCTGGTCCTCATGAGCCGTGCCCAGTTCGGTTTCCTCGGCTACTACAACCGCAATTGGGGATATTCCCCGTTCGAAGGCTTCCAGGTGGGTGGTGACGGTATGTCGGGCTACATGACCTATGGCGCGGAAATTGTTTCCCTCCGCGGTTATGAGGACTATTCCCTGACCCCGATGCGGTACACGCCGTACAGTACGGCCTACCAGAGCTATGCGGGTCACCTGTATGACAAGTTTACGGTTGAGCTCCGTTATCCGGTGATTCTCCAGCCTCAGTCCACGATCTTCGTGCTGGCCTTCCTCGAAGGCGGTAACTGCTGGGCGGATATCCGTGAATTCAATCCGTTCCAGATCAAGCGGTCTGCCGGTGTGGGCGTTCGCGTCTTCCTCCCGATGATCGGCCTGCTCGGTGTCGACTGGGGCTATGGTTTCGACGACACGGCCAACGGCGGCAGCCAGTTCCACTTCGTCCTCGGACAACAGTTCTGATGAACAATAATAATTCAAAATAGTTTAGACATGAAAAAGATTTTTGTCATTGCCCTTGCAGCTCTCATGACCGTTACGGCTTCCGCCCAGAAGCTCGGCCGTGTCAATTTCACTGAACTCGTGCAGCTGGCCCCTGAGGCTGATGCCGCCCGCGAGCAGATTACCGCCATGCAGAACGAGGCCCAGGAAACCTACGCCAGCATGCTGGAAGAGTACCAGACCAAAGCCAACCAGTACCAGCAGAAGTCCGCTTCCTGGACGGCCGCGATCCGCGAGTCCAAGGAAAAGGAACTGTATGACATCCAGAACCGTCTCCAGGAGTTCCAGCAGACCATTTCCCAGGAGCTCCAGCAGCAGCAGAACACCCTGATGTCCCCGATTATGGAGAAGGCCCAGGAAGTTGTGAAGAAACTCGCCAAGGCCCAGGGCCTCGCCGCCGTTTTCGATGATTCCTCCGCCCTTTATTTCGATGAGGCTGCCGTTGTGGATCTCACGCCGGCCGCCCGCAAGGAACTCGGTATCAAGGATGGCCGTACCCTTGAGCAGCTCCAGCAGGAAATGCAGGCCCAGGCCCAGGCTCAGGCCCAGGCTGGCCAGGGTCAGTAATCTCCCCGGGATCATTCATAGAAAAGCCGTGTCCATCGTGACACGGCTTTTCTATTTTATGGAAAGGGACGTCGGGGGAAAATCAACTCTTGACCGCCCCGGTGAACGGATAGCCCAGGATGGACAACGTGTCTGTCTCCAGGATGTCGTTCATGTCCTCCACGAACGTGTAGCAGTAGAGTGTCTTGGTACGGAAATCCACTCCTTCGATATAGACGTATTCCGGAGCGGTGAAATCCAGGGACCGGAGCGTCAGTTCGTACAGGAGTTCGCCGGAGCGGAACTCCACATTGGCCACTTCGCCGCGGGTCTCCCTTCTGAGGAGGGAGATGAAACGGGCAATCCTGGGATCGTCGGCGTCGAGGTTCCATGATTCCACGAAATCCCGGACGTCGGCATAGTTTCCGGCCAGGGTGACATCCCCTTCCATGATGTCTACGTCCATTACGCGGAGGACCTCGGGCAACTGGGACAGGGAAACCCTCCCGTGACCACGCCCGGGCATGAGTACGGCAGTTACCCGGCCGCTGTCCTCATCGGCCGTCACACTCTTGATTTCGGCGCCGGTCAGGTCCTTCAGACATGCCGACAACCGGTCCTTAAAATCCTTTTTCATACAGGAAAGGGTGATAATACGCCTGCAAAGATACAATATTTCCGGCATTTCCTCCGCCCGTCTCCGTTCCTTTTCCGGCCGGAGATTTTTTTGATTAAAAAATATTGGTTAATATCTTTTTAATGCTTACATTTGTGTGCTTTTTAAAGCTATTAACTTTTAACTTCATATTTTTAACACAAACAACTGCATTTATCATGAGAACACAAGACATCATGGCAAAGCTCCAGGCGAAATATCCGCTTGAGAAGGAGTATCTTCAGGCTGTCCAGGAAGTCCTTGAATCCATCGAGGATGTGTACAACCAGCATCCTGAGTTCGAGAAGGCGAAGATCGTCGAAAGAATGGTCGAGCCGGATCGTATCTTCACCTTCCGCGTCACCTGGGTGGATGACAAGGGCGAGGTCCAGACCAACCTCGGCTACCGCATCCAGTTCAACAGCGCCATCGGTCCCTATAAGGGCGGCCTCCGTTTCCACAAGGCTGTGACCCCGTCCATGCTTAAGTTCCTTGGTTTCGAGCAGACGTTCAAGAATGCCCTCACCACCCTTCCGGTGGGCGGCGCCAAGGGCGGTTCCGACTTCGATCCGGTCGGCAAGTCCAACGATGAGATCATGCGTTTCTGCCAGGCTTTCATGCTGGAGCTCTGGAACTGCATCGGTCCTGACCAGGATATACCTGCCGGTGACGTAGGCGTTGGCGGCCGTGAGATCGGCTACCTCTATGGTATGTACAAGAAACTGGCCCGCCAGTACAACACCGGTGTCCTCACCGGCAAGGGCGGAACCTGGGGCGGTTCCATCCTCCGTCCGGAGGCTACCGGCTTCGGCGCCCTCTATTTCACCCAGCACCTTCTCGAGAAGGCCGGTAAGGATATCAAGGGCAAGAAGGTCGCCCTCTCCGGCTTCGGCAACGTGGCTTGGGGCGCTGCTACCAAGGCGACGGAACTCGGCGCCAAGGTCGTGGCCATCTCCGGTCCGGACGGTGTCTGCCACATCCCTGACGGCATCACCAAGGAGATGATCGACTACATGCTCGTCATGCGTGCTTCCAACCGTAACAGGGTGGAAGACATGGCGACCCAGTTCCCTCAGAAGGCGTTCTTCACCGCCGGCAAGAAGGCTTGGAGCATTCCGGTCGACATCGCCCTTCCTTGCGCTTTCCAGAACGAACTGAGCGAGGATGATGCGAAGGAACTCGTCGCCAACGGCTGCTGGTGCTGCTGCGAAGTCTCCAACATGGGCTGCCAGCCTGGCGCTATCCACTATTTCCAGCACAACGGTATCCTCTTCGCCCCGGGCAAGGCTGTCAATGCAGGCGGTGTCGCCACCTCCGGTCTCGAAATGACCCAGAACGCCGAGCACATCAGCTGGGATGCCAAGGAAGTGGACGACAAGCTCCATTTCATCATGAAGAGCATCCACGAGCAGTGCGTGAAGTTCGGCACCCAGCCGGACGGATCGGTCGACTATGTGAAGGGCGCCAACATCGCCGGCTTCATGAAAGTCGCCCAGGCTATGCTCGAGCAGGGAACCATCTAGGATATCATCCTCATCAAGACAAAAGGGAGGTCCGTCCGACCTCCCTTTTTCTGTAATAAATGATGGGGAAATATCTGGAAATGCTTATCTTTGCAAGATTAATTGTAGCAATATCGTAACACAATGAAAAAACTGACTGTCGCATGGTGTCTTCTCGCCCTTGTCCTCACTTCCTGTGAGGAGCACAGAAGCAAGGCCGCCCGTCTGATGGAGAACTATGCAGAAGTGAAGATTCCCGCTCCGGACCTTTCGGGAATTACCGATAACGGGAAAGAGGTCCTGAACCTCTACCGTTTTGCCGCTGACGAGGCGGACAAGATCTACTGGGAGCAGAATTTCGGTGACAAAGCCCTTATGGAAGGACTCGAGGATCCTTATGTCCGCGACTACGCCCTGCTGAACTACGGCCCTTGGGACCGTATTGACGGCAAGGCCTTCGTCGAAGGATACGGCGCCAAGCCGGCCGGGGCTTGTTTCTATCCGGCTGACATGACCGACGAGGAATTCGCGGCGTTCGCGGATCCCGACAAAAACAGCCCTTACACGCTGGTCACCCGTGCCGCTGACGGTTCTCTGAAGACGGTGTGGTACCATGACGCCTATGCTGCCCATATCGACAAGATCGCCGATTATCTCCAGGCTGCGGCTGACATCACCATCAAGGAAAGTGTCCGCAACTACCTCCTCAAGAAGATCGAAGGCCTGAAGACCGACGATTATTATGAGAGCGACAAGGCGTGGCTGGAGATGACGGACAGCAAGATGGACCTGGTGCTCGGCCCGAACGAGGCAGTCGATGACGCCCTGTACGGAACCAAGGCTTCCTACGGCGCCTACGTCCTGCTCAAGAACCTGGAGCGGACAGAGGAACTCCAGGATGTCTGCGCGCGTCTTCCGGAATACCAGCAGATGCTGCCGGGCGATCCTGCCTATCATGCCTTTGCCCCCGGTGACGAATCTGGAATCTTCTCCTGCAATGTCATCTATTACGGCGGCTATACCAATGCCGGTTTCAAGGTGATTGCCATCAATTTCCCTTACGATGCCAAGGTCCAGGAGAAGCTCGGTACCCGTACCATCCTGTTCGACAATATCATCCGCGAAAAATTCAACCGTACCGTCTTCCCGGTGGGAATGACCCTCTTTGAAGGAGAGCACCAGGCCCATCTGGACGCCAGCGCCTTCTATTGGAACATCGTATTCCGCGAGGTGGCCAAGGGTCTAGGCGTGAAGGAGACCGTGAACGGGAAAGGGACCGTTTCCGAAGCCCTCGGCAACGAAGCCCTTTTGTGGGAGAAAGCCAAGTCCAACGTCCTGGGCGCCTACCTTTGCGGCAATGAAGTGGCCGCGCACCGGATTTCCGCGCTCATCCAGAAAGAGGATGTGATCGCAACTTTCGTGGCCAATATCATGCGTTCCACCCGTTTCGGCGGTGCCGATCCGACCGGC
Organism: Bacteroidales bacterium; assembly: GCA_017627255.1. Lineage (GTDB taxonomy): Bacteria > Bacteroidota > Bacteroidia > Bacteroidales > UBA932 > Cryptobacteroides. Next base: position 20,073 of record JAGAHD010000026.1, on the reverse strand, counting down.
CAGGCCAACATCATGATATACAACTGGCTCCTGGAAAACAAGGGTATCACCCGCAAGGAATCCGGCCGTTATTCGATCGATTACGCCAAGACTTGGGAAGCCATCGAATCCCTCGGTGCCTTCATCCTCAAGATCCAGGCTACCGGGGATTATGAATCTGCCCTCGAGTTTGCGCAGAAGTATACCGTTGCTGGCCCTACCATCCAGTCCGACGTCGTCGCGCTGGAACTGGAAAAGATTCCGGTGGACATCCGTTTTACCTATGAAAGATAATATTTTACGATAATGGCAAAGAAATTCAACGTCAAGTATTGTGTGTTTCTGCCGATTGTGCTGATCATCACAATCTTCCTATGGGCCGTCCCGGTTTCTTTCTACGGGATCGAAGCCCTGACTGTCGTCCAGCAGCGCGTCATTGCGCTGTTCGTCTTCGCGGCTCTGATGTGGATCTTCGAGATCATTCCGAACTGGTCCACATCCCTGCTGGTGATCGTACTTTCCCTGCTGACCGTTTCCAACAAGGGTATCGGTTTCTTCTGTGACCCGAAATTCGGAACGCTGGTTCCCTATGCCCGTATCATGTCCTCCATGGCGGATCCGGTGGTGATGCTCTTCCTGGGCGGTTTCGTTCTCGCCATCATGGCTGAGCGGTATGGCCTGGACGTCACCCTGGCCCGTGCACTGCTGAAACTCTTCGGTACGAAACCGGAAGTCGTCCTCCTCGGTTTCCTGCTCATGATCTCGGTGTTCTCGATGTTCATGTCCAACACGGCTACCGCCGCCATGATGCTGGCTCTCCTGACTCCGGTGCTTTCCAAGTTGCCGGCTGACGACAAGGGAAAGATTGGACTGGCCCTGTCCATTCCGGTGGCCGCCAACCTCGGCGGTATCGGAACGCCGATCGGAACGCCTCCGAACGCGACGGCCAAGGGTGCCCTTGAACAGGCCGGCATCGACGTCTCTTTCGGTGAATGGTGCGTCCACATGATTCCTTACGTGCTCATCATGATTTTGCTCGCCTGGGTCATTCTCCGCTTCTTCTTCCCGTTCAAGACCAAGAAACTGGTCCTCGAGATTCCTGAAAGCAACAAGAAGAAGGACTGGAAGATGTATGTGGTGTGGATTACCTTCATCGGCACGATCCTGCTGTGGGCGACCGAGCAGATCACCCATATCAATTCCAACATCGTGGCTCTCATTCCGCTGGGCGTATTCACGGCCTGCGGCCTCTTCGGCAAGGAAGAAATCAAGGAAATCAACTGGAACGTGCTCTGGCTCGTCGCCGGAGGTTTCTGCCTGGGATACTGCCTGCAGGATACCGGTCTGGCCAAGGTGCTGATCCAGGCGATTCCGTTCGGCTCTATGTCCGTCGTCCTCGTCCTTATCGTGGCCGGCCTGGTCTGCTACCTCCTGTCCAACTTCATTTCCAACTCTGCTACCGCAGCCCTGCTGATCCCGATCCTGATCGTTGTCGCTAACGGTATGGCCGATCCGGCCGCCGCCAACAACGCCCAGTTCCTTGCCATGGGTGGTACCTCCGCCATGATTATTTTCATCGCGGTCTGCGCTTCCATCGCCATGCTGTTCCCGATCTCCACTCCTCCGAATGCCATTGCTTCCGCAACGGGTATGGTGGAGACCAAGGATATGACCAAGGTGGGTCTCATCATCGGCTTTATCGGTTTCGTCCTGGGCTATTTCTGGCTGACGAAGATTTTCCCGTTTGCCTGAGTTTTCCTCCAGTCATTCTGAACGAAGTGAAGAATCTATGAAGAGAATCATCCTTTTCGGCCTGTCCCTCCTTGCGGGGACCGGCTTGTTTGCCCAGCAGGAAACCCCTGCGACCTACAAACTGTACGGCTTTATCCGCAATTATGCCGTATTCGATACCCGGGAGGTGAATGCCGGCACCCAGGACTTGTATTTCTATATGCCGAAGGACGAGAAACTCGTCGACGGCACAGACATGAATGCTGTCCCTACGTTCCGCATGTTTTCCCTGACCACCCGCCTGGGCCTGAATGTTTCCGGTTACCAGTTCGGTGACATGAAAGTCGGCGGAGCCGTCGAGGCGGACTTTTACTGCATGAACGGTTCCGTAGCTACTCTCCGTATGCGCCAGGCTTATGTCGGCCTGACCTGGGATGACGTGGCGGGCCACAAGCTTCTCCTGAATGTCGGGCAGACCTGGCATCCGATGGCGGTTGACATGCCGCACATCACCAACCTGGAGACCGGAGCTCCGTTCAATCCGTTCAACCGCAGCCCGCAGGTCATGGCCCACTACAGCCTCGGGAAAGCCACCCTCACCGGCGGTTTCATCTTCCCGATGCAGTTCCTTCCGATCGGCCCGGACGGCAAGAGCGTTAACTACAACAAATACGGCCTTGTCCCGGAAATGTATCTCGGCATAGCCTATGCCTCCGGTGGTTTTACCGGAAAGGTAGGCGTGGACCTTTTCACCTCCAAGCCGCGTTACACCAAGGGACTCAGCGACCGTCTCGTGGCGGTTTCCCCGTTCGTGTTCGGCCAGTACACCCAGGGCAAGTTCCAGATCAAGGCCAAGAGCATCCTCGCCCAGAGCGGAGAGCACATGAATCTCCTGTCCGGCTATGGAGTGTCCAAGGTCCTCTCTGACGGCAGTTACGAGTACACCCCGATGCGGGACTGGGCTTCCTTCATTTCCTGCCAGTATGGCAAGAAGGTGCAGTTCCTTGCCACGGTCGGTTACATGAAACAGCTGGGGACGACGAAGGATCTTGTCTCCACCGACCTCCTGTGGATCAATACGTCCGCTGCGACCAGCATCAATGAAGCGTTCCGGTTCACCCCGACCATTGCCTGGAACATCGGCAAGCTGACGGTTTCCATCGAGTACAACGCCACCGCCGCGCGTTTCGGACGCGGCGAGCGCAATGCCCGCGGCTTGTACGGCGACGGCAAGTGGATTCTCAACAACCGCATCGAGAACATGGTGAAGTTCAATTTCTAGAGCTTCTGTCCTCTGTATAGATCAAATGGGCGACTGATCAGTGATTGGTCGCCTTTTTTGTATGCTGTCGGTGAGGTATGGCTCTCTGCCGGTTGCCCTCGCTCCCGGAAGTTTCCGGTTATCGGGCCTCGATGATATCCTTCAGCAGGCGGTTCCACTGGATCGCATGGTCGGGTTTCGGAGAGTATCCGAGGACAACGACGACGAGTTCCTTTGAAGGAATGATGAAGATTTCCTGCCCGTCATGTCCGCGGCACTCGAAGAGGTCTTCCGGTGCGTCGGGGTAGGTACCGCCCCGGTTCAGCCAGAAGAAGGCCCCGTATTGTCCTCCGCTGGCGGAGGCGGGTGTCACGGTATAGTCTACCCAGCCTTCCGGAAGGATCCGCGTGCCGTCCACGCAGCCGTCGTCCAGGAAGAGCTGGCCGAAACGGGCATAGTCACGAGCCGTTGCATACAGGTAGGAGGAGCCCACCGGAGTTCCGCTCATGTCGGGTTCGAATACTGCATTCCGGATGCCGAGGGGGGCGAACAACTGTTCCCTTTGGTAGGAGAGGAAGGCTGTATCGGAAGGGAACTGGCCGCGCAGGTAGCGCATGACGATATTGGTGTTTCCGCTGGAGTAGTACCAGTGGGTGCCGGGTTTGTGCTCCAGCGGCTTTTCCAGCGGATAGATGCCCATGTCCGTCTCCCGGTGGAGCATGAGGTTCACATCGGACCGGTTGCCATAGTTCTCGTTCCAGGAAAGGCCGCTCTGCATCTGCATGAGGTTGTTGAGGGTGATGGCCTTCCGGTCATCTCCCTGCCACTGGGGGATGTCCATGGGGGCGTTGACGTCGACCAGGGAGTCCCGGACCATAAGCCCGATAAGGGCATTGGTGAAACTCTTGGCCATGCTCCAGCTGAGAAGGCGGGTCTGTGCGGAAAACCCTTCCCGGTAGCGTTCCGCGACCAGGCCGCCCCGATGCAGGACGACAAAAGCGAAGGGAGTACCGTTGTACGACCGGTCATCGACCAGCGCCTTGGCGATGGGGGAGAGTGCTGCTGCATAGGCGGAATCGCCCGGAACCATCGGCCGGGGCTGCAGGGTATCCGGCTCCAGCGGATACGGCGCAAGGTCCGCCGCCTTTCCGCCGCGGAGCAGCGTGACGCCGTATCCCTCCCGGTAAACCGCCACGGACTTGCGCCACAGGAAACGGCTTGTTACCGTACGGTTCTCATAATCAACCTTGTTGTGATTGAACTGGATGAAGGAAAAATGGAGGTCAATGTCCTCCACGTCGGAGGGTTCCCGTCCGGAGACGAATACGGCGGAGGCCAGGTTCTTGGCCGCATAGCCGGTGATGATGGGCATGAGCCGGTCCAGATACAGGCAGCCTCCGAGAAGGATGATGCCAAATACCGTCATGGAGATGGGGAGTGCTTTCTTCGTTTTCATGGGAACAAATAAAGTCATTTCCTTCGAAATATCCAACGATACTTTGAAAAGACGGGCAAAAGCGGTAACTTTACTCCCGCTAACCCATTTCTTTATCATGAGTCAACTGCATGTTATCGACCATCCGATGATCCAGCACAAGCTGACGATCATGCGGAAAAAAAGTACCGGATCCAAGGATTTCCGGGAACTCCTGAAAGAAATCTCCCTTCTGATGGGATATGAAGTCACCCGTGACATTCCGCTGGAAGACATTGAGATAGAGACTCCGATCTGCCGGATGACGGCGAAGGAAGTCTCGGGCCGGAAACTCGCGATCGTCCCGATCCTGAGGGCCGGCATGGGCATGGTAGAAGGCCTGCAGACCCTCGTCCCCGTTGCGAAGGTGGGGCATATCGGCCTGTATCGCAATGAGGAAACCCATAAACCTGTCGTCTATTACTGCAAGCTTCCGGAGGACATACAGGACCGTCTGGTTATCGTGACCGATCCGATGCTGGCTACGGGCGGAAGTGCCTGCGACGCCTTGTCCATGCTCAAGGAGCGGGGCTGTACGAATATCCGCCTGATGTGCCTGGTGAGCGTGCCCGAAGGCATTGCCAAGGTGCAGGCTGAGCATCCGGACGTGGACATCTATGTCGCCGCGGTAGACGATCATCTCAACGAGAACGCCTACATCGTCCCGGGTCTCGGCGATGCCGGAGACCGTATTTTCGGGACGAAATAGCTCCCGGCAACGGGCCGGGAGAAGGGATTACCGGACTCTCAGCCGCCGGCCGATTTGGAGCGTTGTTGTCTCCTTGATACCGTTGAGGCGGCACAGGTTCCGGACCGTGGTGCGGTGTTTCTTGGCAATCTTGCCCAGGGTGTCACCGGAGCGGACCCTGTAGTATTTCACGGCAGCGGCTTCAGCGGCAGCGCGGGCGGCCGCTTCCTGCTTGGCTTTTTCTTCCTCCAACTGGCGGTCTTCCTCATCGGAACGGAAGATCTCATCCTCGTCATCCACGCTCTGGACATAGCGGCTGTTAGGGTTGAAATACCAGCTGCGCATCCGCAGGAGCCGGTGACGGAGGGTTCCTGATTCAAAGTCGATCAGCCAGTTAGGATCGAAGGCGTAGCCTTTGTAACGGGTCTCGAAATGCAGGTGGGGACCCGTAGAGCGTCCGGTCGATCCACCGAGGGCGATTACGTCGCCGGCATTGACCCAGTCACCCGGTTTGACCTTGCTTTCGGACAGATGTCCATAGAATGTCTCGAGGCCGTTGGCATGGCGGATCACAACCAGGTTGCCATAACCGCCGACCCATTCGGAAATGCGGACTTTGCCGTCGAAGGCGGCATACACCGGCGTGCCTTTCGGATAGGGAAGGTCAATACCCTGGTGCCGGCGTCCGTGCCGGTAGCCGAATTTGGATGACGGTGTCGTCTGGTTCGGGCAGCAGTAGGAGTCGAGCGTATCTACGATCCAGAGGGTGAACCGGTCCGGAAGGGGAGTCTCGTCATGATAGGGATTGACGCTCCGGGTGTCCCAGTGCTCGGTGAACACCTTATTGTCGGCGACGATCTTGGGGTCCTTGACATATCGGTAGGTACCGTTGTTGAAGAGCAGGACCTTGACGGCCGGGTTCTCGGTGTCAAGGGTGTCGGCATAGGGCGATCCGCTGGTGTAGGAGGACTTCACGGGCTGCCGCCCGAAGGAATAACGGGTGGAGTCCGGCATATCCTGCGCTCCGGCCGCCAGAGAGGCGAAGAGCGCCGTTAAGCAGAGAAACAGGTTCCGGGCGTCCATGCTAACTGCGGATTGCGCCGAAGCGGTTGGTGAGGATCTCCTCGGTCTCGGCGATCTTCGCCTCCAGAAGGTCCTTCGAGGTAGCCTCGCACAGGAAGCGGAGGTAGGGCTCGGTATTGGACGGACGGATGTTGAGCCACCACTGCGGGAATTCGATCCGGTAACCGTCGAAATCCATGAAGGCAGTGGCTTTTTCGGCGCCCATGAAATGCTCCTTGACGGCATCCATGGCCCCTTGCTTGTCGTCGACGCGGAAATTGATTTCACCGGAGTTCTCATAACGCGCGATGCGTCCGATGGCCTGGCTGAGGGAAATACCCTGCTTCTTGAGGGAAGCGACTACGCGGAGGACCAGCAAGGCAGCCAGCAGGCCGCTGTCACTGTAGAAGAAATCGCGGAAGTAGTAATGGCCTGCCAGTTCGCCGCCCCATACGCCGTCCAGTTCCCGCAGCTTGAGAGCGGCATTGGCGCGTCCCACTTTCCAGGTGTACACTTCCCCGCCCATGGGTTCGAGATACTCTCCGATGGCCTTGGAGGAACGGATGTCCTGGAGGACGATGCCCTTTTCATTCCGCTCTCCGATGAAATAATGGCCCAGCAGGGCGATGATCAGGTCGGGGGAGATGAACTGGGCCTTCTCGTCCACGAACATGACCCGGTCGGCATCTCCGTCGAAGATGACGCCGATATCCGCACCGGTCTTGCCAACCAGTTCCCTGAGGGCGGCTACGTTCTTGGGAATGAGAGGGTTGGGCTCATGGTTGGGGAACCGTCCGTCGAGCGTATCGAACAAATAAGCCGGCGTTTCACCGAAGATTTCCTTCGCGTAGAGATTGGCCATGCCATTGGAAAGGTCGAATGCCACCTTCAGGCAGGAGAGGTCGGCCTTGTACCGGAGGAGGAAATCCAGGTAATCCTGGTGGATATCTTTCTGGTAGACGGACCCCTTAACGGCGGCTGAGGGGGTTGGCTTTCCGGATTCGATCCATTCCTGGATGGTGCCGAGGCCGGTGGCCAGACCTACCGGAAGGGCATTCTCCCGGGAGACTTTCATGCCGTTGTATTCGGCGGGATTATGAGAAGCGGTGATCTGGACGGAGGCCTTGAAGCCGTAATGGGCGGTGCCGAAATATACCATCGGCGTAGTGCTCAGGCCAATGTCGTACACGTCCGCACCGGCATCGGTGATGCCCTTGAGCAGGTATTCGTGGATTTCGTCTGAGGAGGTCCGGCAGTCGCGGCCCACGAGGACCCTGTCTGCGCCGAGCAGCTCAGGAAGGAAATAACCGACCTTGTAGGCCGTCTCTTTGTCGAAATCTACATTGTAGATTCCGCGTATGTCGTAAGCATGGAATGCTCCCATAATGGATGAGGTTTGGTTTTATTTCAGTTTACTGTTGTAGTGCGGGTGGACTTTCCCCTTGGCGATGTTCTGGAGCTTGCCCGCAATCATCTTCTTGCGGATCGGGGGAACGTTGTCCGTGAACAGGTTTCCGTCCAGGTGGGACAGTTCGTGCTGGATCATGCGGCATCCGAATTTGTCGAACGTTTCAGTCACTTTTTCGAAACGCTCGTTGTAGTATTCCACCGTGATCCGGGCGGGGCGGACGACATCGCAGTACAGGTTCGGGATGCTCAGGCATCCCTCCTGATAGGTTGTTTTCTCTTCGCTTTCCTCCAGGATGACCGGGTTGATGAAAACACGACGGAACCCCTTCAGATAATCGTATACATCGGAAACGACATCTCCGTCCACGATGACTACGCGCAGGCTGACCCCGATCTGGGGGGCGGCCAGGCCGCAGCCGTCGGCATGCTGGAGTGTGTCTTTCAGGTCCTGGATGAGGGCGGTAAGTTCCTCTTTCTTTTCGAGGTCGGCTTCCTGTGCTTTTTTGCGGAGCACTTCGGAGCCGTATAGATAAATCGGTTGTATCATCTCTTTTTTCGGGTCTTGTTCCGGGACATGCTCTCCGGAACGGAATCAGGATTGACTGCAAAAACCGCACCCGAACTCCGGTCGAGGTAGTCCTGCAGGAGAATGGCGGCGCTGATCCGGTCGACGGAGGCTTTGTTGCGCCGGTCTTTGGCTTTCATCCCTCCGTCGATCATGATCCGGTGGGCGAGTACGGAGGTGAACCGTTCGTCTTCAAGGGTCACGGGGATGTCCGGAAAGGTTTTTCCGAGCGTTTTCAGGAACGCATCCACATCGCTCAGCGCTTCGGACGGTGAACCGTCCAGGTTGACAGGGTATCCCACTACAAAACGGATGATTGTCTCTTTTTCGGCGTAATTTTTGAGATAATCTATTAACTTTGTAGAATCGACCGTGTCCAGGGCAGTGGCAAAGATACGGAGCGGATCGCTGGCCGCCAGGCCGGTGCGTTTTCGTCCATAGTCTATTCCGATGATTCTGTCCATAGGATGCAAAGATAACATTTTTATGGCTATTGACAAGAACAATACATCCGGGAAGGGACGCAAATACCGTCTGGCACTGACGGACGCCGTTTCCCATGAGCGGCTCTGGGCCTGGTCCTTCGACCGTACCTGGTTGATTGTCGGGGCGGTGAGCGGTGCCCTTCTCCTGCTGGTCCTGTTTTTCCTGCTGATCGCATTTACACCGCTCAGGACGTTCATTCCGGGGTATCCGGATGCCCGTACCCGTCATCAGGCGCTCCAGAACGCACTCCGTGTGGATTCACTGGAAACATCTATCCTCCAATGGGAACTGTATACCGAAAACCTGAAAAAGGTGGTCGCCGGAGAAGAACCGATCCGGCTTGACAGCCTGATCCTGAGGAACCAGGCGGAGCGCCGCCTGGCGGATGACGGAACCCTGGCCCGCAGGGATTCCCTGCTGCGGGCTGACGTGACCGGCCAGGAGCAGTTCGAGGTTTCCGGTGTTACCCGCAACCTGCCGATTGAAGCCGTGGCGTTCTTTACGCCGGTCAAGGGCGTGGTTTCCCAAGGATTCGACCGGGCCGTCCATCCGTACCTGGACATCACCGCGCCGCCGGGTTCGGTGGTCATGTCCGTGCTGGACGGGACCGTGGTCTTCTCGGGATGGGATGACGACACGGGTTACACCCTCGCCATCCAGCACAAGGGGGATATCGTGTCTTTTTACAAGCACAACGAAAAACTGCTTCATAAGACGGGGGATAAGGTAAAGGCCGGAACCCCGGTCGCACTGGTCGGGAATTCCGGTTCGCTGACCACCGGGGACCATCTCCATTTTGAACTCTGGTATGCCGGGGAAGCGGTGGATCCGGCACAGTACATCAGTTTTTAGACCATGAGGAAAATCGCGATATTGGGGTCGACGGGATCGATCGGACAACAGACCCTGGATGTGGTCCGGCAGCATCCGGACCGTTTTGAGGTGACATTGATTACTGCCAACAACAGCGCCTCCCTGCTGGCTTCCCAGGCCAGGGAATTCGGCGTGAAGCATGCGGTGATCTGCAACAAGGACAAGTATGCGGACCTGAAAGGGGCGCTGGAGGGTTCCGGTACGGAGGTCCATGCCGGCATCGGTGCCGCCTGCGACCTGGTGACGCTTCCGGAGGTGGACATCGTCGTCGCTTCGATGGTCGGTTTCAGCGGACTGCGCCCGACCCTCGCCGCCATCGGCGCGGGGAAGACGATTGCCCTGGCCAACAAGGAGACCCTGGTTGCGGCAGGGTCCATCGTCATGCGGGAAGCCCGCCGCCAGGGCGTCAGCATCCTGCCGGTGGATTCCGAGCATTCCGCCATCTTCCAGTGCCTGCTGGGCGCTTGCGGGAACCCGATCCGGAGGATCCATCTGACGGCCTCCGGGGGACCGTTCCGGACCTGGCCCCGGGAACAGATCGAAGTGGCCGGCAAGGACCTGGCGCTGAAACATCCCAACTGGAACATGGGTGCGAAGATCACCATCGATTCGGCGACCATGATGAACAAGGGGTTCGAGGTGATCGAGGCCAAATGGCTCTTTGACGTAGCGCCGGAGCGGATCCATGTCGTGGTCCATCCCGAATCGGTCATCCATTCGATGGTGGAGTTCGACGACGGGGCGGTCATCGCCCAGCTCGGCTGTCCGGACATGCGCGAGCCGATCCAACTGGCCCTCTCATTTCCCGAGCGCCTGTCGCTGAATAACAAAAAGCTGGATTTCAGCGCCTTGAGCGGCATGACTTTTTATGATCCGGACCTGGATAAATTCCCCTGCCTCCAGTTGGCGTTCGATGCCATCGGACGCGGCGGGAACATTCCGTGCGCCCTGAACGCGGCCAATGAGGCGGCGGTAGCGGCTTACCTGCAGGACAGGATCGGTTTCTATGACATCGCTGCCGTTGCGCAGGATGTCCTGTCGCGCACGGAATTTGTAGCGGAGCCCACCCTGGACGACATTTACGCGACGAACGAAACCGCGTTCCACCATGCCCTTTCGAAGATATGGTAGTGCTGATGAAAACCCTCCAGGTGATCCTGGCGCTTTCCGTGCTCATCGTGATCCACGAGCTCGGCCATTTCACGTTTGCCAAGTTGTTCCATATCCGGGTGGACAAGTTCTTCTTGTTTTTCGACATGGGCGGGGTGAAGCTTTTCTCGACGAAGGCCCCCTGGTTTGTGAAGATCTGCCCTAAAGCTGCGAAGTGGGAAACGGAATACGGCATCGGATGGCTGCCCCTGGGCGGTTACTGCAAAATCGCCGGCATGGTGGACGAATCCCTCGATACGGATTCGCTCGGGCAGGAGCCCCAGCCCTGGGAATTCCGGACCAAGCCTGCCTGGCAGCGGCTGCTGGTGATGTCCGGCGGCGTCCTGTACAATTTCATCTTTGCGATCCTCTCCTATACCGCCATCCTGGCCATTTGGGGAGACGCCTACCTGAAGAATGAGGGGAATGCCATCTATGTCAATGATCTGGCCTATGAGATGGGATTCCGTTCCGGCGACCGGATCCTCCGGATGGACGATTATGTCCCTGCTGATTTCTCCTCGCTCCAGCTCGACCTGGCCCGTCGGGATGTCCGGAAAGTGACGGTCCTCCGGGGAGCCGATACTCTGGACATCTATATCGACCAGGCGCGGATCGGCGAGGTGCTCAACACGCCCGGGATGTTCGACCTGGCGGTTCCCTTCGTCGTGGATACCGTACTGGCGGATTCCCCCAATGCCGGACGCCTGGCCCATGGCGACCGGATTGTTTCCGTGGAAGGGGAACCGGTGACTTACCTGCAGGATGCACGCCCGGTTTTCGGGGACCATGCCGGCGGGAGCGTTGCCGTGGACATGCTCCGAAATGGGGATTCCCTCCGGGTGGATCTTCAGGTGGATTCGACAGGAAAGGTCGGTGTCTATACGGTCTTTCCGGGATATGAACGCCGGGAATACTCCGTCCTCGAGGCGGTCCCTGCGGGTTTCCGGAAGACTTTTACCACAATCGGCGGATATCTGCAGGACCTGAAGCTGGTCGCGACGCCGAAAACGGAAGCCTACAAGTCGGTGGGCAGTTTCATCGCCATCGGGCAGGTGTTTCCGAGCAATTGGGACTGGTACCAGTTCCTGACGATCCTCGCGCTCCTGTCGATTATGCTGGGAGTGATGAACCTGCTGCCGATACCGGCCCTGGATGGCGGCCATATCGTCATCTGCCTCTATGAAATCCTGACGGGCCGGAAGCCCGGTGACAAGTTCCTTGTGGTGGCCCAGCTGGTGGGTATGGCCTTGTTGGTGATGCTCATGATCCTGGCCTTCGGCAACGATATCGGAAGACTGATCAGATAAACACAATACTGGATATGAAACGTTTTTTCACACTCTGGGCTCTCGCGGCCCTCGTACTTGCCCTTACGGGCTGCAAGGGGAAAAGCAAGGGGCCCCTTCTCCCCAATGTCAGCGGCAAGGCCGGCGAAATCGTCGTCGTCATTGACAAGGATAACTGGGAGGGGAATATCGGCAACAAGATGCGGGAGCTTCTTGCCAGTGACTGTCCGTACCTGGCCCAGAGAGAGCCGCTCTTCTCACTGGCCAACGTCCCTCCCGGAAGCTTCAACAATATGTTCAAGATGCACCGGAACATCCTGATCCTGAATATCAATCCCCAGAACCAGCAGAGCGGGATGGTTTACAAGAAGGACCAGTGGGCCAAACCCCAGTCCGTCGCGCAGGTCAATGCATTCGACGAGGAGGGAGCCCTGGAGGTGCTCTCCGGAGCAGGGGAGCAGCTTTCTGAATTCTTCGAACAGGCCGAGCGGGACCGCATCATCGCCAATTCCATCCTGTACGAGGAACTGACCCTCCGGGATCCGGTGGAGAAGCTTACGGGCGGAATCCTTCATTTCCCCTCGGGTTACAAACTCCGCAAGACTACGGGTGATTTCGTGTGGATCGCCGACGAAAAACAGTACACCATCCAGACGGTGCTCCTATACCGGTATCCGGCGCTTCCTGCCGACAATTTTACCATGGAGAATATCATCGCCCGGCGCAATGAAGTAATGCAGGCCAATGTCCCCGGCATGTTTGACGGAACGTATATGACGACCTCCACTGCCTTTGAGCCGGTGACCCGTTCCCTGAAGTTCCATGGACGGGATTTCATGGAAACCCGTGGCTTCTGGGAGGTGGAAGGCGATTTCATGGGCGGACCTTTCGTCTCGCACTCGTTTTACAGCCCCGACGGGAAGGACATCATTGTCTTAGAAGCGTTTGTTTATGCTCCCAAGTATGACAAGCGGCAGTATCTCCGCCAGGTGGAATCGATCCTTTATTCTTTTGAGTGGAAAAATAATGAAAAATAATTTGGCGGGATGAGAAATTATTCTTACCTTTGCAATCCCTAAAAGAACGGCTTTGCCGAAATAGGGCTTGAAAGTTTGGTGGGTTCGTATAACGGTTAGTACTCGGGATTTTCATTCCCGCAATAGGAGTTCGATTCTCCTACCCACTACCAGAAATAAAAAAATAAAGTAATGGCAAACACTAAATCTGCTCAGAGGGCTGCTCGGCAGAGCGAGCGGCACAGACTGCATAACAAGTATTATGCAAAGACAACCAGGAACGCGATCCGCGATCTCCGCAATACGACTGACAAGAAGGCTGCCGAGGAGAATGCTCCGAAGGTTTATGCCATGATCGACAAGCTGGCCAAGATCGGCGTCATCCACAAGAACAAGGCTTCCAACCTCAAGAGCGGTCTTGCTGTCTACATCAACAAGCTTGCCTAAGCATTGACAACGAGCCGGCCCGGCTTCAGGGCAATCGAGATGTAGCGCAGTTGGCTAGCGCACCACGTTCGGGACGTGGGGGTCGTCCGTTCGAGTCGGATCATCTCGACCAGAGACAGCCGGAAGGTTGTCTTTTTTTTATGAGTATGAAAAAGTTTTTCCTTTTCTTTCTGGCCGGATTTCTCGGCACGGTGACTCTTTCCGCCCAGGATCGTCCCTGGAGCCTTACCCTGCAGGGAGGGCTTTCCGGTTCCGGAAGCGAGAACAGCCGTATTTTTTTCAAGAATGACCGGATGCAGGAACTGATTGCCCCTCAGGGGGGAGTGAGTGCCGGTTATGATTTCACAGACCGTTTGGGGGCAAGAGTATCCCTGTCCACAGGACGGAACACCGGAATCGGCCGTGATTCGGGTGGCTTTTCCGCCTATTCCTTCCAGAGTCTCAATGTTTTCGCCGATGCCATGTGGCGTCTTGCCCCGGGATGGACGGCGTTCATCCCCAAGGTGTATGGAGGAGTGGGAGCTGCCCGTTCCTTCCATTTCAAGAATACGGAGGGAATCTTGGACCCGGTCAAATCCTCCAATACGGTTCCCGGAGCCCGGGTCGGCCTGAACGGAGAATACCGTATCTTTGCCGGAATCGGCATCGTCGGTGATCTGTGCGTCGAAGCGTACACGGATGCTTACAACGGTTTTGTTGCCGGACAGCGCCCGTTCGATCTCCGGGCGCTCGGTTCCGTCGGCATCATCGTCCACCTGTAGGGCTCCTTTCCCTTCTGCCATGAAACAGACGGATTCCTCCTCCATCCGGCATGATGGTGGCGTTGGCTGCCGCTTGTCGTCGGCAAGGGGGATTCTTGCCAGGACTGGTCTCGCCTGTCTCATCACTTTGACCGTCATTACGGCTTGCAGCGGGGATTATGCTGAAATCGAGTCATATATCCAGGAATCCCCGGACCGTGCCCTGAGTGCTTTACAAAGCGTCGGGAAACCTTCTGCACTTTTCCCTTCCAGACTTGCCCGGTACGAATTGCTGACCGCGTGGGCCCTTGACGGGATCCATGCCGATGACGGAAGAGCGGTCGGAGAGATGCAGCATTCGGCGGAATGGTATGCCAGACATGGTTCCAGCCGCTACTGGATGCTTTCCCAGTACTATTTGGGGGACCAGCAGTTTGACAGTGCGGATTATTCCGGGGCCATGTTCAGTTTTACTGCGGCGAGAGACCTTGCAAATGCCAGGAAAGACTGGTTATATGCCGGACTGTCCTATCAGAGAATCGGGGATATTCTGCGGCTTCATTCTGGGGAAGAAGCCACAGATGCGTATCAGGCAGCCCTGTCATGTTTTGTCCGTGCAAGGAATGAGGAACGGGCTGACAGCGTGAGGAGTGCAGCATCCCTTCCCGTCAGGGAAGGAATTGTCTGTCCGCCGCATCTGTTGCGGATAGCCGGAACCCACAATATTCTTCCCGAGGAGTGTGAAGCCCGGTCGGAGGAAGCTATACGGTCCGGCCGGAAGCGGGTTGCCCTCTGGGTAGCCGGTATTTCATTGATTCTTTTTGTCGTTACCTATCTTCTCATTCTTGTCCATAAGAAGAATCGGCAGATAGCTTCCGCCCGGGCCGCTGCAGAGAAAGCGCAAAAACAATTGATTTATTATTCGGGGGAGAACACACCGGCCATCCGTGCACTGGCTGGCAGGTTTGAACGGATCTGTCGGGCGAATGCATCGAAACCGGCCCTGGAACAGTTTGAGTCCGTTCTCTACGAAATGCGTCATGATACGTTATTCCATAAGGAACTACTCTCAGAAGTATTCCGTCACCGGCCTGAGGACCGCGCCTCGTACCAGAACGCGCTCGCGGAATTGAAGGAAGGGGAGCGTGTCCTTCTCCTTTTTCTTCTGGCCGGAATGCCCCGTCCCGTCATTGCGAGGATTTTTGGAACATCCCTGAAAAGCATGCACAAGCGAATCGAGCGGCTCGCGAAAAAAGTCGACATTTCGATTCCGTAAATTCCTCAAAATCATTGCAATATCCATTCCTTGCCAATGTTCTTGGCGACATGCGGCCCTTTGCAGTAGGTTTTATCCTCGAAGGACCATATCTTTGTGATGGATGATTAAGCAGATCTCAGTATTAGTTTCTATCGTTGTTAGCATTCTTTTGTTTTCAGGATGTGATAATTACCTTTTGCGAAAGCGTATGCGCAGAATGATATCTCATAGTATTTCTTTGCCGGATTCGCTTGTCAAGTTATATGATGGCAAGAAATCATATTCTTCATTTTCTCAAACTAACAACTCAACATTTATTGTTTTTATTGATTCCACAGAGTGTGGCTCTTGTCGTGCAACGAAAATGATGAGGTATTGTGATTTATTTAAGTATCAGCGAGAAAGGATTAATACTGTTATTATGTTTTCTCCCTCCAAAAAACAATCATTTTCTTTGGAAACAGCGTTGTTAAATCGAAGGTATCCTTTCCCAGTGTATATTGATGAAAAAAAATCTTTTTATAAAAAAGAATCCATTCATTCCTGAAGATCCGCGTTTTAGATGCTTCCTTATTGACACAAACGGGGTGGTATTATTCGTAGGAGATCCTACATCAAGTAGAGAATTACAACTTTTATTTGAGCAAGTCGTATATAAAAAATCAGTGTTATGAGATGGAAGGTATTCTTTTCCGCCTTATGTATGGTACTGATTGTCATTATTGGTATTTTGGCAATTCGTATTTCATCGCTTCATTCATTAAATAGTTTTCAGATCGGGAATCTGGAAGTTCTGACTGCTTCTGAAACATATTATTTGGATGATTGTCAGTATGGTACCACATTTGGAAGCAACATGGTGTATGATTCTTTTTGTGTCGATTATTCGTCAGAATATTTCATCTATGATTGTATTTATCAATATCGAGCACCTCTGCAATTGTATGGGAAATGTGTGCAATCGGTTAATTAAATCGTTTGTTACTAATGGCATTAGGACTTCTTTTTTGTTTCTCATGGTCGTGTCTATCGGATGTAATCAATTGAGGCCAGAAAAGCTTTCCAACTTCCCGGTCAAAGCTATCGATGATATTGCTTTTACGGGAAGCGTGATTCCCCGGCTGAAATTTAAGGACATTAATGTCAATTCTTTTGCAATCGTCGATACGTTCATAGTTTCCTATCAAATGTCGGGTTCCAATTTCATTTCATTGTATAGTTTGAATTCCGGAAAGGAGTTGGGATCGTATTGCAGGAAGGGGCGTGGGCCGGGAGAGAATCTTGCCATGATGCCTTTTTTTCAACCAGGGTGCCGCGCTGATGAATTGTTCATTTTTGATGCCAGTCGCTCAGTTATGCAAACATGGAATATCCAGGCGTCGGTTGTGGAGGGGAAGGATGTTTGTTTCAACAGTGTAAAACTGAATAAAGGAAGGGGCGATTATATGTCTTTGTTGTCCTTATACAAATTGAATGATGGAACAGTTTTGGCTTATGATGCATGTCAGGCGAGAGCCGCGACATTGTCTGAAATCCCTCGGTATTGGAGATTTGATGCGGTGACGGGGGAAGTGCTGGACAGCATTAAGTGTTTCAAGAGTGTTCCCTTGATTCTCGATAGGAAGAAGCGACTTACCAGTGCATCGCTAATGACTCATGCGAGTTGTTTGGATTTTGGGCAGAATACACTGTTTCTTGCAATGATGAATTTCCCGCAAGTGACTCTCATAGATATCGATAGTGGTGAAGCAAAAGGCTTTATTCTCAGAAACCAGCCGAAGCAGGATCCGAAGAAACCATATTATTATTTCTCATCTGTCAGTGCGACGAAGGAGTTCGTTTTCTGCTTGTATTTTGGAGAGGAAGCCAGGATATTTTTACCGTTGAGTCTGGAAGAAGAAAGAAGCAGGGAATGCAAGAGCTCATTATTTGTGTTTGACTGGGATGGCAATCTATGTGCAAAGTATTTGCTTGATAACGTTTATGAGCGATGTCAGGTCATGAATGACCAACTTTATCTGACAAGAATGAATTTGGAGGGATCCAGCTTGTATACGATTCCTCTTTCGGAAATAGAACCAAGTTTGGAATAATGGTAAAATTATGAAAATAAAAACGATTCTGCTTTTAGTCCTTTTGTCAATGACCGTTGCCTGTATCGTGTTTTTTTCTCTCCGGGGAACTGAGAGAAAAGATATTGTCAGCCTTAATGTCGAAGCATTGACAAGTTCTGAGTCTTATGCCCTTGATGACTGTATAGTAAAATCAAGTGTTGGATTGTTGTTGATAATCGATAGGTTTTGCGAAAAAGAAACGGACGATTACACTTTATTTGGGTGTAGCTATTCTTGCGGTTATGAATCTTCATTGAGAAAGAAATGCGTCAAAGAATAATTTTGTTTATTTTCAGTATACTTTGTTTCGCCGGGTGTTCGCAAATCGATGAAGACCACCTTTTCAATTACCCGGTCGAGACAATAGCCGATATCGCCATTACTGATACACTTTCAGCTGTTCAGCTGTTGGAGGATGCGGATTTGACATCATTTATCGTGGTGGATTCGTTTGTCCTTTCCTATCTGGTTTCGGGGAATGATTTCCTGTCCGTGACACCGATTTTCGGGGAAGAGCCGCCACTGCGGTTTTGTTCTAAGGGGAGGGGGCCGGGAGAGTTTGCCATGATGGCACCTGGCATGGATTATCATGGGGGGCGCATTTCCGTGGTGGATAATTATTACAGGAAGTATTATTCGCTGAACCTTGTGGCCAGTATCGATTCGTCGAAAACCATCGTTGACAAAGAGGTCGGATTGCTCCGGGGGGATAACCGGATATGGCCTGTCATGTCGGTTTTTCAGATTGGGGCCGATAGTCTTCTGCTCCGGTATGCTGCAAACAACCCCAGGCGAAACGGTGAAGAAGTTGTGCCGAATGACTTACCTGATTATCAGTTAATTGATTTGAATGACGGGACGCCGATAGAAGATTATTTCTGTTTCAACGACGCCTCTTTGAAAATCGGAGACGACCAGGTCATGAGTGCTTCGACTGAGCTGTATTTGTATGACTGTATCAATGAAGCTCGGGATAGGATCTGCTTTGCCATGGTCCGGACGCCTCAGGTTGGATTCTTGGATGTCAAATCGGGTCGGATTCATGGCGTGCGCCTGAAAGGCCAGCCGCAGATGAACCGCAAACGGGCTTTCCTCTATTTCCTGTCCGTCGCTTCGTACGATGATCGGATCTACGCCCTTTATTCAGGAGAGAAGGAGGTCGAGGGACAGTTTCCGAAATCTCCCAGCACGTTATATGTATTTGACTGGGAAGGCAATATCAAGGCTAAGTATATGCTTGATGCGCCATACCGCCAGTGCTATGTGACGGAATCGGGCGTCTATCTTTCAAAATGGGAAGAAAACCTCAGTCTTGGACTCTATCGGATTCAAGAGGATATCTTGCCGAGATAAGTTCAGTCGGGATAGAATGGGTTAATCGACGATCGGTTGGTTTTCTGGCCCGGTTGCCGGAGATGTTGGCGGGCTTTTCTCCCAAAGATGGCATCTTTTCCTGCAAAGGATTATCCAGGGAAACGTGCCGTCCATGTGCCTTACGGGCATGTCCTCTCTGCATTTTGCAGGACGCTTCCGGTATCGATCTTCCATCAGGCTTTTCCGGATCCCGGCCTCCGTCAGCTTTCCCGGAGAAAAGATTCCGTCTGTTCCTTTCAAGACCCGGCCCGCGTCAAGTTGATGCGAAACAGCTATTCTACACTCCTGTAGCAGTCACCAAAAAAGGCTTTTCGGGCCGTTTTATAGGTTATTTGCAGAGAAGTCGACATAGAACCGGCGCGGGAACGCACTCCAGCTGTCGAAATGGATCGTTACGAGACTCGCGGTGTCCTTCTTGTCCCACCGAATGGGACAAGAAGATCTGATTCGCGCCGTCGGTTCCGTCGGCATCATCGTCCGCCTGTAGTCGTCAGCGGGCGAGAATCTTCCGGGCTTCTTCTGTCAGGAAAGGCCGGATTTTGTCATAAGGAACGGTAAACGAAGGCATTCCGGCCGCGTAGCTGGCAATCTCATACTGCTGGTAGACAAAGACGAGTCCGTCTTCTCCCGGATAGGGTGCCCACGAAGGAAGGGGCACCATGCCGTTCTCGAGCATCAGGACATCGTCGAGGTCATCCGGCGTGAAATGGGTGTCGGATTCGGTGAAATAAGAAAGCAGGCCTTCCCGAAGGAGGGGCTGGAGCGCTTCCAGGCGTCCGGGGTCGACGAAGGTACGGATCCGCTGGCCGCTTCGTTTGTCAAACGTCATGTCGCCCTCGCCGGTCATGCCGCCGTGGGCGCCTCCCATATAGATATAATCCAGAGACTGGAAAACGACGTAGCGGGCGGTTTCTCCGGTTTTCTTGAGTGAGGATTCAAAGCCCCAGGCGGGGAAATCGGCGAGAATGGCCTGTTTCTCTTCTTCCGAGAAATCCTCTTCCCGGATATATCGGGCGCGTTCGTCGGCGTCTGCCTGGGAAGCCGTGCCGATCTGAAGGAGGGCCTGGTCCCTGTAATACGTCATCAGAGCCTGCAGGTCGTCCGGGTCCCCGTCAAAGGGCGGGAACAGCCGCTCTTCTTCGTAGGATCCGATATGG
>JAGAHD010000142.1 GCA_017627255.1 Bacteroidales bacterium | reverse complement strand
CGTAGCTCTGTCGAGCTGTAGCCGCCGAGGGGCGTATATCGAGGCGGCGGTGCCAAGTGAGTCCTCAAGACTCACTCTGGAATGCAAACATAGTAACTGATTTGTCGAACGCAATTTACGCATTCTCCATGAAATATCAATAAAGCTCAGGCTGTGCCGGAGCTTGTTTCTGCCGATAAATTGGAATTTACTTCATCGGATTTTTCTTTGCTTACGGTTTTGGAAGGGAAGGAATCGTAGCTTTGATCAGTGTTGTCAGGTAATCCCCATCATCCACATCATCGATATAGAAATAGGCCTTGGCACCCTCGTATGGTGACCGGAGGATGACTTCCTTCAGTACTGCTCTTCCTGGCTCTGTTACCTTCACGTAGAAGTTATTGTCGCAGATGAGACCAAAGAGAACGCCATCGCAATAGACACAGTAATCTCCCATCATTTTCTTCACGGCAATCTCACCGGCGTCGGAGCACTGGTCGATGACATATTGAACGAAGTCTGGATTGCAAGCCATAAATCACGATTTGTCGAATTGATTCTTGCTAATACTTGATCATGAAATAATCCAGCAAGGCCTTGTAGTTGTCCTGCGCTGTAAGGCAGGTGTCCATAAAGTAACCGTTCACGTGTCCCCATTCCCGGAGACCGCGGTAATAGAAGAGTTTGAGTTCTTCGGTGATGATGAACGGTACGATACCGTTTGCCAGGCATTCCTTGAACATCAGGAGCCTTCCAACGCGCCCGTTCCCGTCTTGGAAGGGATGGATCGTCTCGAACTTCTGATGCAGATCGATGATATCCTCCAGTGTCTTTACAGTCTTGGCATTATAGGAAGAGAGCAACGCTTTCATCCGGGCATGCACTTGCTCCGGAGGGCACGTGGCGTTCCCTCCCACCTCATTGGGCAGTTTCTTATAGTCCCCCACATTGAACCAGGATTTCCTGCTGTCGGAAGTCCCGGTCTTCAGGATCCGGTGAATCTCCTTGATCAGCGGCTCGGTCAGTTTATCGCCGGCACGGTCGATGATGAGGTCGATGCACCGGAAATGGTTTGTCGTCTCGACAATGTCATCGACGTTGACGCTCTCGTCCGTAATGCCGATCGTGTTCGTCTCAAAAATGAAACGCGTTTGTTCGTGGGTCAGACGGCTGCCCTCGATGTGATTGGAGTTATAGGTGAGGTCGATCTGAGTGCGATGATAGATACCCCCGCTCACCTTTCCCTCCTTTTCTTCACGAAGTCGCTTCAGCAGGGGGCTCTCCATGGACTTCCCTTTCCTGGGAAGCGGAGCATCGGCCGGGATATTCCATGTCTTGCCGACAAGGATCGCCCTCTCCATCTTTCCCGTAGCGCACCAGTTTCTGACGGTTCGCTCGGAGATTCCATTTTGTTCGGCATACTGACTTACGGATAACATTTCCATGGCATCGGCAAATAAAGGGTTGAACCAGTTACAAATATAGCAAAATTTGCCGACATCGGCAAATAACTATGACTATTCGTCTTGAAAGCCTCTTATTCTTGCCGATTTGTTGACCGATGCTCCTGCCCGGCAAAACAGAACTTATGGTTCTGGGAGGGCGATCAAGACAATACTGTCGAATAATCAGGCATCAAGTACCCTTTTGTAGTACCATTTTGAGGAAAATTGATTTTTATCGTCAAATTTCCTCAAAAATTTCTTCTCAACCTCTTGCAAAAGCGATTTCTTTTTTAATATACCCTTCGAAAATGGGTAGAAAACGCCCGCTTTACGGCAAAATCGGTTCATTCTGCCGAGCGTTAATTAAAGGATAAATGAACTCTATCTGAAGAAAGCAATGAGTATTTTTTGGATCTTCTGCGTCTGTCTCACCGTCGTCTACATTATCTATTACACGGTGCTGATCTGTTCCGACCTGTACCGCAAGCCCAAAGACCATTCTTCAACGTCCGTGGAGACTTTTGAAGTCCCCGACCAACCAGAGGAAACAAGCAAGGCCGTCGAGGAGACTGACAACGAGGCAGCCGAATCGCTGGAGCAGATCCGGCCCGAGATGAACGGCGAGCTGATGAGCATCACGATAGAATCGGCGCTGAAGGAAGGTCGTCCTCCTCTTCAGATAGAGAAGAAGGTCACACCGGCGCCGGAATCCGAAACACAAACAGAACAGAAGGGAAATGAGGACGCTGCTACGGAATAGGACGGGCTCCCCTTCCCTCCTTCTGACGTTTCTCGGGCTGCTGGTCGTCCAGGCTGCCTAGGCGCGTGCCGGAGGGGTGGACTACTCCTGGGGCGCGAGCGCGCTGGCCAGGGCGCATGACTTCGCGGTCACGATGATGCTCTATGTGCTGTACGTCTGTTACGCCGTAGGCAGCATCATGTCCATCATCTCGGCCCTGATCATCTACATCAAGATCAACAACCAGGAGGGGCAGGTCATGAAGAACATCATGACGCTCTTTGGAGCGATACTCTTCATGATCGGAGCGACTATCGACCTCCCCGCCTTCTTCGGATATCACATATAGACGAATAAGAAGGTATCGGCCATCGGTAAGTGCACGTGCCGCGGACCGGTCCGGAACGTCCCGTCGGGACGGATACATCAAGTCAAACTCTAAAGCATTCGGACATGACAAAAATCAAGAACTTGATCAGGAAATTCCTCACCTCCCCGAAGACCAGGGCCGTCGCCCTGATGCTTATGGTGGGCGGTACCGCGGCGTTAGCGCAGAGCGGTGCGGGTGACTATACCGCCGGTACGAGCGCCCTCACCACGGTCGCCGAGGAGATCGCGAAGTACGTGCCGATCGTCGTCAAGCTGTGCTACGCCATCGCCGGCGTGGTTGCCATTGTTGGCGCCATCAGCGTGTACATCTCGATGAACAACGACGAGCAGGACGTGAAGAAGAAGATCATGATGGTCGTCGGCGCCTGCATCTTCCTGGTGGCGGCAGCCCAGGGGTTGAGTTTTTTATTCATGGCGATTGACTTTGTTATGAAGCATAAGGTCGTCATTCTCCCTCTCATTGTAAATCCCAATTATTAGCGATTTATCGGCATGCGGGCAACCGGATCGTTATCGGGAAAGGGGATGAGGGTGCCCTTCCCCTTTGGGCAAATCGTGGGAAATGGTTACATTTGCATTCAGCTGACCCGAGGACAAAACTGCCATAGACGCCGGCAATCCGGCCAGGGTTATCAAAACGATTCCTGTGAAATGAAAGAGACGCTGAGATTCCTGCAGGACCTGTCCCTGCACAACGACAAGGAGTGGTTCGACGCCAACAAGGACCGTTATCTTGCGGCCAAGGCGACGGTCGAGGCGTTCGCAGCAGACCTGCTTTCCGGCATCAGGGGTTTCGACGACACGGTCGGTCCCCTCTCGCCGAAGGACTGCACCTACCGCATCTACCGGGACCTGAGGTTCTCGAAGGACAAGACCCCCTACAAGACCCATATGGGATTGTATATCAACCGAGGCGGGAAGAAGTCCGGCTACAGCGGGTATTATTTCCATGTAGGGGCGAAGTCATACGGGAACATGGTCGCCATCGGCGACATCTGGTGCCCTCCGGAGGTCCTGAAAGTCATCCGCGAGGACATCCAGCTGGGCGGCGGGGATTTCAGGAAGATCCTCTCGGAGGTGGATCCGCGCCTGGTGATCGATGTCCGCGGAGCCCTGAAACGGGTTCCTGCCCCCTTCCCTTCCGACACGCCGGATGCTCCCTACTATAAGCTCAAAGCCTTCTGCCTGTACTATGCGCCGGACGACCGGTTCGTCACATCGGGGGACCTCTCCGGGCGGCTAGTGGATATCTTCAGGACAACCAAGCCGTTCCTGGACTACATCAACCGCGCCATCGATTTCGTACAGGAGGAGAAGAAGGAGTACTTCAGCAGTTTGAGTTTCTGATTCGCATCCACTTGTAAGGTGAGGAAAAAATGATAAGACAAACTGAAAAAACGGTTACGCCCATTCGGTGTGGAATCCCTATCTTTGCACAGTGAAACACTGTCTTACCCTTTTGCTCATGATGCTCAGTCCCCTCATGGTGGCCGCGCAGAGCGGAACAACTGATAACACGATGAACGACAAGCAACAGATCGCCCGCCTCTACGAAGACATGCTGCGGTATATGATCACCAAGGACACGGTATCCCTCGGTGCCCTTCTGTCCGATGACAGCGTGCTCGTGCACATGAGCGGCCACCGGCAGTCCAAGGGGGAATACCTCCGCGAGATCGCGACCGGTGTGCTGAACTACTACAGCACCCAGACCGACTCCATCGAAGTCACTGTGGACGGAGACAAAGCGCGTCTCATCGGCCGCAGCAGGGTGAACGCCGCCGTCTATGGAGGAGGGCGTCACACCTGGCCTCTGCAGATGGATTCGCGACTGGAGCGTATCGACGGGCAGTGGAAGATCGTTTGGACCAAAGCATCCACTTATTGATATGACAAAAGAAGTATCCGTTCTGGTCGGTGCCGGATCCATCGGCATGGCCATCGCAAGAAGGGTGGGCGCGGGACGCATCACCGTCCTCGCTGATTACAGCATTGAGAATGCGGAAAAGGCAGCAAAGACTCTGGAAGATGCCGGATTCGAGACCCGTACCATCCGGACCGACCTCGGCAGCAAGGAGGACATTCTTGAGCTTGTGAAGTTCTCTACGTCCCTCGGTCCGGTAAAGCACCTCATCAATGCGGCCGGGGTCTCCCCTTCCCAGGCTCCCGTGGAGAAGATCCTGCAGGTGGACCTCTATGGCACCTCCGTTCTGCTGGAGGAGTTCGGCAAGGTGATCGCTGAGGGCGGATCGGGAGTTGTCATCTCTTCCCAGTCCGGTTACCGGCTCCCGGCCCTGAGTCTGGAGGAGAACGAGGCCCTTGCCACTGCTCCGGTGGAAGAATTGCTTCACCTTCCCTTCATTCAGGCCATCACTGACACCCTAAAGGCTTACCAGTACTCCAAGCGCTGCAATGTGCTCCGTGTCGCGGGAGAAGCCTGCAAATGGGGAAGGCGCGGCGCCACGATCAACAGCATCAGCCCCGGCATCATCATCACCCCGCTCGCCAATGACGAGCTCGACGGCCCGAGGGCCCAAGGCTACCTGGACATGATCAAGGGCATGCCTGCCGGAAGGGCCGGCACCCCGGACGAGATCGGGGACCTGGCGGAGTTCCTCCTGTCAAGCAGAGGCCGTTTCATCTTCGGCGCCGATATCCTCGCCGACGGCGGCTGCACCGCCTCTTACTGGTACGGCGACCTTCAATACCTGAAAGCAACTCACTGAAATTGATATGGAATTCATTACCCTTTCGAACGGCATCCAGATGCCCATCCTGGGATACGGCGTGTTCCAGATCCCTCCGCAGGAAGCGGAGAGGTGCGTAGCCGACGCGCTGTCGGTCGGTTACCGTCTCATCGATACGGCCCAGGCCTACTTCAACGAGGAAGGCGTGGGCGATGCCATCGCAGAGTCCGGCATTCCCCGCGAGGAGATATTCCTTGTGACGAAGGTCTGGATCAGCAACAACGGCGAGAAAAAGGCAGCCGCCTCCATCGACGAGAGCCTCCGGAAGCTGAAGACCGACTACATCGACCTGCTTCTGATCCACCAGGCCTACGGCGACGTGTTCGGCACCTGGCGGGCGATGGAGAAGGCCTACAGGGACGGCAAGGTCCGCGCCATCGGCGTGAGCAATTTCCAGGCTGGCCGTTTCTTCGACCTCGCGCACTATGTGGACGTCAAGCCGATGGTGAACCAGCTCCAGTGCAACGTGATGGTCCAACAGAGGGGCATCGAACCAATCCTCGCGGAATTCTACACGAAAATGATGGCCTGGGGCCCTCTCGGCGGCCAGGGCGTGGACGGCATCGTGAAGAATGAGAAACTCGCTGCAATAGGATCGAAATACGGCAAGAGCGCAGCGCAGGTGGCCTTGAGGTGGCTCACCCAGCGCGGCATCGTTGCCATCCCCAAGTCCTCCCACAAGGAGCGGATGGAGCAGAACCTGAACGTGCTGGACTTCACCCTGACAGCTGACGAAATGGCTGCAATTGCCGGGCTCAATGAGCACGACAGCGGCCTTGTCAACTTCGGGGATCCCCAGTTTGTGAAGTACCTGATTGAGAACTACGGCTAATACCAGTCGTGTTTTTCGTTGCGGTTGAGCGAAGCAATCCTAGCCATCTCGTCATCTGTCAGTTCAAAATCGAAGATGTCATGGTTCTCGGCGATATGGGCGGGATTGCTGGAGCCCGGAATGGTGACCACATGGCGCTGCCAGTGCCAGCGCAGGATCACTTGCACAATTGACTTGCCGTGGGCTTTTGCAATATCGGCAAGGACAGGATCCTTGAGCAGCTCTCCCTGGAAGCCGCGCCCTCCGAGCGGGTACCATGCCTGCACGACGATATCATTCTTATGAATGAAGTCAACGACCTCCGTGTCCTGGTAATAAGGATGAATCTCATTCTGCACCAGGACAGGCTTGACGTTTACCTGAGGCAGGAACTCGGCCAATTCCTTGACATAGAAACAGGAGATGCCCAGTGATTTGATCTTCCCGACCGCCTGATACTTTTCCATCGCCTTGTAGGCCTTCACATCGTTTGTCCCCGGATGATGCAGGAGCATGATGTCTATATAGCCAATGTCCAGCTTGGAAAGCGCCTGTTCGATGGCCTCCTCCGGATGCGCATACTGCGTTCCGGGATAGATTTTGGTGATTACCGTAATGTCTTCCCGCTTGCAGATACCATCAGCGACAGCTTGCCGGACAGCCTGACCGACTTCCTTTTCATTGCCGTACATATACGCAGTATCTATGAGCCGGACTCCGCTTTTCAGGGCTGAATACACGGAATTGAAGCATGTCTGTCCATGCAGGGAATAGGTTCCGATGCCGGCCGTCGGCAGGTTCAAGCCATTATTCATAACAAGGGTGGGAGCTAGTTTTGTAGAAGGATTCTGAGAAGACGGATTCTGTTCGATGGAGAAGTTTTCCTGATCGTCCAGGCCGGAGAGTTGTTCGGAACCGGCACACCCGGTCTGTGACAACAGGCCGGATAACAGGACAAATAATAGTAAGGGACGTTTCATATTCAAGCTTTCTTCTCCCCGAATGGATTGAGGTCCACGTACTGCCCGCTGACTCGGTCATAGTGGCGGAGGACAGGAGGCGTGGGAGTAAGGTCAAAGTAATCCATACGGTCAATCTCGATGCGGAAATATACCAGCGACTTGTAGTCATGGTAAAGTCTGGGCAGGACCGGATTGGTTTCGTATATCGCTTTGCAGACATCGTCCGGTACATCGAATACGGCATCTCCACTCACTCGCACGGAGATGTTTCCATTCCTGGAAAGAATCTCCACGGCGGGATTCTCTTGTAATTCCGCATAGACTCGCTTGTGCGGTCCGGTGGCGAACCACAGGGTGGTTCCGGACTGCTTCATAATCTGGAACACCCGCATCTGCGGCCGCCCGTTTCCAATGGTGGCAAAAGCCACTTCGTTGTTCTCTTTAAGGAAATCCAGTGCTTCTTTCATGACTATGAGGTTTATACCAACACTTTTCCGTGCGTCACATCCTGGAAATGCTCCACAGCCCAGCCGATGAGGCTGTCCACATGGGGCATCAGGGATTCACCAAGCGACGTAAGGGAATACTCCACACGCGGCGGAATCTCCGGATAGGCCTTGCGCCTGACAAGTCCATCACGTTCCAAGTTCTTGAGCGTGGCCGAAAGCATCTTCTCAGACACGTCGCTCATTTCCTTATAGATTTGGCCGAAACGGAGGGTTCCATACTTATGCAGGTGATATAGGACCAGCAGGGACCATTTGTCGCCGAAACGGTCGATAACATTCCGGATGGGACAGGTAAGATAGGCAGTATTGACTTCTTTCATAATACGCGAATTGATCGCAGCAAAGGTAAGGAATATCTTATTACTTTCCAATAGTAAGTATATAAAATCTGACAGAATTAAGAATTTTCAAATAAAATAACGCCATAAATTCCATATATAACATATTAATTTCCATTTCTTACGAATAAACCATATACTTACAAAAAAGTATATACTTGACAAATATTCAGTATTAACATACCTTTGCATTGTCAAACGGAACAAAACACTTAAAACACAAATAGCATTATGGCACACACTGATTTTGAAAGAATGGTGATCGAGGAACTCAACTCCATCGAAACCGGGGCCACCGAGCCCATCGCTTACATCAACGCAAATCACTACACCCAGCACAATCTGGGTGTGGCCGACGGTCTTGCAGGGTTTGGCGCTGCCCTCAGTGCGCTCAAGGACTTCCCTGAAGCCGCCAAGGTGAACACCGTACGCGTGTTCCAGGATGGCAACTACGTCGTCGCACACACCGACTACAACTTCTTCGGCCCCAAGATCGGCTTCGATATTTTCCGCTTCGAAGACGGTAAAATCGTGGAGCACTGGGACACCATCGAGTCCATCCTCCCGGAAGACAAACGGATGAATGCCAATGGCAAATTCGGATTCTGAATATAACCGTCTTCAGTGGCTTTGCCGGTACCTGCTGGATGAAAATCCCAGGTATCGGCAGATTCCTGTACCGGACTCCCTTCAGGAGCGCCGGAATCTTTTCCGTGCACTGATGAATGTCCGGCCGCCGATACCTGCTTCTAAGGAGTTCCTTCGGATGCAGGATGAAGAGTTGCAGGCGCAGTTGGCGGAGAAAGGGGTGGTGGAGATTCTTCGCTTCGCTCAGAATGACATTGTTGAATGGCAAGGCGACATCACTCGCCTCAAGGTGGATGCCATCGTCAATGCTGCCAATTCGCAGATGCTGGGCTGTTTTGTGCCCCTTCACCGCTGCATCGACAATGCCATCCATTCAGCGGCAGGAGTGCAGCTCAGGCTTTCGTGTGAGGAGATGATGAAAGGATCGGATGAGCCCACGGGCAGCGCCAGGATAACGCCTGGATTCAACCTCCCGGCAAAGTATGTCATTCACACCGTCGGTCCCATCGTCACAACTCCCCTGCCGCTCCGCCAGCAGGAAGTCCAGCTAGCCTCCTGCTATTCCTCCTGTCTGGACCTTGCTCATGAAAAGGGACTGGAGTCCATTGCCTTCTGCTGCATCTCCACCGGTGAATTCCGCTTCCCCAATGACAGAGCCTGCGAGATAGCCGTTTCCACCGTTCGCTCGTGGATGGCGGGCCACCAGGATTCATCCGTAAAAACCGTCATCTTCAACACCTTCAAAGAAATCGACCATGAACTTTATCAAAACGCCCTTGCAAAAGGCTGAATCAGCCATTGCGGAGGCCGATGTTGTCATCATTGGCGCAGGCGCCGGTTTGTCAACGGCGGCCGGCATCCATTACGACGGCCCCGACTTCGAGAAAGCCTTTGCCGATATGATTGCGCGGTACGGTTTCACTGATCTGTACACATCCTCGTTCTACCCGTTCCAGAGTGAAGAAGAGAAATGGGCCTACTGGTCCCGGCACATTGACTATGCCCGCTT
>JAGAHD010000141.1 GCA_017627255.1 Bacteroidales bacterium | reverse complement strand
TCTTGTTCTGCTTGAGGGCCAGCGTCACCATCTTGTCCTTCTCGAGCTGGAGGAGGGAGTCCAGGACGGCGGGATCGGAGGTGGCCTTCCGGAGTTTCGCCTCAGCCTTGGCAATCGCATCCGTCACGTCGGTCATGGACTGGAGGAAGGTTACAGATAGGCCCTGTGCCGGCAGTTCCTGGTCGCGTGTCATGGCCCAGTATCCGTCCATCAGGTAGTTGTGCTCATCGGTGGAGAGTGCCTGGATGGAACTGTACCCGCAGTGGTGGTTGGTGACGAGAAGGCCTTCGGAGGAGATGATTTCAGCCGTGCAGCCACCTCCGAAATGGACGATGTTGTCTTTGAGGGAGGATTTGTTGATGCTGTAGATCTCGTCGGGAGAAAGCTTGCAGCCCGCTTCCTTGAGGGCTTTGCCGTTCATTTTCTGCAGGAGCGGGAGGAGCCACATGCCCTCGTCCGCGGATGCCGGAACGGCCAGAAGGGCCGCCATGGCCAGGATCAGGATTCTTTTCATGCGTATCAATGTTTGCACAAAGATAGGAAAAATCTCATGATATCGGGCTGCAAAAAGGACGCAGGAGGGCGCTATTTAAAATAGGACCGGTTCCAATTCCTTGACATGGAAGGATTTCCGGTGCCACGGGGTGTACCCGAAGCGCCGGATGGCCTCGATGTGCCCGGGCGTCGGATAGCCCATGTTGCTGTCCCAGCCGTATTCGGGATACTGCCGGGAGAGTTCCCGCATGAAGGCGTCCCGGTGGGTCTTGGCAAGGACCGATGCGGCGGCGATACTGGCGTAGGTGGCATCACCGTGGACGACAGTCCGGAAATCGTTGAACCCATAGGGACCGAAAGGACGGAACTTGTTGCCGTCGACCAGCAGGAATGCCGGAGCGGGGTCGAGCCTGAGGACGGCGCGCTGCATCCCCGTTACGGAGGCCCAGAGGATGTTCAGCCGGTCGATTTCCTCCGGACTGACCGCCTCCACGGCCCATGCGACGGCCTCTGCCTCGATGATGGGACGCAGTTCCTCCCTCGCTTTTTCCGTCATCTGCTTGGAATCGTTGAGGAGCGGGTGGCGGAAATCTTCCGGGAGGATGACGGCTGCGGCATACACCGGTCCGGCGAGGGGGCCGCGTCCGGCTTCGTCACAGCCTGCCTCCCGCCTGCCGGGCTCCAGGCAACTTTTCAGGTGGATCGCTTTCATGCCTCAAAGGTACGTTTTTTTAAGGGCTGAACCTACATTCCAAGGCAAAAACGACGCTCTTTATTGTAATTGTGTGAAAAATCGTTATCTTTGCAAGATACGCGTGAAAAGCGCATAAAACGCAGAAAACGAATAATCCAATATCATTGCAATGAAAAGCTACACTACTGACAAAATCCGCAACGTGGTCCTCATCGGTGCTGCACACTCCGGCAAGACCACGCTCTCCGAAGCCATGCTTTACGAGGGCAAAGTAATCGACCGCCGTGGCAGTGTCGAAGAGAAGAACACGGTTTCCGACAACACCGAGTTCGAACAGACTAACCAGAAGTCCATCAATGCGACTCCGCTGTATGCGGAGTTCGGCGGCTGCAAGATCAATTTCATCGATGCGCCGGGTTCCGATGACTTCAGCGGCGGTGCCCTTTCCGCTTTCAAGGTTGTCGAGAGTGCGGTCCTCGTGATGAACGGCACGGCCGGCATCGAGGTCGGTACGACCCTGTTTTCCCGTTATGCCGACCAGTACGGCAAGCCGGTGGTGATCGCTGTCAACCAGCTGGACCATGACAAGGCCAACTGGGACGGTGTCCGCGCTGCCCTCAACGAGGAATTCGGCAAAAAGGCTGTCCTGTGCCAGTTCCCGGTGAACCCGGGTCCCGGCCTGGAAGGCTTCGTGGATGTCATCACGATGAAATATTACAATGCCAAGAACGAAGAGCTCGATATCCCTGCCGCTTATGCCGACGAGGCCGAGGAACTCCGCGCCGAACTCATGGAGAAGGCTGCTGAAGGATCCGACGAGCTGATGGAGAAGTTCTTCGAGACCATGGAACTTTCTACCGATGAGATTCGCGAAGGTATTCGTGCCGGACTTGTCAAGTGCGAGACCATCCCGGTGTTCTGCGTTTCCGCCAAGGCTGACATGGGTGTCCGCCGCCTGATGGAATTCATCGTCAACGTGTGCCCGAGCCCGGTCGGTACGACCCAGAAGACAGTGGAAGGCAATGAGGTGACCTGCGATCCGAACGGTCCCGTGAGCCTGTTCATCTACAAGACTTCCGTCGAGCAGCACCTCGGTGAAGTCTCCTATTTCAAGGTGATGAGCGGAACCCTCAACGAGGGTGCCGACCTCGTGAACCCGGAGACCGGCAACGGCGAGCGCCTGTCCGCCATCTACGCCGTCGCGGGCGCCAAGAAGGAGAAGGTTTCCTCCATCGCTGCCGGCGATATCGGCTGCGTGATGAAGCTCAAGGCCGGTAAGACCGACGTCACCCTGGCCGCTCCCGGACAGGAGGCGATCTGCCACATGGTGTTCCCGGATGCCAAGTACCGCTGCGCCGTCAAGGCCGTCGACAAGAACGACGAAGCCAAGGTCGGCGATGCCCTGAACAAGATTGCCGCCCAGGATCCGACCATCAACGTCGAGTACTCCAAGGAACTCCGCCAGACCATCCTTTCCGGTATGGGCGAGCAGCATATCAACTATGTGAAGTGGAGAGTGAACAACGAGTTCAAGCAGAACATCGAACTCTATGCTCCGAAGGTGCCGTACCGCGAGACCATTACCAAGATCGCGACCGCCCAGTACCGCCACAAGAAGCAGTCCGGCGGTGCCGGCCAGTTCGGTGAGGTCCATCTCCTCGTCTGCCCGTACGTCGAGGGTGAGGAAGCGCCGAAGAACTTCAAGATCGACGGCAAGGACACTGTGTTCAACTTCAAGAGCCAGGATA
>JAGAHD010000140.1 GCA_017627255.1 Bacteroidales bacterium | reverse complement strand
GGCGGCCTGCCTGGGCATTTTCCGGAACCGGGACGCTTCGACGATGGTCCGGGAGAATCCCAACCGCGAGGGCTATGCCGATGAGGCCATCCGGCGGATCAAGGAGTCGTTCCATGAGGAGAAGGAGGTTTTCAAGACCACTTCCGCCAGCACGGATGATATCCTGGAGGCCTGCGAATGGGCCGTCAACATCCTGGAAGCCGCCCAGATGGTTCCGATGCACGACCTGATGTCGGCCCGGATCGAAGCTTGGCGCAAACAGGATCCCAAGGAGCGTGACACCAAGGCCATCCGCCAGTTCGCCTGGCACCTGGTGGATATCCTGAAAGAAAACTGCGAGATTTTCGACTGACGTACTGGACAATCTGATAAAAACTAAAAAAACCACCAATTTTATTTAACCAATGAAACCAACTTTATTTGCAACGAATCTGTGCAGGAAAATGGCAGCCGTAGCGGCATGTCTCCTGCTTGCGGCATTCGGACTCCGGGCCCAGACGGTCAACGGTACCGTCACCGACCCGGCCGGACAGCCTGTCATCGGCGCATCTGTTTTCGTGACGGGGACCCAGAACGGTACCGTCACCAACGAGGCCGGTCACTACACGCTCCAGAGAGTGCCTGCAACGGCTACCCTTCAGTTCTCCTGCATCGGTTACAAGACCGTTGACATCGTCGCCAACGGCCGTGCCGTCATCGATGTCGTCCTCGAGGAAGAGGACGAGATGCTGGACGAACTGGTCGTCATCGGTTATGGTACCATCAAGAAGAAAGACTTGACCGGTGCCGTTTCCGTCGTCGAACCTGAAGAATTCAAGAGCCGTGCGCTGACCTCCATCGGTGACGCCCTCCAGGGTGCGGCTGCCGGTGTTACTGTTCGTACCAGTGGCGAACTGGGCGGCCTTCCGTCCATCCAGATCCGTGGTACCGGTAACCTCACCAACGTGGATCCGCTCTACGTCATCGACGGTGTCCCGACGGACAACAATGTCGGCTTCAACGTCAACGATATCGAGAGCATCCAGATCCTGAAGGATGCTTCCGCAGCGGCCATCTACGGTTCCCGTGCGGCCAACGGCGTTATCATCATCACCACCAAGAACGGCAAGGAAGGCAAGACCAAGATTGATTTCAGCAGCCAGGTCGGTATCCAGAACATGCGCCGTGTCGATTTCATCAACGGTGAAGAATGGAGAGACCTCCGCACGCGCGAGTATCAGTGGGGCCGCGAGAAGGGCTCTACCTCCGAGGCTACCCCGGAATGGTGGAAGCATGATGTGGACTGGGAGGATGAATTCATGAAGACCGGCGTCGTCCAGGAGTACAACGTTGCTTTCAGCGGCGGTTCCAAGGATTCGAAGTTCCGTACCTCTTTCGGTTATCTCGACAACAGCGGCTACACGATTGCCCGCAACATGAACCGTTTCACCGCGAGCATCACCTCCGAGTTCAAACGGGGAATCTTCACCTTCGGCGAATCCATCCAGATGGGCCGTACCTATAACAAGAGCCACAGCAATTCCACCCTCTCCCAGCTTCTCCAGGTCAACCCGACCATGCCGATCCGGGACGATGTGTACGGCAAGAACGGCTGGGGCTACGGTAACCGTGTGTTCTGCTACACGAACGGCCATAATGTCGTCGCCGATGCTGACGACAGCAACAACTACACGAACAACACCGGCCTGTACCTCAGAGGTTCCGCCTGGGCCCAGATGAGAATCACCAGCTGGCTCAGCTACAAGCTCAATATCGGTACGACCATCATGAACAGCTACTCCAACGGCTGGTCCAACGGTTACGGTTATGCCTATGGCGAAACGGATGTCGCATCCAACGCCAACGCTTCTTCGAACATCAACAATACCTTCCTCGTTGAGAATACGCTCAATTTCAACAAGAGCTTCGGCAAGCACAACCTGGCAGGCGTCATCGGTCAGTCCTATCAGGATACCAACAGAAGGAGCATGACCGCCCGTTCCAAGGACCTCGTAAAGACCGCCGGCGGTCTCTACCTGAAGGAAGTCTCCAGCGGTATCACCCCT
The DNA here is from genome assembly GCA_017627255.1 of Bacteroidales bacterium. GTDB lineage: Bacteria > Bacteroidota > Bacteroidia > Bacteroidales > UBA932 > Cryptobacteroides. The sequence goes on along the minus strand of JAGAHD010000140.1, from coordinate 263 downwards.
GATGCCGGTGCGGGTGACAGCAGCCAGCATCGCCTCCTTTCCTACTTCGGCCGGGTCAACTATGACTATGACGGCAAGTATCTGTTCCAGGCTACGGTCCGCCGCGATGGTACCTCCCGTTTCGCCAAGGAGCATCGCTGGGGCGTGTTCCCGTCCGTCTCCCTCGGTTGGAGAATCAGCAAGGAACCTTTCTACAACATTTCCTGGATGAACGACCTGAAGATCCGTGCCAACTACGGTACCCTCGGTTCCCAGAACGTGGG
>JAGAHD010000025.1 GCA_017627255.1 Bacteroidales bacterium | reverse complement strand
GGCCAGGGGTTCTGCGCGGCGGCGTGCAGCATGAAGGCGTTGACGCCCAGGCAGAAAGCCTTGTCGGCGACGCGCTTGAGGTAATCCGGGTCGTCCCGCCAGGCCTGCGAGGAGATGGCTGTGAAGGATTCGGCCCAGACCGTCTCGCGGCCGGAGCGGCGCGTGGCGGCCACGACGTCGGGCACTTCCGGCCAGCCCCAGGTCTCGGGTTTGGTCCAGAACTCCGCGGCGATCAGGTCGTCGGGGTGCAGGAAGGGGATGACCTTGTCGGTGATGACCGGGTTGAAAGGCTTGCCGCCGGTGCCGTAGGGCTCGGCGAACAGGACCAGGCCGTTCTCGTGGCAGAGCTCGCTCAGGCGCCCGTAGTAGTTGGCGGCCACGAGGTCCTGCCCGGTCTGGGCGTAATCGTCGAAGAACAGGGCCGAGGCCTGTTCGCTGTCCACGGTCCGTCCGGCCAGCACGGGCAGCCAGGGGAGGATGTCATAGCCCGCGTGCCGCCGGAATTCCTCCGGGAAACGGGGCGTCCAGGTCTGGCCTCCGGCCTCGTAGCTGTCCACCTCCAGCCGGAGGAACGTGCGGCCGGCATGCGGCCCGGCGATCTCCAGCAGCCGGGCGGGATACTGGGCCCAGTAGTGGTCCACGGCCTCGCGGCTCATCTTGTCACATTCCAGGCCCACGCCGCCTTCCGGCGCCGTGCCATGGTTGTCCTTGCCGTTGGTCGTGTGGCCGAAACGGTAGATCGTCCATTCCCCGTCGGGGACCGTCCAGGTCAGGCTTCCGTCCGGAGCCGTCTGTCCGGTGAGGATCCGGACGCTCTCCTGCGGGATGACGCCTTCGGCCGGGACGGCCAGGACGGCCACGTCCCTATAGTAGTCCCATTTCGGGTCCACCTCCGGCCTGGGGAGCCGGAAGGTCTGCGCCTGGCCGTTGCCGCCGGCGGGCGTGGCGGACCAGACCAGTTCCTGCATGGAATACTCCGGGCGGACGGTCGGGAAAGCGCTGGAGGACCAGCCGGGGCAGTTGTGCGTGCCGAAGGACAGCCCGAGCCGGGCGCATTCGTCCAGGGCGAAGCGCATCAGGGAGCGCCAGTTGTCCGTGCCGATGGCGTTGGCGGGATCCTTGACGAGCGTCTGCATGTCGCCGCCCACCAGGAACTGCTGCACGCCGCCGATGCCGGCTGCCTTGTAGGCTTCGAGGTCGGCAGTGATCCCTTCGCGGGTCACCATGCCGTCCATCCATTGCCAGATCATCAGGGGTTTGGCCTCTTCGGGCGGTGTCCGGAACGTCTCTTCGAGAGACTGTGCGGAAGCTTTCGGAAAAAGGAGGGCGGCCATGACGGCCGCAAGGAAGAGTGATCTTTTCATTTGTCTGAAACCTGGGTCAGACAAATTTAGTCATTTTTCCGCAGTTGTTCCAAAAGATATTGGTTGGATTGGGTGAGGGTCTGGATGTTGGCGTCCTGGTAGGAGATGATCTTGTTGGCCGCGTCGAGTTTGTCCTGGAGGATGGCGATGCGCTGCTCGTAGTCGTTGACGAGATTGCGCTTCCAGTCGTCGATGGACGCCTGGTCGCGGAGCAGGGCTTCGTCGGGGCGCTGGCCGTAGAGGAGCTCTTCCGGCTCGAAACCGAGCCGGTCGGCCATCTTGGTGACGAGTTTGTTGTAGAGTTTGGTACGCCCGGTCTCGAACGAGATATAGGTCGTCCTGCCGACGCCGAGTTCCTCGGCCATTTCGATCTGGGAGAATCCGGCCTGCTCTCGGGCCTGGCGGATCCGGATATGTTCACTGTCTAGATTCACATGGCAAAGATATAGCGGCTGATTTTTTTCATCGTGCCGGAAAAAACGGACAATATCTTTAAAAATCGTACATCTGTGCAAAAAATCGTATTTATTATTTAGATTACCCCCACTTGTACCCCCGCGAACATGTTGTGAATTCCAAAACCGTCTCCCATCTTTGCACAAACATCCGAACCGCCATGATGAACAAGACAGAGACTGCCTACCGCGAACTGTTCCGGCTCCTGGAGTCGGACCGGATCCCTGCGGATTTCCCCGATGCCTGCCGCCTCCTGCGCGTGCTCCCCGGCGCGCTGAACGAACTGATCCTCCGTGAACTCGGACTCTCCGGGGACGAACTGCTGATGCGGTGGTCCAAAATGATTTGCGTTTGGCCGCAAAAATGATTAGATTTGCGGACTTTCACGAAAATTAATAATACACAATACCACACATGAAAGATTATTCTACCAAAGACATCCGCAACGTGGCCCTGCTCGGCGCTTCCAAGTCCGGCAAGACCACGCTCGCTGAAGCCATGCTCTTCGAGGGCAAGGTGATCGACCGGAGGGGTACTGTCGAAGACAAGAACACCCTCTCCGACAATGATGAACTCGAGAAGATCAACCAGCGCTCCATCTATGCGACGCCGCTGTACGCCGAGTTCCTGAATGCCAAGATCAACTTCATCGACACCCCGGGTTCCGACGACTTCATCGGCGGCGCCTATGCCGCCTTCAAGGTCTGCGAGAGCGGTGTGCTCGTGATCAATGCCCAGCAGGGTGTCGAGGTGGGTACGGAGAACTTCCTCCGCCTGGCCGACGGCAAGAAGCTCCCCCTGGTGATCGCCGTCAACCAGCTCGACAGCGAGAAGGCAGACTGGGACAACATCCAGAATTCCATCAAGGAGTCCATCGGCGGCAAGGCCGTCTACGTCCAGTTCCCGGTCAACCCCGGCACCGCCTTCGACGGTTTCGTGGATGTCCTTACGATGAAATATTACCACTTCAAGGATGCCAACGGCACCCGTGAGGACCTCGAGATCCCGGCCCAGTTCCAGGATCAGGCCGAGGAGGCCCGCGCCGCCCTCATCGAGAAGGCTGCCGAGTTCGACGACGCCCTGATGGAGAAGTATTTCGAGGAGGGCGAGCTCACGGAGGAGGAGATCCACCGCGGCCTCAACCTCGGCATCGCCGCCGGCGAGGCCTACCCGGTCTTCTGCGTCTGCGCCAAGAAGGACATCGGTGTCAAGCGTCTGATGGAGTTCGTCAAGGATGTCGCTCCGGCACCGGCCGTGAAGGCCGACGGCGCCCCGTCCCTGTTCATCTACAAGAACGATGTGGAGCAGCACCTCGGCGAGGTGTCCTACTTCAAGGTCATGAGCGGCACCATCACCGCCGGCCTCGACCTCGAGGATCCCGTGAGCGGCAACAAGGAGCGCCTCTCCGCCATCTATGCCGTCGCCGGCACCAAGAAGGAGCCCGTCAACTCCCTGCACGCGGGTGACTTCGGCTGCGCCGTCAAGCTCAAGAACGGCAAGTCCAACACGACCCTTTCCCTGCCGGGTTCCGGCATCAAGTACGACAAGATCGAGTATCCCGCCCCGAAGTACCGCTGCGCCATCAAGGCCAAGGTCCAGCAGGACGAGCAGAAGCTCGGCGACGCCCTCAAGAAGATCGCCAACGTCGACCCGACCGTGATCGTGGAGTACTCCAAGGAGCTCCGCCAGACGATCCTGAGCGGCAACGGCGAGCAGCACATCAACATCGTCAAGTGGCTGCTCAACAACGAGTACAAGCTCGACGTCGAGCTCTTCGCCCCGAAGGTGCCGTACCGCGAGACCATCACCAAGGTCGCGAGCGCCCAGTACCGTCACAAGAAGCAGTCCGGCGGCGCCGGCCAGTTCGGTGAGGTCCACCTGCTGGTCTGCCCGGCCGAAGGCGAGCTCAACACCAAGTTCATGATCGGCGGCAAGGAGACCCAGCTCAACATCAAGACCCAGGACATCACCGAACTCGAATGGGGCGGCAAGCTGGAGTTCTACAACTGCGTCGTCGGTGGTGCCATCGACCTCAGCTTCATGCCCGCCATCCTCAAGGGTATCAAGGAGCGCATGGTCGAGGGTCCGCTCACCGGTTCCTACGCCCGTGACATCCGCGTGTTCGTCTACGACGGCAAGATGCACCCGGTCGACTCCAAGGAAATCGCCTTCATCATCGCCGGCCGCAACGCCTTCCGTGAGGCTTTCCGCAACGCCGGTCCGAAGATCCTCGAGCCGATCTACAACGTCGAGGTCATGACCCCGTCCGAGTACCAGGGCGCCGTGATGTCCGACCTGCAGAACCGCCGTGGTATCCTCGGTGAGATGGGTGCCGACAAGGGCTTCGCGATCCTCAAGGCCCGCGTGCCTCTCGCAGAGCTCTACCGCTACTCCACCTCCCTGAGCTCCCTGACCGCCGGTTCCGCGACCTTCACCATGGAGTTCGCTGACTACCAGCCGGTCCCGGGCGATGTCCAGACCAAGCTCCTCGCGGAGTACGCCGCAGCCGAGAAGGACGAAGACTAAGCTCCGGACGGAGCTTAGTCCGGCTGAACCGAATAAAAAGGAATCCCGACAGAGATTATCTGCCGGGATTCCTTTTTACAGACGTCGTTAAGGGTCCACAGCATGTACCCCCAGCAGCATTTAGTTTACCTTCCCTCTTTATTATGCGTTAATTCGCATTCAGGTTATACTGGCGGGCTAACATCACTTTCTGGTGGTTGTTGACAGTGAAGGAGGATAATGTCCACAGGATTTCCTGACGCTCTACGTAGATTGCCAGGGATTCCTCCTGGAGCCGGTACAGATGCTGCGGATTCCCGGTCCAGTCGTAGACACATATTAACGAGCGGATCTTTTCTTCGGATTGCTCATGACACAGCACATAAACATGGGCAGCATCGGCATAGACCGCTTTCGCCGCCGGGCCCGCCTCCAGGCTAAAGCACAGTCGAATCTGTCCATCCACGAACTGAAATGCATTCACAGATCCCTTGTCTCCGGACAGAACGACGATGCCACCGCCGTCTGAACGCATAGCTACAGCTGTTGTTTCCCCGCTTGTCCCGAGAGGTAACCGGTCCGAAATGCCGCGAGAACCCTCTGTCAAAATCATAGCGTTTTCCCCTTCTTCTTCCGTAAGAATCAGATAGTTTCCGGAACCGGCAACGTATAGCCCGCGGATTTGTTCCTTGTTTTCAACAATTACGGAGAGATCCACCGGAGTCCATGTTATCTTGGCTTGCATCAGTGCCGGGGTTTTGTCAAAAAAATCCTCTTCGCAGACCATTACGCTGTTTGCTGGATCAAAAAAGAAGATCCGGTCGCCTAAGGTGTGGAAATACATCGCATCGGAGACTCTTAACTTATCCGTATAGCCTTTATCAACATATAGCATCCCTCCCTCTTCAAAGAGGCCTCCGAGACAAAGGGGCTTATCAGGTGTCGGACGGCTGAAACCGAAAAAGGCACAGCTGTCACGTCCTGCTATAAAATCCGGATCGCGGTCAAAGGCGTACAGGCTGTTACTCCAAATACGCTCCAACGTCTTCGGAATGCCGAACCCGGGAACGGGGCTTACACCCTGCCGGCAACCAAATGCCAAAGTCAAAGCGGACAGTAGGAGACAGACCCTCAATTCCTTCATCTTGAATATAATTAAAGCTTGTATTTCAGTATTTTCGATGCACCAGACCAACGGCAGCAATACAAAGTATCTGCAATCTTATGAATCTTGCCTACCGGTTCGGAGAGTTTGTATCTTCTTACCGGTTGTCCTCCCCAATCATACACGAGCAGATTGTCGCCATGTGGGTTTGGGATGCTCGAATCGTTTCCCTTGAGTCCGCGGTATAGCAGATAAATGTATTGATTGTCAGAATCAACGTCCAGAAAAGAAGGAGATAGACGTTCCCTGTCCGTTAATAAGACTGCCGGTGCGTCATCCGCCACGCTCACATAGTTGTCAAAGCCATAGTACACTTTCCGGAAAACTTCCCGCAACCCGTTGTCCTCCAGTGAACTGATTGAGAAAGCTCCGGCATTATACATGGCGCAGACAAGTTTGCTCCCGTCCGGGCTTACGGAAAAAACGGGAGCACTGAATATTTCGCCTTTAAAACGGTCCGGATAATCCCGGCTCTCCTCAAATTCAATTTTACGGACAGACCCCTTGCTCTTGCCGTCCCGGCCGATCCGCTCATACCACACGTCATCGGTAAACAAGCCAGCAATAAGCAGGTCTCCTTCTCCGATTTTCCTCATCCGGGTATATACCCATCGATGATCGGATACTTCCGGACTCCAAACCTGAACGACATCTTGTTCTCCGGAGGCAATGCTTCCTGCCACGGACACCCCCAACCTCTTCCGTGTATTGAGATCAAAGACGAACAGGGAGTCTACCGTGAAGGTTACCAAAGAGGGTGATGCTAGTTCGTTCGGTCCACGACCCTTCCGGAAACATGGAATAATCCTGCCATTCTTCAAATTGACCAGGTAGGCACTATAATCAGAATAAATATCACCCACTGCCATCC
>JAGAHD010000139.1 GCA_017627255.1 Bacteroidales bacterium | reverse complement strand
TGAAAGCGCCGGCGCACTATAAACATTTATCTATGAAAAAATTTTATGCCGCTTGGCTGATGATTGTCCTTGTTGCAGTTGCCTGTAACAAGGACAAAGTCGTTGACCCGGGGAAGGAAAACTCCGGAAAACCAACTGTAGAAATCCCGAAGGATCAATTCACTACATTCGAACACGGGGAATGGAAATACAAGATGCGGACCTGGCTGGAAAACACGCCCGCCGCAGTCAACGCCCGGGAGCTCCTGGAAAAGAATCTCGATGAAATCGACCAGCTCATCCCTGCGGAAGCGCTGAAAATCATGCACAAGCAGCCCATCTGGCTGGAGAAAGACCTGACAGACGGAGCCGCCTGGTACCACTCCTCCAAGGAATGGCTCCAGGAGCAGGGGTACATGGTCGAAAAATGGCACTGCGTCGAACTCTGCAACTATGTCAACTACTATTCCTGGTCGCTCCAGAACCAGCCCTACATGGTCCTCCACGAACTCTGCCACCTCTATCATGAGCAGGGGCTCACAGGCGGATTCGAGAATCCGGACGTGAAGAAAGCCTACAACAACGCCATGAAGAAGGGCCTGTACAAGCACACGCCCTACCGGCTGGACAAGAACACGGTCTACCCCGATTTCGAAGCGACCTTCGGCGGCTCGGTCTACGCCACGACCAACCAGATGGAGTATTTCTCCGAGATCTGCGAAGCCTACTGGGGCGAGAACGACTATTTCCCGTTCAACTACGAAGACCTGAAGGAGTACGACACGGAAGGCTTCGCCCTGATGGAAAAAGTCTGGGGAAAACGGTTCGCCGACTAAAACTCTTATCATATTTATGTTCAACTAAAATCCACATCCAATGAAAAAGATGCAGGTTTTTTTCACTGTCATGGCATTGCTGCTCGCATCCGTAGCCGCCTCCGCACAGAATATTGACGTGCGGGGATCGGTCAGGGACGGAGCCGGCAATCCCGTCGTGGGCGCAAGCCTTGTTCTCCAGGGGAACAACCGCGTGTACGCCATGAGCGATCCTTCCGGAGCTTACAGGATCTCCGTCCCTGCCGACGGTGTCCTGGTCGTAAGCTGTCTCGGTTATCAGGAAAAAACCGTTGCCGTCAACGGGCAGCGGGTCCTTGACATCGTTCTTGCGGACGATTCCGAAATGCTGGACGAGACCATCGTCGTCGCCTACGGTACGGCGTCGAAGGCTTCCTTCACCGGTTCAGCGACCGTCGTGAAGAAAGAGGAGATCCAGAAGATCGCCACCTCCAATGTCACCCAGGCCCTCCAGGGTCTCAGTGCCGGTGTGCAGGTCATCAACTCCAGCGGCCAGCCGGGCGACGGCGGATCCATCAACATCCGCGGTATCGGTTCCATGAACGCCTCCTCCTCCCCGCTGTATGTGGTGGACGGAGTCGCCTATTCCGGCTATATCAACGCCATCTCCTCCAATGATATCGAATCCATGACCGTCCTCAAGGACGCGGCCGCCACCTCCCTGTACGGTTCCCGTGCCGCGAACGGCGTCATTGTGATTACGACCAAGAAGGGTGCCAGCGAAAACGGCAAGATTACCCTGAGAACGAACACGGGATTCGCCTCCCTGGCCGTTCCGATGCCGCGCCAGCTCACCCCGTCCGAATTCGCCTGGATGGCTTGGCAGGGCCTGTACAATGCGGCTATCGACGGTGGCAACACGCCGGAAGAAGCCGGCGCTCTCGCTGCCGCCAACGTAGCCGGTGAACTCAAGATCAATCCTTGGGGCACGAACAACCTGATGGATGCCCAGGGCAACATGCTCGTCACCGACGACCAGCTCATGTGGTACGGCGACTGGCGCGGCGAAATGCTGAAGGTCCGTCCCCGTCAGGAATACAACATCGACCTGAGCGGCCGCAAGGGAGACACCAACTATTTCTTCTCCGGTGGCTACCTCAACGACAAGGGTATTTTCACGACCCAGCAGTTCGAGCGTATCTCCGCCCGCTCCAATGTCTCCACCAAGGTGAAGCCGTGGCTCGAAGTCGGTTCCAACACCTCCTTCTCCCACTCCCTCACCGACGCACCGGGCGGTGACTCCGCCGTCTGGTTCCTCCGTACGGTGCCTTCCACCTACAACATCTACCAGTACGATTACAACAAGGGCGCCTACGCGACCGATGCCAACGGAAATTACATCTACGAATATGGCTCCGACCGTCCGAACTGGTCCGGCTGGAACATGCTCGCCGATGCGGCCTACAACAAATACATCACCAAGGTCGACCAGATTTCCACCCGTAATTATGCCGAACTCACCTTCATCCCCGGCCTGACCTTCCGCAGCACCATCTCCATCGACTACTACATCAACAAGTACGACGGCTATGGCAGCGCCGAATACGGTTACTCCGCCGGTGAAGGCGGCAATGCCCAGAAGTCCTATGACCGCAACGTCTCCACGACCTGGACCAACCTGCTGTCCTTCAACCGGGATTTCGGCCAGCACAACATCGGCGTCCTCCTCGGCCAGGAGAGTTTCAGCCGCAATGTAGCAGGTGCCTCCGCCGGCCGCAAGGGATTCCCGTTCGCCGGCCTGTATGAACTCAACTCCGCGGCTCAGCCGGACTACTCCTCCTCGTATGTGGATGACTACCGGCTCCTTTCCTTCTTCAGCCGTGTGGAATACAACTACGCAGACAAGTACTATGTATCCGGTTCGGTCCGTACCGACGGTTCTTCCAAGTTCTCTCCCATCTCCCGCTGGGGTACCTTCTGGAGCACCGGTGCTTCCTGGCGTATCAACAACGAGGATTTCCTGAAGGACGTCACCTGGATCGACAACCTCAAACTCAAGGCCAGCTACGGTGCCGTCGGTAACGACAACCTTTCCTCCTGGTACTGCTACCAGGGCCTGTATGCCGCCGGTTACAATGACCTGGCGAACGCCGGTGTGGTGATCTCCCGTCTCCCGAACGAGACCCTCAAGTGGGAGACCAACCTCCAGTTCAACACGGGTATCGATTTCGCCCTGTTCCGCCGCCTCACCGGTTCCATCGAGTGGTTCGACCGTAAGTCCAAGGACCTGCTGTTCACCATGCCGATGGCCCTTTCCACCGGTTTCTCCGGCATTGACCGCAACATCGGTGACGTGAAGAACTACGGTATCGAGGCTACCCTCGACTGGGCGGTCGTCAACACCGACAAATTCCGTTGGAACATGAATTTCAACGCCACCCACTACCGCAACGTCATCACTTCCCTCCCGCAGAAGGAAATGAATGCCGGCGTGTTCAAGTGGAAGGAAGGCCAGAGCCGCTACGATTACTGGGGACCGGAATATGCCGGCGTCAACCCCGCCAACGGCAACGACCAGTTCTGGATGAATGTCTTTGACGTAGATGCCGACGGCAACCAGGTCGTCGTGGACCGCGTCATCACGGAAAGCACCTCCGACGTTACCTCCGATGACCAGAAGAAATATCTGGGAAGCTCCATTCCGGATGTATTCGGCGGTTTCACCAACACCTTCCAGATCGGCGGCGTCGACCTGTCCGTCATGCTCTACTACAGCATCGGCGGCCTGATGTACGATACCGACTATTCCCAGATGGCGGCTTACCGTACGGGCTTCCAGCTCCATCCGGACCTCCTGACCGGATCCTGGACCAAGGACAACCCCAACGCCATGCTTCCGAGAATCAATAAGAACACCGTGGATGTATTCTCCACCAAGTATCTGTTTGACAACACCTTCCTCCGCCTGAGGAATGTCACTCTCGGATATACCTTCCCCAAGCGCCTCATGAACAAGATCAACGTGGACAGCCTGCGTATCTATGTCCAGGGCGACAACCTCCTTACCTTCGGCAATGCGGTCAGGCGTGGCACCGATCCCGAGCAGAGCATCTCCGGTACCACCGGCAACCGCTTCCCGACAACCAAGAATGTTTCCTTTGGCGTACAGATTACTTTATAGGAGGAATTTAGTATGAAAAAGATAAAGATTGCAGCTATCGCGGCCCTTGCTTCCCTTTGTGCCGTTTCCTGCCAGGGGTTCCTGGAGACCAATCCGACCAGTTCCGTCTCCGACAACCAGGTCTTCACCTCCATCCAGGGCGCCAATGCCGCCCTCAACGGATGCTACAACCTGCTCCACTTCAGCGCCGGCAGCCGGGCTGACCTGAACGGGTATATCTCCCAGATCTGTACCTTCGACGCCACCGGTGAAGACCTCATCGTCTATGGCGGATGGTACGGCTACGACTACAACTTCTGGGGCCACCAGAGAGGCGACATTTTCAAGTCACAGGGATTGTGGTGGTACTATTATGTACTGATCAACAACCTGAACAGTGTCATCTACTACACGCCGAAGATCGAGAGCGCTTCCGAGGCGGAAATCAACAATATCGTCGGTCAGGCCCTGGCCATGCGCGGCTGGTCCTATTTCATGCTGGCCCAGCTTTTCCAGCACACCTACCAGCTGTCCCATCCCCGGAATATGCCTGGCGTTCCGATCTATACGGAACCGACCACAGACCAGACGGAAGGCAAGCCCCGCGGAACCATCGACGACACCTTCAACCAGATCCTGGACGACCTGACCAAGGCGGAGACGATGCTCTCCGGATACAGCCGGACGGCCAAGAACCATGTCGACCAGAGTGTCGCACAGGGTATCCTCGCCCGCGTCTATCTGGTGATGCAGGACTGGAGCAAGGCTGCCGAATATGCCGCCAAGGCTCGTGCCAAATATCCCCTTACGACCAACGAGCAGTGGAATGCCGGTTTCAACGACATTTCCACCCCGTCCTGGATGTGGGGCCTGATGCAGGATGAAGAGAACCAGCTGACCGCCAACGGAGACTACGGTCCGTTTGCCCTCTGGGCCAACTGGGTCACCCGCAACGGCGGAGATTTCTGGTCCTTCAACTGCTTCTACCTCCCGGACGCATTTGTCAACTTGTTCGAAGAGAACGACATCCGTCGCCAGCAGATGTGGTTCAAGGCAGATGCCGGTTACGGCCTGTACTGCTCCAACAAGTTCTATCAGCTGACGGATGGAAAGAAGCTTGTCCCGGCCGGATTCCCGTACATGCGGTCTGACGAAATGCTCCTGATCGAAGCGGAAGCGAAGGCTCACATGCCCGGCAGCGAAGCTGAAGCCCAGGCCATTGTCGGCCAGCTGCAGGCCATGCGCGGCGAAACGCCCACCATCAAGACCGGGGACTCCCTCGTGGAAGACATCCTCCTGGAGCGACGCAAGGAACTCTACGGAGAAGGCTTTGCCTGGCTGGATATCATCCGCAACTGCAAGCCGATTGTCCGTGAAGGCAATCACGACCAGTACAGCGGCGCCGTCAAAATTCCTGCCAAGAGCTGGCGCTTCGTGTACCAGATCCCGAACAACGAAATTCTCAACAACCCGAACATCAATTCCGATCCTTGGCCGGCCGGGGACCAGAACGTGTTCGACGCGATTACTGTAACCCTGGAATAGATTGTACTTGATTATGAAAGCATTCTATAAAATCGCCGGCGCGCTTGCCGTTGCAGCCGCCCTCCTGACCTTCTCTTCCTGCAACAAGCAGGAAGTGGAGCTGCCGCCGCTCACCCAACCGGGTACTCTTCAGTATGAATCGGATTTCGGGTCGGTTTCGCTTATGTGGACGGCCGTTCCGGAAGCCGGTCAGTACCAGTACATCGTTGAGAACAGCCTCCATTATATCGTCGCAAAGGGTTTCACAACCGCGACCTCCGTCACGGTGAAATCCCTCCAGCCGGCTACAACCTACACCGTCCGTATCAAGGCGATTCCCAAGGGCGTGGACGCCGGGACCTATTCCGCCTCCGACTACCTGGTGAGCGAGGTCTCCACAGCCGCTCCGAAGCAGTACGATTTCGCCTGGTCGCACCCGGCTACGATCTACTGGGACTGGGACAACCAGGTGCACAAGTCCAACAAGGCCGTTTTCGGATATGACAAGACCCTCAAGGCGTATGTCATCCAGGCATGGGGCGGCGTCATCGGCATGGATGTCGTTTTCACCCTCTCCGACAAGAACGAATGGCTGATCAACTATGATGAGTCCACCGCCTATACCGGCGGTCCGGACGGCAACATGGCCGTCGGCCTGGCCCACGGCATCGGCGGCACCAGCGCTGCCAACTGCTGGTTCTACACCAATAACACCGGCAGTACGTTCGAAGGAAACGAGACCGGCGGACACGCCGAGGCCTGGATGTACAACCCGGACGGCAACTGGACCGGCTACTACCTGGATTATGGCCAGTACACTCCCCCGGAGCCGACGCCGGAACCTCCGTTCGTGCCGGTAGCCGACGCGGAAGAATCCTGGTCCGCGGAAGCGGTCGCTGCATTCGGCAGTGAAGAACTGGGCACGGCCACGGTCTCCTTCGATGCGGAAACCGGCGTCTACACCGTCCAGAACTGGTACGGTGTCGAAGGACACGACATCGCGTTCACCCGCAACGCGGAAACCGGAAACTGGATCATCGATACCGAAGCTTCCTCCGCTTACATTGACGGCCCTTACAAGGACACCGGTGTTTACGAACTTTCCCACGGCAAATACGGCAAGGGAATGGCCTCCACCCTGCTGCTGGATCCTTCCGACAGCGGATTTGAAGGCGATCCCAGCACGGGTGACCTGTGGGCCAAGGTGACCAGTCCTTCGGGTGAAACAGGGACTTATACCCTCAAATGGAAGCCGATGGACCCGTTCAAGTGGGCCTGCGACATCTATGTGGCCGGAGAAAAACTGGACGGCACGGCAACGATTGCCTACGATCCCACGACCGGTGAATATACGCTGGATGCCTGGCACGGTGTACCCGGCTACGGCCTCGTGTTCACCCTTTCGGATTCCGGTGAATGGCTCATCAATTACGAAAAGTCCTCCGCGTACCTCAGCGGACCGGATGACAATACTGCACTGGGTCTTGCCAATGGCCTGACCGACCGCAACTGCTGGTTCTACGAGAACAATACCGGAAGCTGGCTGACCGGTGACAGCAAATCCGGCACTGCCGGTTGCTGGATGTACAACTACCTGGGCAACTGGAGCGAATACCGTATCGAATGGAAGGAAGGCTCCTGGAGCGCTGAAGCCGAGGTCATCACCCACGATCTTACGATGCCGGGCAAGGCCATCATTTCCTACAATGTCGACACGCAGGAATACACCATCGATTCCTGGTACGGCGTCGAAGGATACAACATTGTATTTACCCTGAACGGTGACGGTACCTGGAATCTCGACATGGACAAGTCCACCGCCTACCTGAGCGGCCCTGACGACAACCAGGCCGTCGGCCTCGCCCATGGCGTGGAGGGAGCCGGCTCCGGCAACTGCTGGTACTACGTCAACAATACGGGCAGCTGGTTCGACGGGAATCCCGTCCATGGCGAGACCGGTTGCTGGATGTACAACCACGAGCCGGCCTGGACCTACTACAAGATCGTCTGGTAGCAGGACAGCCCGCTGACAAAGAGAGGATGACCC
>JAGAHD010000138.1 GCA_017627255.1 Bacteroidales bacterium | reverse complement strand
CTTTTCCGGCATTATACGACCCGGGACGGATTCTCTGCCAATACAGTCCGTGCCATGATCCAGGACCACCGCGGCCTGATGTGGTTCGGCACTTCGGACGGTCTGGACAGCTACGACGGCAGGGAGGTCGTCCGGCATGAACTGGACGCCGACCGGAGCGCCTATGTCAATGCGCTGTTCGAGGATTCCCGGGAGATTCTCTGGGCAGGGACCGACGATGCCGTCTATTATGGGGACGGTACGGATTTCACTTGCCTGGAGGAGACGGGAGTCGCCGTTACCTCTTTCGCCAGTGATGCGCAGGGGAATATTTGGTATGCTACGCGGGAAAAGGGCATTCACTGTTATGACGGAGAAAAGATCCGTACGTACTGCGACGGAACGTCCTTCGAATTCGTTTATGTGGATTCTACCGGCCAAGTCTGGGCCTGCAGCATTTCCTCCCTTGAATCGCTGCATGTGTACAATCCCGCGACGGATACCTTCCAGGTACCCGCCGTCACCTGGAAAGACTGCCAGGCAGACCGCATTTGCGCGATGGTGGAGGACCCCGCCGGCCATCTGTGGATGGGAACCTGGAATTCCGGCGTGTACCGGTATGATCCCGAGACCCGTATCGTGACATGTCCGCTTTCGGGGCCGGTGGGTTTCAACCATATCCATACCCTGACTGCGATCAGTCCCTGGGCGTTGTTGATTGGTTCCGACGACGGCCTTTTCTGGTATGACCCCGTGACCGGGGAAAAGGAACTGTACTCCAATGACGAGAACGACCCGATGTCCCTTTCCAACAAGTTTGTCTATCCTGTCGTCCAGGACCATGAGGGCGGATTGTGGGTAGGAACCTATTACGGAGGCGTGGACTATTCCCCGGTCGGGGCCGGTCTGTTCCGCAACCGGTCGCTTTCTTCGCTGACGGGGGCCTTCGAGACCTATACGACCAGCTGTTTCTGCGAGGACCCGGACGGTTCCCTTTGGATCGGTTCGGACAATGGCGGCCTGGTCCATGTCGACGGTGTGACGCTTTCCCTGCTGGGGGCCTGGACGCCCGAAAAGTCTCCCCGGCCTCTTCCTTCCTATAATATCCATGCGCTGGAGAGGCATGGGAATGACCTGTGGATCGGAACTTATGCCGGGGGCGCCATCCGGTTGGACGTGAAGACCGGTGCCATGAAAACTTTCAGCAGCCGGGACGGACTGGACGACAGCAGCGTCTACTCTTTCCTGCATGACAGCCAGGGTAATTTCTGGGTCGGCACGATGGCGGGCGTCAACCTGTATGATCCGTCAACGGACCGGTTTTCACGGCAGGTTTTCACGGGAGAAATCGTGTCGGACATCGTCGAGTTGCCTTCGGGTGACATCTGGTGCGCTTCGACCGGGCGCGGCGCTTTCGTCCGGCGCGCTTCCGACGGCCATTGGGACAACCTGACCCTTTCCGGAGGGGACATCCCGAGCGATTACATCAGCTGCCTTTGGCAGTCTCCGGACGGAAGGCTGTTTGCGGGGACGAAGAAAGGTCTGGTGTATACGCGGGACGGCAGGCATTTCGAGCAGATGGACCTGGGCAAGCCCTACGATGTCCTCCAGGTTGCTTTCGACGGCATCTGGCTGTGGCTGGCGACGGGGAAGGGCCTGATGCGCATGCCCCTGGCCGGGGGAACTCCCGAACATTTCGGCGTAAGTGACGGTATCTTCAAGGACAGTTTCCTCGGAAATGCCGGCCTGACTGCCTCTGACGGCATTATTTACATGGGAACTTCCGCTGGTTTCCTGTCCTTCACCCCCCGCCAGATCCAGATGAACCGGAAAGTCCCTACCGTCCTGGTAACACGCTTCATCGTGCGGAACGACCAGGGTGAGGAGGTCGCCAACCGCCCCCGTTCCCGCTACTCGTGGCGGGAACGCAATGTCGTCCTGACCTACGCCGCCCTGAGCTACAGCGCTCCTGAAAAGAACAATTACGCGTACATCCTGGAAGGATACGATGCTGTCTGGCACGATGCCGGAAACGTGAACCGGACCGAGTATAACCGCCTCTCGCCCGGCCGCTATACTTTCCGGGTGCGGGCTTCCAACAATGACGGCGTATGGAACGAGGTGGGAGATTCCATTTCGTTCGTTATCCGTCCCCACCCGTTGCTTTCCTACTGGGCCATCGTCCTTTATCTGCTGGCTTTCAGCGTTGTCCTGTACCTGCTGGCACACTATTTCGTTCACCGTACCGAGCAGCGCACCCACGCACGTTACGAACAGCGGCTGGATGAAGAACTGTCCCTCGTCAAGGAAGAGGAATTCGACGACCGTTTCCGGCTCGTGACCACCTTGGCCGAAGAAATGGAAGCGCCGCTGCAGGCGATGGAAACCCAGATTGAGAAGATCAAGGAGGATCCGGATATCTGGTCCTCTGTCCGGGCGGAGCTGTCGGTCATCGAAAAGAATTTCCGGCGGCTGACGTCTTTTTCGGGGAACCTGCTGAAAATGCGTGCCACCCTGGCCGCCCATTATGCCGACGGGCCCATGCCTCAGCCGGAGCCGTCCATCGTCGAAGATACCGAAGATTTCATCACGCGGCTGGACCGGATCATCGCCGCCAACCTGGCCAATCCCGACTTGTCCGTCGCCATGCTGGCTTCGGAAATGGCGGTCTCGCGTTCAGGCCTGTTCTCTAAGGTGAAGGAGGCGACCGGCGACACGCCGAACAGCCTGATCCAGAGCGAACGCCTGAAGGCGGCGGCAAAGCTCCTGTCAGAGGGCAAGTTCCCGGTCAGCGAGGTCTGCTACATGGTCGGTTTCTCTTCTCCTTCCTATTTTTCGAAGACGTTTGCCCGGATGTACGGGAAAACCCCGCATGAATGGATGCAGGCGCATAAGGATTGATTTAGAAGCAGTTATCATGGAATTATAAAAATAGTCCAAGCGTTTTTTTGTCCGATTGGATGATTATGCGAGTAAAATGAGTTTTTTTTAGTACTTTTGTTCGATTTACACGTACTAACCTGAACTTTAATAACCAACATATCAAAGATATGCAATTCAAAACTTTCTTCACCCGGGTGGGGGCCATGGCATTTCTCCTGACAGGAATGTTCATGCTCTTTGCACCCGCGGCGTCCGCTCAGCGGACCCTCAGTATCAAGGGTACCGTCGTCGACGTTAATGGCCTTCCGGTTATCGGAGCCGGTGTCGTCGTGACGGGTACCACGGCCGGTGACATCACCGATGTCGACGGCACCTATTCTCTCAGCGGTGTCCGCTCCGATGCCGTTCTCACTGTTTCCGCCATCGGTTACAAGACCCTGGAAATTCCCGTGAACGACCGTCAGGTCATCGACATTACCCTCGAGGATGATTTCCTGTCGCTGGACGATGCCGTCGTCATCGGCTACGGTACCCAGCGCAAGGGCGACATCACCTCGGCCGTCGCGTCCGTCAAGAGCGAAGATTTCATCGTGGGTAACATCCACGACGCTTCCGAAATGATCCGCGGTAAGGTGGCAGGTCTGAACATCACCAAGTCTTCCGGTGACCCGAATGCCGGTTCCACCATCCGCCTCAGGGGTACGACTACCATCGAAGGCGACCTTACTCCGCTCATCCTCGTCGACGGTGTGCCCGGTGACATGAGCACCGTGGCTCCCGAGAATATCGCCGATATCTCCGTGCTGAAGGACGCTTCCGCCGCTGCTATTTACGGTCCGCGCGGTGCCAACGGCGTCATCCTGATCACCACGAAGACCGGCCGTCGGGAAGAGAACGTGACGGTCAACTATTCCGGTTATGTCTCCACCTCCCATTTCGGCAAGAAAGCCGACTTCATGGACTGGCAGGGTGTTGTGGACAAGCTGACGGCTCTCCCGGACGACGGCTATTCCACCGACTGGCTGAAAGAAATCACCCGTCCTGGCTTCACCCACAACAACTCCCTTTCCATCAGCGGTGGTACCAAGACCACCACTTTCTCCGCCAACGTCTCCTACCGCGGCGAGCAGGGTGTGATCAAGAATACGGACAGCGAAGACCTGAAGATGGGCTTCGACCTGACCCAGTATTTCCTGAACGACATCGTGAAAGTGAACCTGAACATCGTGAAGGGCCTCCACCAGAATACGAGCGCTGATCCTAACTATGCCTACCGTCAGGCCCTGATCCGGAACCCTACATCCCCGGTCTATGTGGACAACGAACCGTCCAAGGGCTATGTGGAGGAATTCGGCCGCTTCCAGTATTACAACCCGGTCTCCCTCCTGAAGGAAGCTACCGGCGACAGCCAGAGCGAATGGACCAACATGACGGGCAACATCACCATCGAGCCTGTCAAGGGGTGGCAGACCAACCTGATGCTTGCGACCCACCGTTCCAACTCCATGTCAGAAATGTACCGCAGTTCCCTATATTATTCCAACTACATGTACTGGTATATTGATCACTCCAAGAAATCCCAGTACAACGGTTCTGCATCCAAGAGCCAGTACAACGGCCGCGAGGATTACCTGGAACTGACGTCCAAATACGAGAAGAACTGGGACAAGCACCGCTTCTCGGGCATGGTCGGTTATTCTTATAATTATAATGTGTACCAGGGATTCGGCGCCTCCAACTCCGCCTTCTCGTCCGAGAAGTTCCTGTACAACAACCTGGGCAACGGCCGCTATGCGGAATTGCTGATTGATGAGGCCACAAAGAATCCTACTTTGGTAAAGTATGGAAGTGTTTCTTCTTACAAGAATGACGACAAGCTCATCGGTTTCTTCGGCCGTATTTCGTACGGTTATGACAACCGGTACAACGTGCTGGTTTCCTTCCGCCGGGAGGGCTCTTCCAAGTTCGGTGCCGACCACAAATGGGGTAACTTCCCGTCTGTCTCCCTGGGCTGGAACATCATGAACGAAAGCTTCATGTCGGAAACCCGCAGCTGGCTGTCAAACCTTAAGCTCCGCGCAGGTTGGGGTGTGACCGGTATCATCCCGGGCAGCTCCTACTCTTCCCTGATCGCGTATGAATACAGCGGCAAGTTCTACAACCCGACGTCAAAGAATTGGGAATATGCCCTCCGGGCTTCGCAGAACCCCAACCCCGACCTCTCCTGGGAGACCTCTTCCGAGCTTAACGTCGGTTTGGACTTCGGCTTCTGGGACGGCCGCCTGTACGGCAGCGTGGACGTGTACAACAAGACCACGACCGGTCTGCTGTACTGGTATGACGTTCCGCTCCCTCCGAACAAGTTCAACAGCACCCTCGCCAATGTGGGCGAAATGAATAACAAGGGTGTCGAAGTGATGATCGGCGGCATTCCCGTGAGAACCCGCGATTTCGAGTGGAACAGCGTCCTCACCCTTTCGCACAATGCCAATAAGCTCGTGAGCCTGTCCAACGACCTGTACGAGACCTCCGACTGGATGAATACCGGCGGCATCTCCGACCCGGTCAGCGTGTCCACCCACCGCGTGGTCGTGGGCGAGGCGACCGGCCGTTTCTGGGGCCTCAAGTCCATCCACGGCGTTTCCTCCAACGGCAAGTGGATCGTGGAACTGCCTGACGGAACGTGGGCCGAGTCTTCCACCGAACTCAATGACGACCAGTACCGTCAGTGGCTGGGATCCGGTGTGCCTTCCGTTATCTTCAACTGGGGCAACACCTTCCGTTACAAGGGCTTCGACCTCGGCATCCAGCTTTCCAGCCAGCTCGGGTTCAAGATCCTGAACAACCAGCGCCTGTTCTACCAGAACAACTCCATCCAGTACAACCGCCTCAAGATCGCGGCCAACGAGCTTCCGGTCTATGACCTGGAGACCCACCAGCCGACGGGCGAATACAAGAAGCTCGGCACTGGCCAGACCCAGGTGTTCATCAGTGAATTCCTGGAGGACGGCGACTACATCAAGCTCGACAACGTGACGCTCGGATATACCTTCAACACCAAGAATGTGAAACTCATCAAGAACGCCCGCGTGTACCTTGCCGGCAACAACCTGCTGTGCCTGACCAAGTACTCCGGACTGGATCCGGAAATCTCGAACGGCAACCCGTTCTGGGGCGCCGGTATCGACGACCGTGACAAGTATCCGACGATCCGTTCCTTCACCTTTGGCGTCAACGTGACCTTCTAAATCAAGACACCATGAAAGCACTCCATAAATTATTGATTGTTTTGGGCATGGCCGGCGCCCTGACCGCCACTTCCTGTACCGACCTCAAGGAGCATCCGTATGATTTCCTGACGGATGATACTTTGGATTTCACCGACCCGCAGACGATTGCCGAAATGTCCGGCAACGTCTATTCCTTCCTCCGTTCGACGTTCTGGCAGTACTACGGTATGTGGGACTGGACCGAGGATGCCGCGGACCTGCACCTGTTCCCTTCCCGCATCGGCGTGGGCTGGGGCGACTACTACATCGCTTACCACAAGCACCAGTTCTCCCCGTCGCTGAACAACATCAACTACGTGATCTGGTACCACGCCTATGTGGCCATCATGTATGCCAACCAGTGCCTTGGCAACGAGACGTTCCGGTCCTCGAATCCGCAGTCCGTGGCAGAACTGAGGGCCCTCCGTGCATACCTGTACTACATCCTGTTCGACTCCTACCGCAATATCCCCATCCTTCCGGAAGAGGACCAGCCTGCGGGCTTCCTGCCGGAGCAGGAGAAACCCGATGTCACCTTCCAGTACATCGTGGATGAGCTGGAGGCAGCCGAAAAGGACCTGCCGGAAACCAATTTCTTCGGGTTCCCGACCAAAGCCATGGCCTGGATGACCCTGGCCAAGATGCACCTGAACTACTATGCCTGGTTCGCCGACAAGGAGCCGTATGACGAAGGCGACAAGAGCCACTATGAGGAAGCCCTCAAGTGGGCGGACAAGATCATCAAGTGCGGTCTGTACTCCCTCTCTCCCAACTACAAGGACAACCATACCGTCGATCTTTCCGGCAACAAGGAAGTGATCTTTGCCCTGAACATGGAAGCCGGCCAGGCCAGCGGCAGCTACCTTGCCAATGCCAACCTGCCTTCCTTCGGTACGGCGGCCTTCGGTTTCTCCGGCGGCTGGAACGGCGGCTGCGCCGTCCCGCAGTTCATCGACACCTATGCCCACCGTCCGGCGACACCGTCCCGCGCCAACCACATGACCGGCGTCGAATACCTGGATACCCGTTTCTTTGATACCTGGGCTTATGGCCAGCAGTATCTGTATGGCTCGAATGACCGCGTGAAGCTGGATCCGGCCTCCGTGGACGAGCAGGGTCCCGTGGATGTGTTCTATACCAAGGAGGTTCACTCCGTGGACACTCCGGGTGCCTACATGCTGGAAGGATACCGTTATGTCAAGGGTGAGATTCAGCCGAACCGCTACCATGCATCCGCTGATGATACCCCGATCTACCGCCTTGCGGACGCTTATTTCATTGCGGCCGAGTGCGCCCTCCGTCTGGGCGGTTCCAAGACCCTTCCGGAGTATTCCGAGCAGAAGGCGGCCGACCTGGTGACGGCTGTGCGCGAGCGCGCGTTCCGCGACACCGATCCTTCCCTGGCAACCCGTACCGTCGCCCAGCTCAAGGGTGGTTCCGTATACGACTACGGTGTGCGCGAATACACTGCCGGTGCTTCCGGAGATGCCGAAATCGATGCGGCTGAGCCGAAGAGCCCTGCTTTCACTTATGAGGAGGTCTGGAACGACCCGCTGTTCATCAAGACCCTGGAAGGCGGCGCCGACATCCAGTTCGGCGGCCTGCTGGATGACCTGGCCTGGGAGTTTGTGGGCGAGTTCCACCGCCGTCAGGACCTGATCCGTTTCCAGTGCGGCAACGGCCAGAATGTCTGGAACGGAAAGAGCTGGCTCTCCAAGCGTGCCGAGCAGCCTGGCGTGATGTACAAGAACCTCTATCCGATCTGTGTCCAGAACATGGAATCCAACATCAAGCTCGTGCAGAACCCGGGTTACCCGGCCACCTCTTCCGAGACTGAGGAATAATAACCCTATCCAGTATTAACCAACACTTTATTATTTATCATGAAAAAATCCATTTGGAGCATGATGCTCATGGCTGCCGTGGCGTTTGCGTTCGCCGCCTGCCAGAAACCCGAAGCCGTCCGGCCGACGCCGGAACCGGACCCCACTCCCACTCCTACCCCGACTCCTGGCCCGGACGATGATTCCAGAAAGCCTGACTGCGACTGGGCGGATTACCTGATTTCCGTAGAGTTTACGGCTGACGAGACGACCGATTACGGCGTGGGCACTGTTGACTGGGCTACCCTGAAGCACAATGAAGGCAAGACCGTCTTCGAGATCCTGGGCTATGATTCCTATGACGAACTGGCCGAGGAACTGGGTGAAGATCCTCTTTCCGGAGATGTGCAGTATTTCGGCAATGATCCTGTCACCGGTTACGACATTACGGAGCCTTTCAACACCAACGGCGCCGGTTACTGGTGCAATGGTGTCGGTGGCCTGTCTTCCTGGGGTGATGATGCTTCCCGCATCTACACCGAGGATTTCTTCTCCGACGAGACCGGATTCCTTTCCAATGAATGCACCGTCGGTGTCCGCCCGGACCATATCAAGGCCGGCGATTCCTATGTCGTCCGCATGGTCTGGCAGAAGACGGAAGGAAAAGAAGTGACCCGCGTCGGCCTCGAGGCGAAAGTGACGATCGAAGCGTTTGTCGATCCTGAGGCCGGTCAGTATGACGCTACCAAGCGGCAGACGGGTACCTTCGACGTCGATCCTGTTGAACTCACTGTCCCTGTCAATGTCTTCTATGGCGGCGTGCAGGCTGACCTGTCCGAGATCCAGAAGTATCTCCAGCTGACCAAGTACGAGATCACCCAGCTTGGAGAAGCCGTTTATGACGATGAGTCCGGCGAACTGCTGAAGGGTCTTGACGTGACCAACTTCGTCAATGGCGAGGCTGTCGATTCAAATGCCGGCGGTCTGGGTGGAAACTGGATGCAGGATCCCGTCACCGTGGGTGCCTGGGGTGTTGAGACCGGTTCCTTCTTCGTGGAGTTCCACGCGAGTTTCGACGCGATCTTCGTCTCTGTCGGCACCATGCCCGGTGAGGAGGGTGCCATCACCGACCTCGTGTCCGCCCTTGTCGGCCAGACGGCTGAATACAAGCAGGTTGTTACCTACATCCCTGAGTTCGATGCCGCTCCGACCGTGATCAACCTTACCTACAACATCCACTTCGTGGAAGCTGAATAAATCTTACTTTCCAGGCCGGCCTGACCGCCGGCCTGGGAACTATTGCCAACAAGCCGATTTGCCGATGAGAATGAATTTGTTCCGGTGGCTGCTCGTCCCGATGGTCGTGCTGGCCGCCTGTACCAAACCGGACTCGGAACCGACGCCGGAACCGGAGCCGGATCCGTCCGGCGTTTTTGACGATACCGTCAAGGGGACGGTCAAGTTCACCTCCGAGCCGAAGTTCACGTTCCCCGGCGAGGGAGACCAGAAGGTTCTCGTCTTCACCGTGGACTGCAACTGGAAGGTGACGGTCCCGGAGGATGTGGACTGGATTACCGTCGACCCGGCCTCCGGTGACGGTTCTTCCAAGCGACAGACAACATCCCTTTCGGTCGCGGCCAACCCCGACAGCAAGACCCGGAAAGCTACGCTGACCTTCCATGCCGGGGCGACGAAGGAAAAGATTTCCATTTCCCAGGACGGCTGCGTGCGGGTCATCGACAAGTCTTCCGTCCCGGACCTGGACAGGATCTATATCCCGCAGGAACTCCGCTCGATGGATCTTTTCCGCAGCGACAGCAGGTGGTTCTTCGGACGCAGCCGGCAGAGTGAGCATTTCATCGTCTTCTGGGAACTGGGATATGATCCTTACGGGGAAACGACCCCGGGCGACCTTCCCTCTTCCAACAGCTACTATGTGGATATCGACGACCTACTGGAGAAGGCCGAAGAGTTCTACCGGGTCAACGTGGACGTGCTCAAATTCGCGGACACGGGTCACGGCGTTTCCAACCTGGACGATTATAAGATGGAGATCTATCTCCTCCACCAGACCGAATGGCTTGCCACCGGCGGCGGATATGACGATACGATCGGGGCACTGTGGATCAATCCTGCAACCTGCCATCCGGTCGGTTCCACCATCGCCCATGAGATCGGGCACAGTTTCCAGTACCAGGTTTACGCTGATGCGGTCCGTGGCGGTGCCCCGAACGATTTTTCCACCGGCTGGCGCTATGAGATCGGCCAGGGCTGCGGCTTCTGGGAGCAAAGCGCCCAGTGGCAGTCTTACCAGTCGTATGCGGCTCAGGCGTTTTCTACCGTGAATTTTACGGAGTTCGTGAACAATTCGCACCGTCATTTCACCCATGAACACCAGCGCTATGCGAGTTATTTCCTGATGTGGCACTGGGCTTCGAAGCATGGCGTCGAGGAGATCGGCGAACTGTGGCGGGCCTCCCGCAAGCCGGAGGATCCCATCCAGACCTACCAGCGCAGGCATTCCCTGACGATGGACGATCTCAATGCCGACTTGTATGACTATGCCGCGCGCTGCGTAACCTGGGATTTCTCCGTCGAGGCTACGGACCTGTACGAAGGAAAGCTTACCGGTGTCACCCAGAGCGTCCGTGAATTCGGAGCGCCCTATATCGGCAAGATCGGCTGGACCGGCACGCTGGATGAAGCGACAGGGTTCTATACCGTGGATCCCGGCAGGGCCCCCGAAGCGACCGGCTTCAACCATATCCGCCTCAACAAGGCGGAAGGCCCCGTTTCTGTCCGGTTCGAAGGCCTGCCGAACGCATCCGGTTTCAACCGGGTCTCCGATCCGTCGATCGCCGGCTGGAATGTCGGTTTCGTCGGCCTGAAGGCGGACGGTACCCGGGTGTATTCTCCCTCGACCCGCGTACGTGAGGCTGCTGACATCTCCTTTGACGTACCCTCCGGCTGTGAAAAGCTCTGGCTGGTCGTGGCGGCAACGCCTGAACGGTATCTCCAGCATCTCTGGGACGAGGACAACACCAACGACGAAGTGTGGCCGTTCCGGGTCCGTTTCGAGGGAACGAACCTTTTCGGTGCCCGGGATGACTCCTGGCCTGTCGAGCCGCAGAACACGGTTATCGAACGCAATGTCACAACCTCCGCTTCCGCGGGATATGGCGGCACGTCCCTGGACCTGGACGATGACGCGGTCATGGAGATCGGAAAGGCGCTCTGCCTGGCTCCGAACGATATCGTGGCTGCCCTGACGACCGATTTCAACAACGTCAAGACCAGCGATGTGAAGTTTGTAGCCATCCGCCCCGACGGCTCGGTGGACGATGCTTTCCTGACGATGTCCGCGGACGACTACTATTCGGCCAACAATTTCGGCTTCTGGTTCGACGCGGAAGGCGGCCGCAGCACCTGGAGCGCATCCTGCCTGTACTTGGAGCATACGCCCTCTTCCTGGTCTTTCCAGTTCGGCGTCCATCCCGACAAGGTGAAAGCAAAGGCCCTGAATCCTGGCGACCGATACACCATCCAAGTCGCCTATCTGTATGCAGGCGTGACGGCAACTTTGAAATTTAATGTGACAATAACAGACTGATTATGAGAAAATTCATTTATTCCATCCTGGCCGCGGCATCCCTGGTGGGGATGACGGGCTGGGCCGTTTCCTGCAACAAGCCGGATCCGACACCGGAACCGGAGCCGGATCCTACACCGACCGTGAAACCGGATTTCGACCCGAATGCAACGATTTCCTTCACCCGTGAGCCTACCTTCGAGTTTGGCGGTGACGGCGGTTCCACCAGTGTGGTGTTCACCTGTACCGGCTACTGGGAGCTGGAAATCCCTGAAGACATGGATTGGGTGACCTCCTCCGCCCTGAGCGGTGAAGGCAGCAGCAAGCGCCAGTCCCTGACCCTGACGGTCGCCGCCAATCCATCCGATGAGTCCCGCAAGGGCAAGATCGTCCTGAATGCCGGAGGGGACAGCAAGAAAATCACGGTCAAGCAGGAGGAATCGGTCCTCATCCTGACCGAGGCGGACGTCCCTGACCTGGACAAGATCTATATCCCGAACGAGTTCCGCAACATGGACCTGTTCCGCAGCGATGCGACGTGGTCCTTCTGCCGCAGCCGCCAGAGCGAACATTTCATCGTGTTCTGGGGCAAGAACTACGGCTCCCACGGAACGCCGACTCCGACCGAGGCGAAAGTCGCCCGCATGAGGGTGGACATCGACGACCTGCTGGAGAAGGCGGAGGAGTTCTATCAGCTCAACATCAATACGCTGGGCTTTGCGGAAGAAGCCAAGTCCGTGGTCAGCAAGTACAAGATGATTATCTGCCTGCTGTACCAGAATGAGTGGCTGGCCACCGGTTCGGGCTACGACAACAAGATCGGAGCCCTGTGGGTCAACCCTTCCACCTGCCAGCCGGTCGGATCCACCATCGGCCATGAAATCGGCCACAGTTTCCAGTATATGGTGTATTGCGACTACCTGCTGAATTCCGGTGCGGCGGACGACAGCCACGGTCCCGGATGGCGCTACGGTTTCGGCCCTGATGGGGAAGGAGGTAATGCATTCTGGGAGCAGACGGCCCAGTGGCAGAGCATGCAGATCGAGAAATACCGCGGTGAAGCCTTTGCCGGCTGGTATGGCGAGTATATCACCTCGACGCACCTGCATGTGCTCCACGAGCGCCCGCGCTATGCCAATTATTTCATCCACTGGTGGTGGGTGGAGCGTAACGGCAAGGATATTTCCTTCATCGGAAAGCTCTGGCGTGAAGCGAAGTTCCCCGAGGATCCGTGCGAAACCTACATGCGGATAACCGGCATGGACGTCGACGCTTTCAACGACGATATCTGGAACTACGCGGCCCACATGATGACCTGGGATACTGACGAGATCCGTTCCTACGGCAAGTCCCACATCGGGCAGACGGCCATCACCAACATCACCCGGGTGACGGAGAACGAGGAAACCTGGTGGCGGATTTCCGCGGCCAAGGCACCGGAATCCACCGGGTCCAACGCTATCCGCATCGCCCTTCCGACGGAAGGCCAGGACATCAAGGTTACCTTCCAGGGTCTCAGGCAGCTTTCGGGCTGCGTGACCGGAAATCCTTCCCTCGCCGGCTGGCGGTACGGTTTCGTGGCCTATGACGGCACCGATACGCACTACAGTGACATCTGGTCCGCCGAAAACGAGGAAGTGACCTACACCGTCCCTGAGGGAACGACCCGGCTGTGGTTCGTCGTCACCGGTGCGCCGAAGGAGTATGAACGCCACCCGTGGGCGGACGAGTCGGACGACAAGGACATCAAATGGCCTTGGCAAGTCAAGTTCGAAGGGGCAAAGCCGCACGGAAAGTAATCCCGTCATTTTTGATATGCTTTTATGCCGTCACGGTTTCGTGGCGGCTTTTTTTAGAAAGTCGGGAACTGTTTTTGAAGAATTTTGCCTATATTTGAAAAAATAATTGCCGCAGCAACACAATAACAATCAATAAAAACACAAAACACCATGTCTAAAACCAAAAACAATTCCAATCTCGTAGCGATCATCACGATGTGCTTTATCTTCGCGATGATTTCTTTCGTTACGAACATGGCCGCCCCGTTCGGGAATATCTGGAAAGGCCAGTATTCCTGGGCCGGCATGATGGGCAACATGATGAATTTTGCCGCCTACCTGTTCATGGGTATCCCTGCCGGCAAGATGCTCCTCAAGGTCGGTTATAAGAAGACCACCCTCGTCGCTCTCGCGACCGGTTTCGTGGGCATTGTCATCCAGTGGCTCTCCAGCCGTTCCTTCCTGGGCAGCAGCGCCATCTACGTGTACCTTCTCGGTGCCTTCATCTGCGGCTTCTGCGTCTGTATGCTCAACACGGTGGTAAACCCGATGCTGAACATCCTCGGCGGCGGCGGTAACCGCGGCAACCAGCTGATCCAGACCGGCGGTACGCTCAATTCCCTGATGGGTACGCTGACTCCGCTGCTGGTCGGCGTGCTGATCGGTACCGTGACCGAGAACACCGCCATGTCCGACGTCGCTCCGCTGCTGTTCATCGCCATGGGCGTGTTCGCCGTCGCTTTTGTCATCATCTCCCTGGTGAAGATCCCCGAACCGGCCCAGGAGCGCAAGGCTACCGTGTATGAGCACAGCGCGTGGAACTTCCGCCACTTCGTGCTCGGCGCTGTCGCCATCTTCTTCTATGTGGGTATCGAAATCGGTATCCCTGCCCAGGTGAACTTCTTCCTGTCGGATCCTTCTGCAAAGGGAGCCGGCATCGCTGTCAACGGAGCCGCAATCGGCGGAGCCATCGCTGCCATTTACTGGCTGCTGATGATGGTCGGCCGTTTCAGCAGCACCCTGATTTCCGGTAAGGTTTCGACCCGTACCCAGATGACGGTTGTGAGTGCCGTGGCCATCCTGCTGGTTCTCGTCGCCATCTTCATTCCGAAGAGCGTCACCGTCAATATGCCCGGTTACAGCGCTTCCGACGGTTTCGGCATGTTCCGTGTCCCGCTCAGCTGTCTCTTCCTGGTCCTTTGCGGTCTGTGCACGTCCATCATGTGGGGCGCCATCTTCAACCTGGCCGTCGAGGGACTCGGCAAGTATACCGAGGCTGCTTCCGGTATCTTCATGATGCTGGTCGTCGGTGGCGGTATCATGCCGCTCATCCAGGAATACCTGGCCAAGGGTGTCGGTTACATGAACAGCTACTGGCTCGTCATCGCCATGCTGGTCTACCTGCTGTACTATGCCCTGGTCGGCTCCAAGAACGTTAACAAGGATATTCCTGTCGACTAATAACCTGAAGCTGACTTGAAAGAGATTCTCGGAGTGAAGGATCTTTCGGTCAGCCCTATCAAACAACATGTGAAACTATGGAACAAGACTTAGTTATCGGAATCGATATCGGGGGACAGACGACCAAGTGCGGCATTATGGATGCCCGCGGTACCGTCCTTTCCCAGACCGTCATCCGCTCGGACAATTTCACGGAGGTTGGCCCTTACATCGCCGAACTGGCAGAAGCCCTGAACCGCCTTATCGCGGAAGCCGGGGCAGAAGGCCGGATCCGCGGTATCGGGGTCGGTGCTCCGAACGGCAACTATTACACTGGAACCATCGAGTATGCCCCGAATCTCAAATGGGGTGGCGCCAGGGTAATCCCGTTCGCCAAGCTCCTGAGCGAACAGATGAACGGCATTCCGGTTTCCCTGACCAATGACGCGAATGCGGCAGCCGTGGGCGAAATGACCTATGGTGCGGCGAGGGGCATGAAGAACTTCATCATGATCACTCTTGGTACCGGTGTCGGCAGCGGCATCGTCATCAACGGCGAGGTGGTGTACGGCCATGACGGCTTTGCCGGTGAACTCGGCCACACCTGTGCGGTCCGCCACAACGGCCGCGCCTGCGGCTGCGGGAAGAACGGCTGCCTGGAAGCCTATGCTTCGGCGACCGGTGTCGCCCGTACGGCCCGTGAATGGCTGGAAATGACCGATGAACCGTCCGAACTCCGTTCGCTGGACAAGATTACCTCCAAGGATGTCTACGAGGCAGCCAAGGACGGGGACAAACTGGCCATCAGGATTTTCGAGTTTACCGGACGCATCCTCGGCGAGAAGTTCGCAGATTTCATCGAGTTCTCCGCCCCGGAGGCGATTGTCCTGTTCGGCGGCCTGGCGCGTGCGAAGGAATTCCTGACCGAACCCATCCAGAAAGCGATGGACGAGAATGTCCTTCCGCTGTGGCGGGGCAAGGTGAAACTCGTCTTCTCCCAGCTCAAGGAGTCTGACGCCGCCATCCTCGGTGCTTCCGCCCTTGCCTGGGAACTGTAGGACAGCCCTTATATCAAGACCTCACCCGGCTCCGAAACGAGCCGGGTGTTTTGCCTTTGGGAAACTTGGCGAATCGGGGGAAAAGTGTTATCTTTACGCCGCCCATGAAGAAGGGCAGCCTAACAACCACATTTGATTACACTATGGTACGAGTAAAACCGTTTGCGGCGATCCGGCCGCCGAAAGACTTGGTTACCGAGGTCGCAGCACCTCCGTATGATGTCCTGAATTCCGAAGAAGCACTGGCGATGGCGGGAGAGAAGTCCCTCCTGCATATCACCAAGCCTGAAATTGACTTTACCCCTATCGCCGACGAGCACGCGCAGGCCGTGTACGACAAGGCCGTCGAAAACTTCAAGGCCTGGCGGAAGAAAGGCTGGCTGGTCCAGGACCCCAAACCGATGTATTATGTCTATGCCCAGACCATGGGGAAGCGTACCCAGTACGGTCTTGTACTCTGCGCCCATACGGACGACTATTCGGAAGGGATCATCAAGAAGCATGAGCTGACCCGCAAGGACAAGGAAGATGACCGCATGATCCATGTCCGCATCCAGAATGCGAATATTGAACCGGTCTTCTTCGCCTACAAGGACAATGATGAACTCAATGCCATCGTAGCGAAGGCCGCTTCCGGAAAACCGGAGTACAAGTTTACGGACGAGAACAAGTTCGTCCATACATTCTGGGTGATCGATGATGACGCCGTCATCGCCCGCATCACGGACATCTTCACCCATGATATCGACGCCTTCTATGTCGCGGACGGCCATCACCGGACGGCAGCGGCGGCGCGGGTCGGTGCCGAAAAGCGGTCCCAGAACCCGAACCATACCGGCGAGGAAGAGTATAACTATTTCATGGCGGTCTGCTTCCCGCAGAGCCATCTGGCCATCATTGATTACAACCGGGTCGTAAAGGACCTGAACGGTCTGACGGAAGACGGCCTGCTGAAAGCCTTGGAAGAGGATTTCGAAGTGAGCCTCGCCACCAAGCCGCGTTGCGGCCGTCCTGCAAAGCCGTATGCTCCGACGGGCCTTCACAACTTTTCCATGTACCTGGGGGATAAATGGTACAGCCTGACTGCCAAGCCCGGCCGTTATGATGACAATGACCCGATCGGTGTCCTGGACGTGACGATTCTTTCGAACCTTGTCCTTGACAAGATTCTCGGCATCAAGGATCTCCGTACCGACAAGCGGATTGATTTCGTGGGTGGTATCCGCGGCCTCGGCGAACTGGCCCGCCGCGTGGATTCCGGCGAGATGAAGGTCGCCTTCGCGCTGTATCCGGTTTCCATGGACCAGCTGATCCGCATCGCGGACACGGGTAACATCATGCCTCCGAAGACCACCTGGTTCGAACCGAAGCTCCGCAGCGGCCTCGCGATTCACGAACTGGTGTAGAAGCGTCGGTTCTACTGACAGTCAATACGTTTAGCAGAAATAGGGCTGATTAGAAAGATTCTCCGGCAGGTCCCACCTGCCGGAGAATCTCTTTTGGTCAGTCCCTGTTATGCGCCACGTCTCCGTTGCAACGGAGGCCTCTCAAGCCAGTTCAATCCAGCGGATGGAGGGGTCGCGGCGCCACCAGGTGAGCTGGCGTTTGGCATAGTGGCGGGTATTCCGCTGGATCAGCCGGACGGCTTCGTCCAACGGGAATTTTCCGTCGAAATAATCAAAGAGTTCCCGGTATCCTACCGTTTGGAGGGCGGGACGGTCCCGGTAGGGGAGCAGGCGCCGGGCTTCCTCCTCCAGTCCGTCGTCCATCATCTTCAGAACACGCGCGTCAATCCGTTCATACAGCTGTTCCCGGGGGCGGGAGAGCCCGGTCTTCACGATTTCGAAATCCCTCTCCTTGAAACGCCGGGTCTTGAAGGAGGAGAAAGGCTCCCCGGTATAGAGACAGACCTCCAGTGCCCGGACGACCCGCTGGCCGTTCGAAAGGTCGATTTCCTTCCAGGAGATCGGATCGAGTTCCTTGAGCTGATCCGCCAGGACTTCCACGCCTTCGCTTCTCAGGCAGTCCAGCAGGTGCTGCCGCAGCATCAGGGGTACTTCCGGAAAATCATCGAGTCCGTAGCAGACGGCATCGATGTACATCATGGATCCGCCGGTCATCACAAGGGTTTCGTGCCCCTCAGCGAAAAGACGGTCCATCAGACGGAGCGCGTCCGCCTCGTACGTCCCCGCCGTATAGGGATCGGTGACGGACAGGGTCTGGATAAAATAGTGGGGAACAAGGGCGAGCTGCTCGGGGGAAGGGACGGCCGTCCCGATGCTCATTTCGCGGAAGAGCTGGCGGGAGTCGCATGAAATGACCGGTGAACCGTATTCCAGCGCCTTCGCGATGCTATACTCCGTCTTGCCGACGGCCGTAGGACCCAGTATGATCTCGAGCCGTCTGCGCATCCGCTATTCGTTTTCGTCGTAGATTTCCTTGCCGTCTTCGTCCTCTTCTTCGTCGTCTTCGTCCTCCTCATCCTCATCATCGAAGTCGATGTCATCATCCCCGAAGCTGTCCTTCCTCTCTCCGGGAAGGTGCCGCTGTTCGTCCGGCAGGTCCTCATAGGCGACATATCCGTTTTCAAATTCAATGGGATTCGGTCCCTTGCTCTCGACAATGACAGGATAGTCAGGACTGACGGATACTCCCTCCACCTCACCTTCCACCGTAATGTTCACGCTCTTGCGGTTGGTGGCATCGTAGAAATAGACAAAGTCGGTCGCCCCGGCCTTGACGGCTTTCTCCAGGGATACCTGGTCCACGGTGCCGCTTCCCAGGTCGAACAGGCCGTAGCGTCCGGTGACCTCTCCCATGACGTCCAGGGCCTTGAACATAATCAGTTGGTCCTGGGGGAATTCCATATCGGAACGCATTTGTTTATGAAGGGTGTACAGCGTCGTAGCGCCGTTTACATGATAGATTCTGAAAAACCCTTTGATGCCCGTAAGGGTCACTCTGAGTCTGAAAACCATAGTCGTAGTCAGTTATAGCGGTGTTTTATAGAATCAAAGATACAATAAATTTCCGTCCCGATTGCAAAATATCTTAAAAAACACTACTTTCGTATATCATGGAAATTCAGGATACATACCGGAGCATCGCAGCGCCGGGGGAAGGGCTGTTCAAGGACAATGGGTCCCGGTTCATCGCACTGGCCTATCCCGTGGAGACGGAAGACCAGGTGAAGGAGATCCTCTCCGCCCTGAGGAAGGAGTATCATGATGCGCGTCACCATTGCTATGCCTACCGCCTGGGACACCTGGGAGACCGGTTCCGTTCCAGCGATGACGGAGAGCCTTCGGGAAGTGCCGGCCGTCCCATCCTTGGACAGATCGACTCGGCGGGCCTGAGTGACATCCTTGTCGTCGTAGTCCGGTATTTCGGTGGCATCAAACTGGGAATCCCCGGTCTCATCCGCGCCTACAAAACCTCGACTTCCGATGCCCTGGACCATTGCCAGGTGGTGGAAAAAGTGGCCGGCAAGGTGTTCCGCATCACATTCGAATACCTTTCCATGAACAGCGTGATGAAGACGGTCAAGGAGTTGGAACTGCCCCAGTGGGATCAGGATTTCGGCGTGCGATGTGCCCTGACTGTGCGCGTACGGCTTTCCCTGGTGGATGAATTTGCCAAAAGGATGGAATCCGTTGCCGAATTTGAAGAATTATAAGGAAAATCCATAATAAATTATTATCTTTAACCGCATTTTTGGTAACACTTTAAAATTGTTTATAAAGTCATGAAAAAAGTTCACGTTTTCAATGCAGGCCCCTGCCTTCTTCCGCAGGTAGCCATCGACCATGCCATCGAGGCTCTGAAGGATTTCAGCGGCACCGGCATCTCCGTGCTCTCCATCTCCCACCGTACGAAGGAATGGGACGCTGTCATGGACGAATGCCGCGCCCTGTGGAAAGAGTTGCTGCACATCCCTGACACCCATGAAGTCGTGTTCCTCGGTGGCGGCGCCTCCCTCCAGTTCTTGTATGTTGCCATGAACTATCTCGAGAAGAAAGCGGCCTACCTGGATACTGGCGTGTGGGCCCACAAGGCCCTGAAGGAAGCCCAGGGAATCGGAGACGCTTATGCCATCGCCTGTTCCAAGGACAAGAACTACACGTATATCCCGAAGGGATTCGAGATTCCCGCCGACCTGGATTACCTGCACATCACGACCAACAACACCATCTACGGTACGGAAATCCATGAGGATATCGACTGCCCGTGCCCGCTGATCGCCGACATGTCTTCCGATATCATGTCCCGCCCCGTGGATGTCTCCAAGTATGACCTTATCTACGGTGGTGCCCAGAAGAATGTGGGCCCTGCCGGCGTCATCTTCGCCATCATCCGGAAGGATTCCCTCGGCCGTGTGAGCCGCTATATCCCGACGATGCTTGACTACCGTACCCATATCGACAAACTCTCCATGTTCAACACCCCGCCGGTGTTCGCCATCTACGTGATGAACGAGACCCTCAAGTGGCTCAAGTCCATCGGAGGCGTCGAGGCGATCCACGAGATCAATGTCCGCAAGGCCAAGCTGCTGTACGACGAAATCGACCGCAACTCCCTGTTCGTCGGCACCGCTGAGAAGGAGGACCGCTCCCTGATGAACGTCTGCTTCGTGATGGCTCCGGGCCATGAGGACCTCCAGGATGAGTTCTTCGCTTTCGCCAAGGAGCGCGGCATGGTCGGTATCAAGGGCCACCGCAGCGTGGGCGGTTTCCGCGCCTCCCTGTACAACGCCTGCTCCGAAGAGGATGTCCAGGCACTGGTGGACTGCATGAAGGAATTCGAGAACCTCAAAAAATAAGGGATCATGAAGATTTTGCTTGCTACCCAGAAACCTTTTGCCGCCAAGGCGGTGGAAGGGATTACCGGCATCCTCACCGAGGCCGGCCATGAAGTCGTGAAACTCGAAAAATATGCGGAACAGGCTGACCTGGTGGCCGCTGTCGCCGATGTCGAAGCGATGATCATCCGTTCCGACAAGGTTACTTCCGAGGTGATTGCCGCCGCCCCGAAGCTGAAGATCGTCGTCCGCGCCGGTGCCGGTTTTGACAATGTGGACCTCGCTGCCGCCACGCAGCACGGCGTGGTGGTGATGAACACCCCCGGCCAGAATTCCAATGCCGTAGCGGAACTGGCTCTGGGCCTGATGATTTTCATGGCCCGTACGCAGTTCACTCCGGCAACGGGCAGTGAACTCCAGGGCAAGCGCCTGGGTGTTCAGGCTTACGGTAACGTGGGCCGCCTGGTCGGCCAGAAGGCCAAGGCTCTCGGCATGGAAATCTGTGCCCTCGATCCGTTCCTGACCGATGAGCAGATCATCGCCGGCGGCGCCGAGCCTGTCCATTCCGTGGAAGAACTCTACGCCAAGTCGGACTATGTCTCCGTTCACATCCCGGCCCTTCCCGCCACGATACGCTCCATCGGATACGACCTGATCACCAAGATGCCGAAGGGCGCGACCCTCGTGAATACCGCCCGAAAGGAAGTTATTGATGAAGAAGGCCTTCTGAAAGCCTTGCAGGAGCGTCCGGACCTCAAGTATGTCACTGACGTGATGCCGGACAACTACGATACCCTGACGAAGGAATTCGGCTACCGCGTCTTCGCGACGCCGAAGAAGATGGGTGCCCAGACCGGGGAAGCGAACGTCAACGCCGGTCTTGCCGCCGCCCGCCAGATCGTCGATTTCTTCGCTACGGGAAATACCCGCTTCCAGGTGAACAAGTAGCAGAAAGAAAAGTATTCCCTTTCCAATAAAGGGGCTGACCAAAGCAGATTCTTCGGCAGGTAAACCTGCCTCAGAATGACATCAGTGGGCCATTCTGAACGAAGTGAAGAATCTTTTTTGGCCGGCCTCTTTTTTATGGAGAGGTGGAGGCGGAGGGCGGGACACATCGCGAGGCATGTCGAATGGAAGTAACTTTGAACCAGTTGATTACATGTTGTTCTCCTTCCTTATGAGACAAAATGTCCCGCTATCTTCAACCGGTACAAACTCAAGGGGTATGCGATGGTCGATGTAGCGTCCGGCTGCACCTTCTGTGCAGATACGTACGCGTTCAATCCTTGTTCAAAGCGATATTATCTGAACCGGTGCGGTTGAAAAAGGAGGCAGATGAAAACACGCTGTCTGAAATTATTTTGAAATTATCTGACAATCATTATCTTTGCAAATGTAGCGTGCCGAAAAAACAGTTTTTGCCATAAATAAAGTGAATAATTGATCCCTATGAGAGTGCATTTTTTCATATTGGCGCTTTTTTTTTACTCGTGCTCATCTCTTGATCAGGATACCATCATCGACAAAGAGTGTTTGAGTGTTTCCGGAGCGCCTTCTTTCTACACCAAATCCTTTTCCAGCACTGATGCGACATTATCACAATCCGGTGACGTAACTGTCTTGGACGCAAAGATTGTCGTAAAAGGGGATACCGTATCCTCCTTGTTTGAAATTGACGCCCCCACTGCTGGAGAATACTTTCTTTCGGTCTTTATGATTCCAGAAGATTCATCCTTCTATTTTATCCGTTGCAATGGAAATGATTCCAATGGATTGTTGAGGCCGAAAAAACCGGGCTGGCAGAGCATACTACTGGCTGATGATGACGGGAATGCAGTAAAAGTCCTACTTAAACAAGGAAAAAATGAAATTACATTTCACTCCTCGAGCAATGATTTCCCGGAAATTGAGATTGTGCGAATGACTAAATCTGAAAGCGAGATTGCAATCTCCACGGAAGCTTATGACCGGTATGTAGAGAAACTGCTCGGAGGAACAATAAAAACGAAGAACACCTCTCTGCCGTTTCTGCCATCTCTGATCTATAATACGATCGGTTATCAATTCGAGTTGGATTGTCCTCTGTTGTATTCGTTCACAAAAACGATTGTACTCACTGCTGATTTAAATCAAATTTCAGTATCTACTTGGGTAACATCACCCATCATTATTTATATTTACAAAAATGCCACATCCTCACAAAAACTAGAATTGAACGGGCCAGGAACAGTATCCACTTTTGTTTCTTCCGGGACATATACTGTCCATCTTCGCTGCGAAGCACAGGATGGGCCATTTGTTGCGCCCATAAACATTAATTATAACGGAAACACTGATTATGGTTACTCCCTGTGCCCTGTTTCTGGACACTGTTTCGAGACACAACCTGACAACTACACAGGTGGACAAGTCAACTTTTTTACTAGTTGTTCTTCCGCAGGAACGAACCCGATCATGTATTTAGAAGACTTCTATGGAGGAGCAGTGCGTTCCATCAACGACAATTATACTGGGACTGGTGATTATAACTGGGGGACTAACGCTCGCATAAAAACGGGATATAATTCCTCTCCACTAGTCCATATTTTCAATGCATCGGCAAGTTTGCCTGAGGGAACCTGCGATTTATATGTAAGGGTTCCATTTCAGGACATCTCGGCTTATATTCCTACACCGTTTTTAGCTAATCATCCTGTATCTTCTCCTTTATCCAATAGTTTTACAATTAAACAAGATGATACGCTCCTTTCGGGAAATAGTACAGATACTTACAACTGCGTTGCTTGGGCTGGAGATATCATTGACGCATGGGTATGGCCTTTAAGACCGGACTCGCCTTATTATGTAGAAGGGACCTCACCGCTAGGTCTTTTCGACGGGTATTTTGTGTCAAGGGGTTATTCACGAACCAATTATCAAGGGAATGCAGGTATTGCGCTTTGGGAGAACGATTATGGATTCACTCATACTTCTATAAGGAAGAATGCACGGACCAATTATCCTCACGGTTACGATTGGGAAAGTAAAATCGGTTATCTACCCCGAATATTCCACGAAAAGGATGCCTTGGAAGGTCCCCTAAATGATCCTGACAAATATGGTCAGATTTCTTACTATTATGAGCATAATCCCAGTTTATCGGTTACATCCTACATCTCTGAAGAGAAGTCTTTTTCCGAAAAAAGCAAAGAACTGCTGATTAAGCAAATCAAATGTGTTGTCACAAAAGAAACAAGAGATGCTTTTAACAATTATTACGATAAATGGGAGAGTTTCTGCCTTTCTCCTAACTCTTTAATACATAGTAATCCGGATTTTTGGATGAATGATGATTCATTTCGCGACCTCAAAGCATTCTGCCTTAAAAACCAAAATGCATCCATCCTATTGGTAATCGAACAATTATTATTACAAGAAATAAGAGCAGGCTATCTTTTAGATGAGATCTTCCCTGAATCGCTCAAAGACTTAAAAAGGATTGCTTATCTACGATATAAAGAGGGAATGAAGATTCTTCCAACTAGCATGGGGAATTTCATTCGATTAGCCGAAGCCTACCTTACTTACATGGATGAGCCCAGTCGATGAATCCCTCTTTTCACAAACAATAACGAATCTCTCAATGAAGCGATTATTATCTTCACTTTCATGCCTCGCCGTCACGTTAGGACTGCTCGTTTGTTGCGAAAAAGAGAACGTGGTACAAGACCGTTACCTGCTTTCTTCTGAAATCACGGTCCTTAACGCCCGGAAAGTCAGTAAGGAATATTGGTTCGAAATAGAAATAGCTGTCGAGGCCGCCAAAAGGCTTGACGGTTACGGGCTCGGAAAACCGGACGGCAGCGTTACATTGACGCTTGTCGGTGCGACGGAACAGATGGAAATGCCAACCATTTCCACTTTTCGGATGACCGTTTTCACCCCCTGCACCTTCATAACATATGGATCCCTCAGGGAAAGGAATTCTCCGGGCTATGCCATGATCAAATCAAGCAAAGCCGCTCTCCCCACCTTGCTCCCGATCCTGGGCATGGACGAGGATTCTCTTGAATAACCGTATCAGAGACAATACATTATGAAACGCATTTATTTTTCAGTCATATCCCTGCTGGCCGTGGGCGTGCTTGTCATGGCATGTCACAAGAATACTCTTGAGGAAGACCTTCCGGAACGCTATCTGCTCGCTTCGGAGATGCGAATCATTTCTGCCCATCCGCTGAAGATCAATTCAAGCCAGGCCTACGATATCGGATTCCACCTTTCGGCAGAAGCTACTGAAAGAATGGAAAGCCTTCAGTGGAAAAGGCTCGATGAACGTCCCGTAGTTACCATCATCGGCGAGGCGGAAAACGTGGAAATTCCCGTCATGTCTTCCATTGAAAGCGGTGTATTCTACCCCTGCTCGTTTACCCTCGATTTCGTCATTGTTGAAGAGAATGCACCCATGTCCGTTTTTATCCGTACTTATGCGGACTTCCTGCCGACGCTGCTCCCGATCCTCGGTCTGGATGAAGAAGATTTCCAAAAAGCCGTGACAGCATCTGCCGGCTGAACCGGGGTTGTTTCCGGGCAGGCATGCTCCCTCCCTACAAAAAAAAGAGGCTGACTCAGCCTCTTTTTTGTGGATGCCGCCTCTAGAACGGAAGGTCTTCCGCACCGGAATCGGCAGGCATGTCCTCGAAGGAGGGTGCCGGAGCCTGTTGGAAATCAGGCGCTTCCTTCTTGGCCGGCTGGGCGCCCACAGGAGCGATCTTCCAGATCTGGAGGTCGTTGTACCAGCGGCCGTTGTATTCACGGCTCTTCAGGTTGAAGGAGACCTTGATGCGGTCGCCCACCTGATACTTGGCCAGTTCCTGAACCTTGTCCTGTCCCCATGCCGTGAAGCATGCCTTGGCGGAGAAGTTTCCGTCGGGATATTCCAGGATGAACTCCTGCTTGGCCCAGGGGCCGCGGGCGGAGGTCCCGGAAGCGACGGGAAGCTTCTGCTGGAGGGTTCCTTCGATTTCGAGTGCCATGACTTATTTCTTCTTGGGTTCCTCGACCGGTTCGACATACTTGCCGACCTTGAGCAGGTCAACGTCGAAAACCAGGGTGGAGTTCGGCTCAATGCCACGGGTACCGCGCTCGCCGTAAGCGAGTTCGCCGGGAATCACGAGCTGGACCTTTCCGCCTTCACCGACGAGTTTCATACCCTCGGTCCATCCGCGGATGACGCGGTTGAGCGTGAAGTTGATGTTGTCGTTCTGGTCGAATACGGTGCCGTCAAGGAGCGTACCCTTGTAATTGACCCAGACAGTGTCCTTGTCGGAAGTGGCCTTCACGTTGTTGCCGGCCTCGATCACCTTATAGGCCAGACCGCTTTCGGTCTTCTGGGCGCCTTCTTCATTGAGGAAGTTGGCGATGTATTTCTCGCCTTTCTCCGTGTTGAGGGCGCCGGTGTAGGCGCTTCTCTTCTGCATGTAGCTGTCAAGCACCTGGTTCATCATGTTGGGGTCCACTTTGAACTGCTTGAAGAAGTTGGAGTCGGACGGGGTACCGTCGGCTTTCTGCCAGTCCTGGATGCCCTTGACGATCTCGTTCATGTTGAGGTCACCGAAGTTGCTGCCCTTGATCCAGGATCCGAACTGGACACCGATCAGGTAGCTGGCGGAATCCACCTGGCTCTTGGAAGGAAGGAGGGCCTGCACTTCCTTGCTGCCCTCGACGGCGGTCGTACCGCAGGCCACGGTCAGCACGGCGGCGGACGCGATGGCGATCATGTGAGTAAGTTTCATAAAATTAAAGTTTTTAATGTATTGTCTTGTCTTGGTCCGTAATCTTTCGTGCGGACATCTTGCAAAAATAATGCATTTTTCTCAAAAAAGCCGCATTTATTTCTTGAGTTTGCGATTATTAAGAAAATAACCCATTTCCCATGCCTGTAAGGTCCATTTTTCCGGGATGTCGATTTGGAATTGTAACATTATTTCCTTATATTGGACCAAAATCTAACGGACTATGGCCATTGATTCTTCTATTCTCCAGAGCAAGTTGAAGCAGTTTTTCGGTTTCGACTCGTTCAAATCGGACCAGGAAAAGGTGATCCGGCATCTGGTGGACGGGGGAAACGCGTTTGTCCTGATGCCTACCGGAGGCGGGAAATCCTTGTGTTACCAGCTCCCCGCCCTCGTCATGGATGGGACGGCCATCGTCATCTCCCCGCTCATCGCCTTGATGAAGAACCAGGTGGATGCGATCCGCGGATTCGTCGAGTCTGATGACGGCATCGCCCATTTCCTGAATTCCTCGCTGAGCCGGACCCAGATCGCGGAAGTGCGCGAGGACCTGCTCCGGGGCGTGACCAAGCTGCTGTACGTGGCTCCCGAATCCCTGACCAAGGAAGAGAATATCTCCCTCCTGAAGGAAATCCATATTTCCTTCTATGCGGTCGATGAGGCGCACTGCATCTCGGAATGGGGCCATGATTTCCGGCCCGAGTACCGGAAGATCCGCTCGATCATCGACCAGATCCAGCCCGCTCCCGTGATTGCCCTTACCGCGACGGCGACCCCGAAGGTGCAGAGCGACATCCTGAAGAACCTGCGCATCCAGGATGCGACCGTCTTCAAATCCTCTTTCAACCGGCCGAACCTCTACTATGAGATCCGGGACAAGGTGGAGCCCGAGAAGGACATCATTCGTTTCATCCGTGCCCATGCAGGGAAGTCGGGCATCATCTATTGCCTGAGCCGCAAGAAGGTGGAGGAACTCGCCCAGCTTCTGTCCATCAACGGTATCCGTGCACTGCCATACCACGCCGGACTCGATGCGCGGACCCGTGCCGAGAACCAGGACCGGTTCCTTATGGAGGATATCCAGGTGATTGTGGCCACCATCGCCTTCGGCATGGGCATTGACAAGCCGGACGTCCGGTTCGTCATTCATTATGACATTCCCAAGAGCATCGAGGGGTATTACCAGGAGACCGGCCGGGCCGGCCGTGACGGGCAGGAAGGCATCTGCATCACGTATTACAGCTACAAGGACATCCAGAAACTGGAGAAGTTCATGCAGGGGAAGCCGGTCGC
Source organism: Bacteroidales bacterium (assembly GCA_017627255.1). Lineage (GTDB taxonomy): Bacteria > Bacteroidota > Bacteroidia > Bacteroidales > UBA932 > Cryptobacteroides. The sequence goes on along the minus strand of JAGAHD010000138.1, from coordinate 3,203 downwards.
CGAACAGGAGATCGGCCGCCAGCTGCTGGGGGAAACCGTGGCTTACGCAGAATCGAGCCAGTGCCGCAGGAAGTTGCTTCTCAATTATTTCGGCGAAGATTATCTTGAGGACAACTGCGGCTGCTGTGACAACTGTCTCCATCCCAAGACTCGTTTCGACGCGCAGGAGGAGATGTCGATGGTCATCGAACTGATCGACACCCTGCCCGAGCATTTCAAGATCGAGCATCTGGCCGGCATTCTTGCGGGTGTCCCGAACGCCATGATCAAATCCTATCACCATGACGAACTGGAGCTCTTCGGAGCGGGAAAGGACCATGACGTCCGTTTCTGGTCTGCCATTATCCATCAGGGACTTGTGCTCCATTTCCTGGACAAGGACATCGAGAACTACGGCTTGATACGCGCGACGGATGCCGGGTTGGAGTTCTATCTCCATCCCGAACCGCTGATGCTGGTGGAGGACCGCACGTTCTCGGAAGGGGATGAGGAGGATGACGAAGACATGGCGGCCGCCCGGGGCGGAGGGGGAGGCGACCAGATCCTCCTTTCCATGCTCAAGGACCTGCGGAAGGATGAAGCCCAGAAACGGCACCTCCAGCCTTGGATCCTGTTCTCAGACCCTTCACTGGAGGACATGTCCATCCTGTACCCCCTGACCGTCGAGGAACTCCGGGGCTGCCAGGGAGTGGGAGAAGGCAAGGCCCGCAAGTACGGCAGGCCCTTCCTGGAACTGATCGCCCGGTATGTGGAGGAGAACGACATTGTACGGCCGGACGATTTCGTGGTCAAATCCGTGGCGCCGCGTTCCGGCAACAAGGTATACATCATCCAGAGCATTGACCGCAAGCTGGGACTGGACGATATCGCCGCCGCCAAGGGGCTGGACATGAATGACCTGCTCTCGGAAATCGAGGCGATTGTCGCCACAGGTACCCGCCTGGACCTCAATTACTACATTGAGCGGAACCTGGACGAGGAAGTGGTGGAGGAAATCTATGACTGGTTCCGTGAAGAGGCGTCCTCGGATTCCCTGGAAGAGGCGTTGAAGGCGCTGGGCGGGGATTACGAGGATCTGGAAATCCGCCTCGTCCGCATCAAGTTCCTCTGCGAGGTGGCGAACTGACGAAGGGGGCTGCCCCGACCTCTCTGTTGGAAGGTTTCTTCCTTTTTCGTATATTTGCAAACTCTACGATAACAGTTTGGAAATATGCCTTTTTTCAGCAATACAGACAGTAAATGGATCCTGGTCAAGGACGTGCTCTTTGTCCTGGTGGGCTGCCTCCTTATCGCCCGTACGGGGTTTCTGGGGACGATCGTGGGAGTGTTGGCCATCCTCTGGTACGGCCGTGACTTGTATTACCGGGTCAAGGCGCTGACCGCATCGAAGGCCTCCCGGAAGCAGGCTTCCGGACCGACCGTCCAGAAGGAAGAGTCTACCCGTCCGGAAGAAGGCCGGATCAAGGTTACGGACCTTTCCGGTGCCAAGGAAGTGGAATTCGAGAAAGAATGATACCCCAGGAGACAGTCAACCTCATTTTGGATACGGCCCGCATCGAGGATGTTGTGGGTGATTTCGTCACGCTCAAGCGCCGCGGAAGCAGCTATTGGGCGTGCTGTCCGTTCCATAACGAGAAAACGCCGTCCTTCCATGTGGAACCCAGTCGGGGAATCTACAAATGCTTCGGATGCGGGAAAGTGGGCACTTCCGTCGGTTTCCTGATGGAATATGAGCGGCTTACATACACGGAGGCGCTCAAGTATCTCGCCCGTAAATACCATATCGAAGTCAAGGAGAAAGAAGAGACGGTGGAGGAGATGGCCGCGCGCCAGCGCAACGAAAGCCTGCTCGCCGCCTCCGAGTTCGCCTTCCAGTTTTACAAGGACCAGCTTTCGACCGAAGAAGGCCGGTCTGTCGGTCTCCAGTATTTCCATTCCCGCGGACTGGAGGACGAAACGATCGCCAAGTACGGCCTGGGATGGGCTCCCCGTTCGAAAAGTGCCTTTACCGAGGCGGCACGAGCGGCGGGCTACAAGGCGGAATACCTTACGGAAACGGGATTGTGCGCCCAGTGGGACGATGGCTCGCTGCACGACCGGTTCTATGACCGGGTCATGTTTCCTATCCATTCGGTGAGCGGTCGCGTCGTCGCGTTCGGAGGCCGTACCCTGTTGACCGACAAGACGGTGGCGAAATACGTCAACTCCAGGGAATCGGAGATTTATGTGAAGAACAGGACGCTGTATGCCTTGTATTTCGCCAAGACCGAAATCACCCGGCAGGACAAGTGTTACCTGACGGAGGGGTATCTGGACGTGCTGTCCATGCACCAGCTCGGCCTGACCCATGTGGTGGCCTCGTGCGGAACGTCCCTGACCGAGGAGCAGGTGCGTCTGATCAAGCGCTTTACCGGGAATGTCACCATCCTGTATGACGGGGACGACGCCGGCCTGAAAGCCGCTGTCCGGGCCATCAGCCTGATTCTCAAGGAGGGGATGAACCCCCGGGTGGTCTTCCTGCCCGACGGGGACGACCCCGATTCCTTCTCCCGGAAGCATACCCTGGAGGAAGTCCGTTCCTATCTGGACAGCCATGAGCAGGACGGCATCACATTCAAGACTGACCTGCGCCTTTCCGAGGCGGGGAACGATCCGCTGAAGCGGGCGGAGTGCATCAATGAAATCGCTGATACGGTGGCCGATATCCCCGATGCGGTCAAACGATCGGTGTATGTGGATACCATTGCGCGCAAGTTCCAGATCGAACCGGAGATCCTGTTCGAGAGGATCCGCCGGACGCGGGAGAAGGCTGCCTCCGAGGCCCGGAGCCAGTCTGAACGGGAAGAGGCCCGGCGACGGTATCGGGAAGAGCATCCTGCGGATGAGACGGCTCCCGTATCGGCGGCCGTTTCCGCTCCGACCGGACTCCGTGCGCTGGAGACGGATCCCGTCCTCGCTCCTTCCGAAAAGGAGCTCCTGTCTTTCATCCTGACGGACGGCTGCACGCCGCTGGAATTTGAATCGGATTCCGAATTCTACGTACCGGAAGGGGCGCAGACCGTCGCCGAGTTCATTGATTCGGCTTTTTCGGAAGACCGGATATCCTTTTCCAACGAGGCATACCGGAAGACGTATGACGCCTATTTCGTCCGCTACGATGAAGGGAAGACCCAGGAACAAATCGTCCGGGAGCTGCTGGACGG
>JAGAHD010000137.1 GCA_017627255.1 Bacteroidales bacterium | reverse complement strand
TGCGCTCCAGGTCATCCAGGTCGAAGGACTGGTCTTTCCCTTGCCGGTGATAAAAGCACATCCGCATGCCCAACCGCGTGTGCAGGGCATTGTAGAAATCCACCCGATAGGGGGCGATGCGTGTTCGAATGAACAGGTTCATAGCATGTTGCGAAGTCTCTCCACACCGGACTCAAAGGAGAAGACTTGTCTGTACAGGTCCAGTGCATACTGCCGTCCGGGCGCTAGGTTTTCCAGGCGGCGGAGGGCTTTTCTGAACGATTCGGCATCCGTATAGCTGAAGACGGCGAGGTCCATGAAACGCTCATAGCCACGGGTGGCGGCGACATGGGCCAAGACCGGCATGCCGCAGCGGAGTCCGTCCATGACCCGGAGTTTCAATCCGCCACCCACGGAGGCGGGACAGATATAGCAGCTACCCCGGGAGAGGATTTCCTGCATGTCCCTGGGGGAAGGTATCAGTTCGATTCCACAGGCACGGCATCGGGCGGAAAGCCGCTCGGAGGGGTCCCTTCCGGCAACCAGGACCTTGGCGGAAGGGACTTCTTCCAACAGGACCGGCAGGCAGGAATCCATCCATTCCAAAAGCGGGATCTCGGTCTGCCGCATGCTCAAATTGCCGGTGATTACAAATACAGGGGCGGTCACGGTTGTCAGGGAGTCTCCGTCCCAGGGCCGTGAACGATATTCGAAAACACCGATAACCCGGATGTCAGCCGATTCACCGTACTGCCGAAGCAGTTTACGCCTGTCCTCTTCGGTCAAGACCAGATTCAAGCTGCTGCGACGGACGGCCTGGCCTTCGCAGATGCGAGTCCAGAAAAGCATGGGATGGCGGACGGGGAATGTATAATTCGCCCGTACATAGTCACACTGGTAATTGTGATGGATGGTGATGACCCTGCAACCGGCAGCCTGCGCCTTTCCGATCAGGCCGAAGGATGCATAGCAGGCATCGAATACCACCGTATCAAAACGGTCCGAGGCAAGCACCTCGTCGAACACCCCGTAATAACGGTGGAGCCTTCCGGCAAGAAGATCCAGGAATTTCAGGAAACGAGGTTTCTCATAACGTACAGGAATCACCCGCACCGAAGGATCGATCCCCTCCGGGGCCGCATTCCCTTTCACAGGACAGAGAAGGCTCATGGACTCAGCCAAGGCCGCAAACGCATTGACATAGCCCCGGGAGGCATATACGCCGCCCCCGTTCCCGTGCAGAAAGTGATACGTAACAAAAAGGACTCTCATTTCTTTTCCAAGCTGGCCAGCCAGCGACCGTAAACATCATCCCGGTCAAGACCAGGTTCCAGATGGACATTGGGTTTTCGGAAAGAACGGGGATCGTTCTTCCGGATATGAAACCGGACACGGCCGTCCACCCAGTTCCCCCACATCCTGTTTCCGACATTCACACGCCGGATATGACTGATCCTGCTTCTCTCCACGGAATAGTTGCGCCTCAGGTCGATGCAATATGAGTGATGGTCGATGTTCCGGATCAGATTGTCATGGATGGAAACATTCACGGCCCCGTCATCACAGAGGATTCCCCGGTTGCCATGAGGCCCGGAGATATCATGGATGTAGTTTTCCCGAATGATGACATTCCGGTTCTGCGTCCACACATAAATGGCACCGGAATCAACCAGGACACGCATCGGCGGCTTCCGGAACGCCTCCGTCTGGCAGATTTCATTCCGCTCGACGATTCCCTCGGCATAGGGACGGTCCGACTCCATGTAATGCGTTCCCAAGCCGATGGCGGAATAACTGAAGTCCTCGAACAGGTTATCCGAAATCAGGAATCCCCGGCATTGGCAATGGACTGCCGGAGCCGTTGACAAGGCAAGCCCATGGTCATGGAACCGGTTGGACACAATCCGGACGTCTTCGGAACGATAATCCGCAAAGACGCCCTTCCGATAACACTTCTCGAAGTGGCAGCCCTGAATACGGACATGTCCGGTTCCGATGATCCTGACCGCGTCGCTGCGGATACCTTCGAAAACACATTGAGTCAGGACGATGGAAT
>JAGAHD010000136.1 GCA_017627255.1 Bacteroidales bacterium | reverse complement strand
TTATTAATACCGTACCGGCGGTGAATACTCCATGCACTATACCCTTCCTCCATTAAATGCATGTAATGCAGCAACTGTTCATACTTGTGTTTCATAACAAAACCCCGAAAGTTTTTTGTCTAACTTTCGGGGTTCATGTCATTTTGGGTCGACCTCTTCTCCTTAACAAAAGGGGAAGCTGGTTGGATATCAATAAACTGCCTGGTGGAAGTAATCGAAATCAGCGGCACCGCCGTCACCCTCCGTATTGAAACAGTACAAGGCACTTCTGTATCCGGTAAAATAATCCAGGGTATAGCGCATCTGGAGGCAATAATCCGGTTCCGTCCAGTTTTCCCCGTCTACCGTCCAGCCGAAAAAAGCCGTATCGGACGTTTCCCCATACTCCTGGGGCGTAAAGACATATCGGATACGGAGACGGACCCGGTTCCCTTCCAGAGGAGTACGGTACACGATCTCCTCCTTTTCGCGGATGACAATGTCACGGATCCCGTCTTCCCGGCATTCCACACCGATACGGGCACTGCCGCTCTGGAAAGCGCACAGGCCGGCCTGGTCCCCAGGCGTGAGGGCGGAAGCATCCAGCAGGACCTCGCTCACACAGCGCGGCCCGACGGTGCGCTGGGTCAGCGTTCCCCGTGCATCGGCGATGCCGGAAGCGGAATGGGCATGGAGCCGCAGCCAACCCGGACGCTCCGCCAGGGACCAGTCGGAAGGAGCCTTGTGGTTCCACTGCCAGACCAGGGCCAGGCTATTCCCATCGAATTCGTCGCTGTCCCAGACATAATCGCTCCCGGAAGGGGGAAGATTCACCGTCACCGTTTCTTCCGGTACTCCCCCGTCTCCCATCACGGGCCAGCCGTCCTCCCAGGTCACCCGCTGGATGGTCGGAATCCGGCCGACGGCACCGTGATCCTGGAACTGGATGGCATACCAGTCCCCGGAAGGCGTATCTACGATCGGTCCCTGTGCAATGCCGTCCGCACGTCCTCCCAAGGTCCCCTGCAGAACCACTTTTGACTCATAAGGACCGGTTATCTCCCGACTCCGCCAGACCGTCGCGGTACGGGGCTTCCCCTGCGGCCAGTCGATTTCCAGCACATAATAATAGTCCCCGATATGGTAGAAATGAGCGCCCTCCGCCCGCAGGCCCCATCCTTCGGCCGGAGCGGATATGATAACTTGCGGTTCAGCCCCGTCCTTCACACCGGTACCGTCAGGCTCCAGTTCCAGGAGGCGGAGTTCTCCGTTCCCCCAGACGACCCAGAGCCGGCCGTCCTCGAACAGCAGCGACGGATCATGGAAGAACCAGTCATCGAAGACCGTCCGCTCCCACGGCCCGTTCACGATGTCCCGGGTCCGGTACAGATAGGAGCGATGCTGGTCATTGGCGACAAACAGCGCATAGAAGACCCCCTCATGATACCGCAGGGAGGTCGCCCATTGTCCTTTCCCATACGCGTTCTTCCCGTCCCGTAAATTGTACACGTCATCATCCTCCAGCACATCGTAGATGTAACTTACGATTTCCCAATGGACCAGGTCCCGGGAATGCATGACAGGGGCGCCGGGACAGAAATACATGGTCGTCGAAACCATATAGTAATCCTCCCCTACCCGGATGACGTCATTATCCGGGATATCGGTATACGTCAGCGGATTCACGGCGACTTGTGTCCGCGGGGCCTCCCGGCATCCCGCACACAGGGCAAGCGTTCCCAGAAGGCAGGCCATCAGCAGTCCCTGTTTCAAAAAAAGACTCTTCATGGAATAAAAGGATGTTTGGATACAAAGATACTGAATTATCCGCAAACCGGGACCTTCGGAGAGGTGCTGTTTGCAACTCACCGGGATTATGATTATTTTTGCAAAAACCACATGCCATGGCTGACGAAAAGATTATTTTCTCGATGAACGGGGTGGGCAAGGTCCTCCCGCACAACAACAAAGTCATCCTCAAAGATATCTACCTATCCTTCTTTTACGGGGCCAAGATCGGCATCATCGGCCTGAACGGTTCCGGAAAGTCCACCCTCCTCAAAATCATTGCGGGCGTAGAAACCGCCTACAAGGGTGAAGTGGTCTGGGCACCGGGCTACTCCGTCGGGTATCTGGCCCAGGAGCCGGAAATGGATCCGGAAAAGACCGTCCTGGAAGTCGTCCAGGAAGGGGTTCAGGACGTCATGGATGTCCTGAACGAATACAACGAAATCTCCATGAAATTCATGGAGCCGCTGGATGACGACGAGATGAACCGCCTAATCGAACGCCAGGGTGAACTGACCGAGAAAATCGAGCATCTGGACGGCTGGGAAATCGATGCCAAGCTGGAACGGGCCATGGACGCACTCCAATGCCCGCCGTCCGAGCAGAAAATCAAGTTCCTCTCCGGAGGGGAACGGCGCCGGGTGGCCTTGTGCCGCCTCCTGCTCCAGCAGCCGGACGTCCTCCTGCTGGACGAGCCCACGAACCATCTCGACACCGAAAGCATCCAGTGGCTGGAAGCGCATCTCCAGCAGTACAAGGGAACGGTGATCGCCGTCACCCATGACCGCTATTTCCTGGACAACGTCGCCGGCTGGATCCTGGAACTGGACCGCGGGGAAGGGATTCCCTGGAAAGGAAACTACTCTTCCTGGCTGGACCAGAAAACCCGGCGACTGGCCATGGAGGAGAAGCAGGAATCCAAGCGGCGGAAAACCCTCGAACGGGAACTGGAATGGGTCCGCATGGCCCCCAAGGCCCGCCAGGCCAAGCAGAAGGCGCGACTCGGCGCGTATGAAAAACTGGCGTCCGCGGATGCAAAGCAGAAAGAAGCCAACCTGGAGATCTACATCCCCAACGGACCGCATCTGGGCAACAAAGTCATCCGCTTCCATGACGTCTCCAAGGCCTATGACGGCAAACTGCTGTTCGAGCACCTGAGCTTCGAGCTTCCGCCTGCCGGTATTGTGGGCGTCATCGGGCCGAACGGAGCCGGGAAAACGACGCTCTTCCGCCTCATCATGGGCATCGAGAAGCCGGACCATGGCGAAATCGAAATCGGCGAAACCGTCAAGATCGCCTACGTGGACCAGCAGCACCGTTCCATCGATCCGGACAAAACCGTCTATGAAACCATCGCAGGCAATTCTGAATGGATCCGCCTCGGCAACCGGGACATCAATGCCCGTGCCTGGGTATCCCGCTTCAATTTCAGCGGATCCGACCAGGAGAAACGCTGCGGAATCCTTTCCGGCGGCGAACGGAACCGCCTGCACCTGGCCCTGACACTCAAGGACGAGGGCAATGTCCTTCTCCTGGACGAGCCGACCAACGACGTGGACGTGAACACCATACGGGCTCTAGAGGAAGGTCTGGATTCCTTCGCCGGCTGTGCCGTCGTCGTGAGCCATGACCGCTGGTTCCTGGACCGCATCGCCACCCACATCCTCGCCTATGAAGGCGACGGGCAGGTTGTTTTCTTTGAAGGCAATTACGCTGAATACGAAGAAAACAAGAAAGCCCGCCTAGGGAATGTCGAGCCCAAGCGGTTCAAGTACAAGAAACTGATGGAGTAAAGCCTCCCCGCTTCAAGGAGATTCCACCCAGGCCTCGTCATCCGGTTCCCATTTCAGGGCTTCCGTACGGGCCGTTTCCTCGATAACGGCCTCGAAACCGGTCAGCGCAGCGAAGGGTGAGAACTGGGCTGCCCGGTCCGCCATAGGCATCCGCGGATGGACTTTCGAGGTGGGGTGCGGCAAGCCGATGATGTCGTCGTAATTCATGCCTTATGTCCTCCGATCTGGTTGTTCCTCTCCCGGGTCGTCGCCCCGTCTTCGAAATCGATGCCGTGCAGGATGGCATTCTTCCCGAATCTGCGGCGGATCGCCAGAATAGCCTCCTGCCGGCTCCGCTCCCGGGTATCGTCCTGCATTTCTTCGAAAAGGTTCAACTGAACCCCGTCTGTCCGGGACTCATCCACAACGTGGTTGGCCACGACGTAAATCCTGCGCACCAGAAGGCGCCGGTCCACGATACGGTCATACAGATCCATGACGGCATCCACGATAAGCCGGGTCGATGAAGTCTGGCGTCCGAGATTCACGGAGCCGTGCGCAGGTTTCGGGACTTTGCGTCCGTAATAATCTTCCGAGACGGGCCCTCCATATGCTTCCAGGTCGCTTTCCATGTCGTAGCCGACGTGAAGGACCATCTGGTCGGTCACCAGGCGTTTTTCCACCAGGTCCAGCACCAGCAAGTCCGTCATCTCCCGGACAATGATGGCCGCCTTGGCAAAATCATACGGGCTCTGCAGCACCTGCCCGCTGCTGAGACTGTTGGCAGACGGGCGGTATGCCTTGATGGCGGCCATCGTACATGGCTCCCATCCCCAGGCATGGTCGATGAGCAGTTCCGCATTGACACCGAACAGGCGGTACAGCACCGCCTCATTCCGCACGGAACAGCGCGCCACATCCCCCATCGTATACATCCCGTTCGCCTCCAGGCGGGCGGCGATTCCCCGCCCGACCCGCCAGAAATCCGTCAGCGGACGATGGCTCCAATATTTCTGCCGGTAGGTCATCTCATCCAGGGAAGCTACCCGAACCCCATCCTTGTCTGCCGGGGAGTGTTTGGCTTCGATATCCATCGCGATCTTGGCCAGATACAGGTTGGTGCCGATTCCCGCCGTCGCGGTAATGCCGGTCGTCTCCAGCACATCCCGGACCATCTTCATCGCCAGGTCATGCGCATCCAGCCCATACAGCGGCAGGTAACGGGTAACATCCATGAACACCTCATCGATGGAATAAACGTGGATGTCTTCCGGAGCGACATACTTGAGATAGACGGCATACACCCGGCTGCTGACCTCCATGTAGTGGGCCATCCGGGGCGGAGCAACGATGAAATCCAGTTTCCGGGAAGGTTCCCGGATTCCCCGGTTGATTTCCCGGACACGCCGGTTCACCTCGAACAGGCGGGCGCGTCCTGGAATGCCGTACGCCTTCAGGGCCGGGGATACCGCCAGGCAGATCGTCTTGTCCGTCCGCGTGGGATCCGCCACGACGAGCCGGGCTGTCAATGGATCCAGCCCCCGGTCTACGCACTCGACGGAGGCGTAGAACGATTTCAAGTCGATGGCAATGAAAGTCGGCGGCAGCATAGGCAGTATTTTCACAAATTTACAAAAAAAGTGTACATTTGTCTATTCAACCGACACAAGTATGAACAAGATTTTCACCCTCTTCATGGCACTTTCCCTTTTCGGCCTGTTCTCTTGCAAGGCCTACAATGACCTGGATGTCAACCAGTTTGCAGAAGCACTCCAGCCCTATGTCCAGCTAGTGGACGTACGGACACCCGAAGAGTTTGCAGAAGGCCGGATTCCCGGAGCCGTCAATATCGACTGGAACGGCGGCGCCTTCCTCTCCCAGGCACGGGAACGCCTCGATGCGACCCGTCCGGTATACCTGTACTGCCGGAGCGGCCGCCGCAGCGCATCCGCTTCCAAGGAACTCTCCAAGGCCGGCTTCAGCGTTTTCAACCTGTTGGGCGGATATCTCGCCTGGACGGAATCCGGCATGCCCGTCACCAAATATGACGTCGAAACCTTCCTCACGGACAGCGGGGAACGGGTGGACATTACCCTGGTCAAGCACGGGTCCCTGGCATTGGCCTACCGCGGCCTCACCCTCCATGTGGATCCCGTCGCCGGTCTCGGGAAACCGACGGACTACGCCGTCGAATTCCCCAAGGCCGATGTCCTCCTGGTCACCCACGAGCATGGTGACCACCTGGATGATGCGACACTGGCCACGCTCTCCCGGGAAGGCACCCTCCTGATCCTCAACCAGACCAGCCGCAACCAGATCGGGCGCGGTGAAGTCATCGGTAACGGTGAGGTCCGCGACCTGCCCGAGGGCATCCGGCTGGAAGCTGTTCCTGCGTATAACACCACGCCCGGACGGGAGAAATTCCATCCGAAAGGGAATGGAAACGGCTACGTACTGACGATTGACGGTCTTCGCATCTATGTCGCAGGCGATACGGAAGATGTTCCGGAAATGGCTGATCTCAAGGATATTGACGTCGCTTTCCTCCCGGTCAATCAGCCCTACACCATGACAGTGGAGCAGTGCGTGGCTGCCGCCAGGATCATCGCGCCCAAGGTGCTGATCCCCTACCATTCCAGCAATACCGACCTGACGCCGATTCCGGATCAGCTTCCGGGCATCGACGTCCGGCTCCGGAACATGCAATAAGACTCAGGCCAGGATATGGTCGGCCGTCTCGAAGGGAATCTCCAAGGCGGCCAGTCTTTTCAGAAAACACCGTTCAAACTCATCGCCTGTGATCTTACGGGAGAAATGCAGGAAAAGCTTCCCGTCATAACCGACGCAGGAGGCGGCTCCGCTGTTTCCACGCTGCCGTCCCAGGACGAAATCCATCTCCTTTACATACGGGCGCATCGATTGCGGCAGCTGCACCAGTCCGAGGTTGGAGAGGGTGTGTGAACAATAGACATCTCCATGATGGCGGTTGATCAGATCGATGACCGGGCGTTTGATGAAAAGGGGCAGGCACCGTACGGCAATATTCTCTTCCAGCTCGACGTTGGCGGCGATTTTCGGTTCCAGGTTCCTGAGGGCCAGCATCTCCCCTTTCTGCTTCTGTATCTTGCGGACCAGCTCCGGAAGGGAATGGTATCCTTTTTCCCCGGCATCGAACCCGAGATTGACATACGATGAGAAATTCCGGACCGTCCGGCAGCCATACATCGGACGCAGATCAACCGGAACACTGACTTTCAGCACGTCCGCCTTCCGTTTCCCATCATCCCGCCCATGGACTTCCTGCAGTGCCTGCAGCATTAGGGATGTCAGGAGATCCGTCACCGAACAATCCAGCTTCCGGCAGGTTTCCTTCACCTCCGGGAGAGACATCACCACCCGGACATCCCGCAACCCGGCAAAGGGCAGCTTCTTTCCTTTCAGGTGGTAAGCCCGGTCGTTTTTCTCCAGTTCTCCGCTCCTGCCTGAAAAAATCGTCTTGAAACTGTCCTCGATCTCTTCTGGGGAAGGCTCGCAGGCGGGATCCCATACTTTTCCTCCATAGGATATTGTAATCCCGTACCGGAGACGGAGATACTCCCCGGTCAGGGTCAACAGGAAAACCTGGGCTCCGCCGCCATCGGCCAGCGCATGGAAAACATCCAGGACAATGCGGCATCCATCCGGACTGACCCGGTAGAGGAAACCACCGTTATCCATGAAATGCACTTGGTTCAACGGTACCAGGGAACGGACCAGCGGCGTCTTCCGCAAACGGCGGAGATGCCACCAGACAGCACCGCTGCGCAGCCCGCACCGGAAGGTGGGGATGCGCAGGGATACAGTTTCGAGCGCCTGCTGGAGGCAATTCGTATCAACCGGCTCGCACAAGGTCACGCTCATCCTGTACAAGGAAGCATAACGCTTGCTCAGCGAAGCAGGATAGATGTTGGCCGCATTGTCAATCCGCATGCGGGCCGGAATCTGCAGGACTTGTTCCATAGCCAACTTTCTTTGGGTTGGTTCGAAGGTAGAAAAGGCCCCGAAACCGGCCAAAAGAAAGTGGCGAACACCGGGAAAAAGGGACGAAATCCCTTATAATGTGGTAGAAATCAGAGTCCGAAAAGGCCGTAAGCGGCTTTCAGATAATCGTCATACGTATGCGTAGCGCCCCACATGCTGATGTAATACAGGATCACCAGGTCGTTTTCCGGATCCATCAGGTATTCCGTGCCGGCAGCTCCGCCCCAGCGGAAGCAGCGGGAAGACATGGCGGGGACATTCTTCCGGATATCGTTTCCGAAGAGTTCGAAACCCAGGCCGAACTGGAACCCTTCGCCGCCGCTGTTGACTTCCGGGAGACGGTTGGTCGTCATGAGGGCGATGGTCTCAGGGTGGATGATCCGGTGGCCGTTGAATTCACCTCCGTTCATGAGCATCTGGCAGAACTTGGCATAATCCTCGATCGGGCCATAGAGGCCGAACGTGCCGCCGGCATACGTCTTGGGACCTTCGAAGACACTGTCCAGGCTGGACCAGGGTGACGTCACGAACTCACCGTCAGCCTTGCTGTATGTCGTGACGATACGGTCGCGAAGTGACGGGTCATCATAATAGTAAGCGGTATGGTCCATACCCAGCGGGGTGAAGATGACCTCCTTGAGATATTCCTGAAGTGTCTTTCCGGACACGATTTCAATCAGGTAGGCGATCACGTCCATATCCACGTTGTAATTCCAGTCCGTTCCCGGCTGGAAACCGAGCGGACGCACCTTGTTGGCTTCCACGGAAGCGCCGACGGTCGTACGGGGAGCACCGCGCATTCCTCCCTCACCCTGCAGGCGGGCCAGTTTATTGGTGAGCGGAGCCATGTAACCGGATGAGTGGCAGAGAAGGTCCCCCACCCTGACCGGACGGTCTGCAGGAACAGTCTTATACGTTCCGTCATCATTCACCTCGGTCAGGACTTCCTCGGAGAAACCGGGGATCCACTTGGAAATCGGATCCTCAATTCCCACCAGTCCCTGCTCATAGAGGGTCATCAGGGCGACGGCTACGATTGCTTTGGTCTGGGAGAAAAGCACATAGATGTCATCCGTCCGGGCCGGAGCGCCGGTCTCCAGATTCTTGATACCAAAGGACTTCTCATAGACGACATGACCGCCTTTGGCGACAAAGGCCGTCACACAGGGAACTTTCCGGTCCGCCACGAAGGACTGGAGAACGGAATCGAGGGCTGCAATGCGCTCCGGCGTGACGCCGAATTGGGCAGGATCCTCACCATAGATGAACTGCTGGGGCGTTTTCTCCTGCTGGCTGCAGGAGAACAGGCTCACCGTCGCCACAAGGACGGTTACCAAGGTCTTGAAAGCATGCATATAAACAAGGGTTAAAAGTGTTACTGCTGCGGCAGCTGTCGGATATAAACGTCCTGCTGCGGGAATGGAATCTCTATGCCGTTCTTTGTCAATGTGTTGTAAATGATTTCCTTTGCCTGGGCCGCGTATGTGAAATGCGTGTCGACGGTCGTGAACTGCGACACGATCAGGTTCACGCTGTTGTCGCCGAAGCTGTCGAACCGGACCGTCACCCCGCTCTTGGGCTCGACGACTTCCCGGCCGTATTTATCCTTGACCTGAAGGACTTTCAGGGCATCGATGATGAGGGCACGTACCTTTTCGACATCGGTACCGTAGGCGACCCCTACCGGAATCTTCAGCAGCTCATAGGAATGGTTCCGGGTCAGGTTCTTGAAATTCTTGCTGAACAGCGTACTGTTCGGGAAAGCGATGACAGCTCCGTCACTGGCGACAATCTGCGTGCTCTGGTAACTCATGGCGTCCACTGTCCCGCGGATGCCGTCACACTCAATCACGTCTCCCACCCGCAGGCGGCCGGACATCAGCTGGATCCCATAGAAGAAATTGTTCAGCACATCCTTGAGGGCGAAACCGATACCGGTTGCGAGACCGGTCGAAATGATGGTGATCGCGGACGTCGGGATCTTCAGGAGCAGGAAGGAAATGATGACGAAAAGTCCCCAGCACAGCAGACTGATGATATTGTCCGACAGGGTGAAATTGATCGCAGATTCCCGCAGGGCCTCGCTTCCCATCTTCTTGAGCGCCCGGCGCGTCTGCCAGACCCGGTAAAACGCTTTCAGCGAATAATTCAGATAGCGGAAGACATAATACAGGCTGACCACCACGACGACCTTGAACAGGGACAGGTGGATTACCTTGTCGACATTCAGGAAAGGTTTGTAGAAATACTCCAGAATGACCTGGGAAAGGTCGAACACCTTCCCGGCCATGAAAATGCAGGCGGGAAGGGACCAGACAGCCGCCACCGGAACAATCACCATCCGGAGCAGGTCATACGCCCATGAGACTTCGATGAAGGACCCTTTGCCGCGTACCGGAAGGTCGGGATTCTTTTCTCGGTATGCCTTGAGCCGGCGGGAAATACGGCCGTTGTAATAACGGGTCATCAGGAAATATACCGCCAGGATTGTCTGGATCACCGTCAACTGGAATATCCACCAGATCATCACCAGCAGGGCCATCATCACGTAGCCCAGCCAGGACAGGACGGTCGCGCTGCAGAACACCGCGAACGCCGCCCACATGAAGCCCCGGTCGGTTTGTTCAATCTGGTCCCGGCGCCGCTGGTTCTCAAACAGCTGCCAGATGGAGAAGCCCAGCAATACCGGCGGGAAAATCATGTTGATCAGGCTGTTGGGAATGAAAATGATACGGAACGTAATAATCAGCAGTCCCATCACGATACTCGGCAGATATCCGGCAAGGGTATGGCGCGCACCCGCCCCCCGGAGCCGGATCAGCATCGACGTGAAGATGGCGGCCAGCAGCCAGGCGAATTCAGCCAGCAGCGGCAGGGCCATATGCATGAAATTGGAGGAGGATGCCAGGTTGAACACCGTAATCGTAATCCCGAAAATCAATACGCCGGCCAGCAGGATGAACATCATCTGGTGGTCCTTGAAATACGGTGTGTGGAAATAAGCCACTTTCTTCAGCAGCAGACGGACCATCAGGTTGGCCAGGATGACCGCCACGATGATATAGAAAAGGACCAGCAGGGTGAAACCGACCACCATCGGCCCCCGCCATTCACTGACAATGCGGCTCTTCTGAGAAGAAATGCTGTACTTGTCCGTGCAGTCTTTCTTCACCTGGGCTGCATAGGAACGGAAATGCGCGAAAATCTTCGGGAAACTGTCCTGTCCGTCAATGAAAATCTTCTTCTGCACATGACGGTACCGGTCCTGCGCATAGTTATACGCTTCTTTCAGATGCCTGTCCGTCTCCGTATAATAGCTGTTGTCCTCATCCACCCGGAACATCGATTCCCAGTACAGGTCCAGGATCTTCTGGGCATAGAACAGGCAACTGTCCCGCTCGATCTGGGCTGCCTCGTCCAGCAGGAACGGATTGTCCTCCGTATCCACGAAAGAAGGATTGGCCAGCAGGCTGTCCGTAAAAGCCGCCGTGGAGTCCCGTTCCATGAGCGAAACGATCGTCGCCGGACGCTGCTTGAGCGAGGGAGGCAGGTTCATCAGGGTATGCACCAGTTTCTCATACCGGTCGATTTCGATCTCGAAATCGCTCACGATGTCGTCATAAGGCATCCGGTTCCCGTTGAATTCCAGATACTGGGCGGTAACCTCCTCCAGGGCATAGGTCAAGTCGAAGGTGAAATCCTGCTGCTGGGAATACAGCATCAGGGAAAGTTCGTTGCAATCCTCGATCAGTTTGACCAGCATCTTGTGCTGCTCAACCTCGTTCCGGGTCGCCCCTTCCGCGGTTTTTTCCAGCTGGAGGTAGGCGTTCCGCAGTTCAAAATGGAGGACGGACAGCGTCCGGGGGAGGTCCTTCTCCTTGAAAACGGCGCCGAGCGGAAGGCACAGGGCCAGGACGGATACGACGACTATGGCATATCGGATCAAACGTTTCATCTTATTCCGTTAAAGAGTCCTAACAAAGATACGATTATTTTTGTTGCTTTTTTGCCTTCGATGGATTATCTTCGTGCAAACAATACCTGTTATCCCATGAAAAGATTGATTTTTACCGGATTGTGCGCCCTTCTCTGGTGCGCACTCCCTGCTGCGGCCCAGGATGCGGCCACCGTCAGGGAAGATTTCAAGCCGTCCGAACTCAACCAGCTTGGGCAGGACTATCCGATGGTGAATTCCCAGGGATACGCCCGCTTCCGGATCAAGGCACCCGAGGCCTCATCCGTCATCGTCAACCTGGGCAATACCGTTCTCCAGAAAGGAGAAGATGGATATTGGACGGGAACGACCGCCGCTCCGCTGGACGAAGGCTTCCATTACTACCACCTGACGATTGACGGCGGGGTATTCAATGACCCGGGAACCCACAATTATTACGGATCCACCCGGTGGGAAAGCGGGATTGAAATCCCGGCCCACGATGCGGACTTCTATGCCATGAAGAACATCCCGCACGGCCAGGTCCACCAGATCCTTTTCTGGTCAGAAAGCACCTCCCAGGTCCGCAAGGCATTCGTATACACACCTCCCCAGTATGAAAACGGCAGCAAGGAATACCCGGTGCTGTACCTCCAGCACGGATGGGGCGAGAACGAATATGCCTGGTGGAACCAGGGCAAGGCGAACCTGATCATGGACAACCTCATTGCGGAAGGGAAGATCGAGCCTTTCCTGATCGTCATGACCTACGGCATGACCAATGAAGCCCGTCTCGCCGGCCGCCAGTTTGATTACAAGGAGTTCGAAACCGTCCTCTGCGACGAGCTCGTCCCTTATGTGGATTCCCATTTCCGCACCCGTGCGGACAAGGCGCACCGCGCCATGGCCGGTCTTTCCATGGGCGGCATGGAGACCCGCAACATCACGCTGGACCGCCCGGAGATGTTCGCCTACTGGGGACTTTTGAGCGGCGGCGTCTACATGCCCGACGATATCGGGGATCCGAAACGGGTCCAGGGGATCTTCATCGGCTGCGGCAGCAAAGAAAACCCGGACCGGATCCGTCAAGCGGCCCAGGCCCTGAAATCGGCCGGCTATCCTGTCAAGGCATATGTCTCGGAAGGAACGGCACACGAATTCCTCACCTGGCGCCGCTGCCTGTACCAGATGGCTCCGATGCTGTTCCGATAGAGGCTTTTACGGTTCGAAAACCAGCCGGCCGAAAAATGCCGGCACATGGAAATCGGGCTTGGCTGTCCTGACCGGAGCCCAGGACAGGAAATGGGGCACGGCAAGGTCGTCGCCGCACTTGTAGAAATTCGCCCGCATCCGCATACCGCCCAGTCCTTCCGGCCGGTCCTTGAAAAAGGCACCGGCCGGTATGATTTCCACCAGGCTCCAGGACAGCGGCCCCTTTTCCGCGAAGGGGCGGTCTCCCAAGGATGACCAGCGACGGACAGAACGCACCGTTTCCTCGGGAGCGGGTTTCCGGTCTCCCTTGATCCCATGATGGAGAAGCAGCCGGCCGATACAGTTGCATTCGAAATTATAGTACGCCTCTCCGGCCGGATTTCCTTCTCCTCCGGGGATGGCGGCGAAAAACTCCACGCAGGAATCCTTCCAGACCGGCCCCTGGTCCGTATCCGTCACAGCCCTGGCACTTTGTTCGCTTACCCGGAACTCCAGGAAAAGCTCCTCCCCGTTATGGGCCGTCCGGAAAAAGACATCAGGCCGATACGGAAACCCATCCGGCCAATTGACACATCCGATCTGCCGGAACGGGACACCGGCGCTATCCAAAGCGGCCGGGATTTCCCCGGCCGCTTTTCCTGCAGGGACCTTCACCCTGCAAACTACCAATTCATCAACCATCGCTTATTTCTTCAAGGCAAAAGTAAGGCCGTCGATCTTGTTCCATTCCCCACGGGTGAAATCCGGCATGACAACCGGCATGGAACCATGGTTGATCGACACTTCCGTCAGTTCGACCAAGCTGCTCCATTCGGCGGCGTCATACACGTCCTGGTCCAGCGGGAGGCCATTGTGCAGGCAGTAGATCAGGCGGTAATCCATGATGAAATCCATGCCGCCATGACCGCCGACTTCCTTTGCCTTCTCTGCCAGACCGCCCTCACGGGTGATGGGATGCTGATAGGCTTCCATCAGCGCGTCCCGGGCGGCATCGCTCATGTATTCTTCAGCATCCAGGTCCTCTACGTCCACATCCTTCAGCGGCTCTCCGCCCAGCGCAAGTCCTTCGTTGGGATACTTGTTGGCAAAGCCTTCCGTTCCGGTCACCTGGTACATGCGGCTGTACGGACGCGGCGTAACGACGCCATGCTCCACCAGGAGAGTCTTTCCCTTTCGGGTACGGATCAGGGT
The DNA here is from genome assembly GCA_017627255.1 of Bacteroidales bacterium. GTDB lineage: Bacteria > Bacteroidota > Bacteroidia > Bacteroidales > UBA932 > Cryptobacteroides. The sequence goes on along the minus strand of JAGAHD010000136.1, from coordinate 39,030 downwards.
ACTGGTATTGTCCCCGTTCGCATAGGTGTACGTTCCTTTACCATAACGCGCATCTGCCGTTTCCTGTCCCTTGAAGGCCCCGCTGTCCATGGACACGAGGATATCCATTTTATCCCCCCGGTGGATGTTGAGATCCTGGCAGATAGGGCCGATCCCGTGGGTCGGGTAAACGTCACCGTGGTGTTCCCGGTTGTAGATCATCCGCCAGTCACCCTGGTAACGGTCCCAATACGGGTCCAGGTTATGGCAATAGGATCCCTCCGCATGCACGATCTCGCCGAAGAGTCCCTGCTGGATCATGTTCAGGCAGGTAAGTTCGAAGAAGTCATAGCAGCAGTTTTCCAGCATCATGCAGTGTTTGCGGGTCCGTTCGGATGTATTCACCAGCGCCCAGCACTCTTCGATGCTGGTGGCAGCCGGAACCTCGATGGCCACATGTTTTCCGTGCTCCATGGCATACACTGCGATCGGCGTATGCAACTGCCAGGGAACGGCAAGGTACACGAGATCGATGTCTTCCCGGGCACACAGCTCCTTGTAGCCGTCTTCGCCCGAGTATTCCGCGGCACGGGGGACGCCATGGCTGTCCAGGATTTTCTGGGCATCTTCCACACGTTCCGGATACAGGTCACAAAGGGCGACGATGGTCGCATCCTCCAGATAGCAGAACCGTTCGACGGCACCAGGGCCACGCATGCCGAGTCCGATGAAACCGACCCGGACGTTCTCGATGGGATCACAGGCGAAACCGAGCATGGACTGCTGGTCCGCCGGGCGGGGCGGCGTATTGTAGACAATCTTGTTGTCCTTTATCTTGTAACCATACTCGTTCCCTCCTGAACAGGAAAGGACGACGGCGGCCAGGGATGCCGCGAGAATGAATCTGAATTTGAACATATTGAATGGTTTTTTACTTGACTTCGATCAGATAGCTGCCCTCGAACCGGGGACGGATGACAGGGTTTGTCCCGTCGAGCTCATAGCTCCGGGGTGCATCGGACGCGTATTCCGTTACGGTATAAGTGCGGGGAGACAAGCCCCGGAGTTCGATGGGTTCTCCATCCCACCGCGGCGCGTAGAAAGCATAGTACATGGCCCCGTCTTTCTCAATGACATGCGCCTCAGGCTTGTCAAAGCCGAAATCATACAGGTTCAGGTAATTTCCACGGGAAAGCATTTTCTCCGTATAGATAGGGACCCATTTCTTCAGCAGCGCCTCCTTCTCGGGCGTCAGCAGGCTGCCGCCGTTCTCCTGTGCATCGGGATTGGCCTTGGGCCAGGTGAACTTGGTGCCGATGATTCCGCCCACGCCGATCTGGGAGGGGAAATCCAGTCCGCCGTCACTCAGTTCCACATGGTCGGCATAATAGGCGAGATCCGGACAGAGGGCGGCATATACCTTCCGTTTCATGCGGATCTGGGCGCTGGATGTAGGGTCGGAGGCCACGGCCTGGTTCATGTAAGGAGTATAGAAAAAGTTTACGGCACAGCCGCAGGGGCAGATCTGGACCACGGCGCCGGGTTTGTCTGCCTGCGCACGTAAATACAGGTTCCGGAAAAACTCCGGATGGCGTTCGCAGGCTTCTTCGGGACGGGCCAGGCCGCTCAAGGGATTGTAGTCCGGGGCAGACAGGTTCAGATGCTGGCCGTCCAGCTTGAAGCCGTCGAAATCCCACTCATTCAGGAACATGTCCACCAATCTTTCCGTATACGCACGGGTACCGGGATTGACGGGAGAAAGGTACCAGCTGTCCCACCAGCTGATATCTTCATGGGAACCGTCTTCCTGGACGAGGAGCAGTTCAGGATGTTCCCGCGCCAGGTCGCTGCCCGGGTCGGCCGCCATGGGAGCCCACCATAATTTGGCCTTGAGTCCCGCCGCATGGATGGCGTCGGTAAGCCGGCGCATGCCGTCGGGACCGATCCGGTCGTTGGCCTCCCAGTCTCCTTCACAGCGCTGGTAACCGTCATCGACATCCACCCACTTGAAACCGAGTTCCTTCACCTTGGGCAGCGTGCCGATCACTTCATCTACGGTGAAAGTCCGCTCATATCCCCAAGCGCACCAGACTGCCTCGTAGGCGTCTTCGGGCGACACCGGGGCCTGGTATCCGAATGTCTCATGCATGTAGCGGGCGAATACTTGCAGCGGCTGGAAGAAATCGCCCTCCCCCTTCAGGACAAACTGCCGGCAGGAGGAAAGCGTGTCGCCGGGAGCAAGGACGACAGGCGTATCGAAATCCTGGCGGATCAGCGCCCACGTCCGGTTTCCCTCCCGGCGGACCGGCATCGAAACCAATTTCAGGCAAGGTTCCGCGATACCCACACTCCGGTTGGTTTCCCGGGTCCAGAGCGTAACCATCGGAATACCTCCCCCGTAGTCGCTGTCATTCATTCCCAAGTAATTACGCTGATAGAAACCATCTTCGACCGGGAAAGCCCAGTCCTTCCGCTCCGCAGAGGAAGTCGGCTGGAAGGTCCATACCTCCTGTCCGGAGACCTCCGTGCAGGATGTTTCCATGGCATCCACCCGGACCGGGGCGGAGCCGGTATTGACGAAGCGGACCGTCCGGACGATCAGGCCCGGAAAGCCCTCCGGAGACTGCTCTTCAGTAAGCACCCGGATTCCGGACAAGGCCTTCCCGTCCGACAGGAGACGGTCCGGACCAGGACGCTGGCAGGCTGCGGCCACAAGGACCAGGACAACCGGAAATACGATTTTCTTCATATCTCTCCTAGAGTTTGATAGGACATCCGAAACGCTCCCGGCACAGGGCACGGACCGCCTCCAATGACGTAAAAGCACCGGTACCGCCGGCGGCCGTCGTATTGACGGCGCCCGTCAGGTTTCCTGTCACCTGGCAGTCTTCCAGGGAATACCCCTTTACGAAAGCGCTGATAAAGCCGGCATTGAAACTGTCGCCGGCGCCGATGGCGTCCACGACGGAACGGTTCAGGAAAGCGGGCAGGTGGACCCTGCTGCCGTCCTTCTTCACAAGAAGCGACCCCCTGGATCCGCATTTCACGACCATGGCCCCTCCGAGCCAGGGAGCAACCGCCGCGACGGCACTCTCAAGATCCCGGGTTCCAGTCAGGGCCTGCAACTCTTTTTCATTGGGCAGGAAGACTGTGACTTTCGGAAGGACCTCGCGGTAATCCAGCCGCCAAGTCTCCAGCGGATCCCACTGTGTATCCAGCGACACCGTCATCCCCTTTCCCGCGGCCATGTCCAGTACCTTCCCGATATCCCGGAGCAGGCCGGACTGCATGAACAGGGATGAAAGATGGATATGGCGGGCGGCATCGAAAACGCCGGGGTCGATGTCATCAAAGCCCATGACATCCATGGCTCCCTGATAGGTCAGGTTGGCCCGGTCCTCCCCGTAATTCATGCAGATCGTCGCACCGGTCGGGGTATCCCCCTCGATCAAGAAACCGGTATCGACACCCCGGGCAGCAAGTGACGCCCGCACAAGATCCCCGAAACTGTCCCGGCCCACCATACCGACAAAACAGACACGGCTGCCAAGCGCAGAGGCATTGGCCGCAAAAATGGCTGTGGAACTGCCCAGGGTGACCGTCATCTCCCTGGCAAATTTCTCCTTTCCAATCTCCGGTTCCGATTCGATGCCGTTCAGGATGACGTCCACGTTGAGCTCTCCGATAGCTGCGATGTCAAAGCGTTTCATAACGATTTCGTTTTACTGTGCTAATATCCGAAATATATCGAAAAAAAGTAACACAAAACGAAGTTTTTCGCGAAAAAAATATTTCGTTTTGTTTCATTTAAAAAAAATGGGTATCTTTGCACCAAACTTAAACAAAACCATCAGCATGAACATTTACGATTCTGCCCAGGGACGCCGGTCCGCTATTCTCCAAAGACTGAAAGAAGACTCCACGGTCAATGTCACCGAGCTCAGCCGGGATTTCGGAGTCTCGGAAGTCACCATCCGGAAAGACCTCCGGATCCTCAAGGAGAGGAAGTTGCTGATCCGGGTCCATGGAGGCGCCATTACCCAGGCCAGCGAAGCCCGGAGCGAGGAAGAGGAGCGGAATTTCAGCTTCAAACGCCTGGTGAACGCCCGGGAGAAAGAAGCCATCGGCCGTGCGGCCGCCGCCCATATCAAAAACGGAGACACCATCCTCATCGACTCGGGAACAACAGCGCTGGAAGTCGTTCACAACCTACATAAATTCAATGATTTAACAATCATTACAAACTCGGTGAACGCCATGATGGACGCCTTGAAATACAAACGTTTCAAGGTCATTCTGCTGGGAGGGAGCGTGCGGGAATCCAGCAATTCCATCGTCGGTCCCCTCGCAGAATCCAACCTGAAACTTTTCTATTGTGACAAGTTGTTCCTCGGTGTAGACAGCTTCAGCCTGGAAGCCGGTCTGTCCACTCCCAGCATGGAAGAAGCCAGCACCAATCAAGTAATGATATCGCGCGCACGCGAAGTGATTGCCGTCTTTGATTCTTCCAAAATCAACAAACGGGCCCTCGCCTTCATCGCCATGCCGGACAAGATCAATACAATCATCACGGACAACCACATCCCTTCCAACATCCGCAACCAGCTGAAAGCCATGAAGGTAAACGTGGAGACCGTCGCTGTATAGCTAAAAACCGAAACATTACGAAACATTTTTGATTTTAGCGTAACCACCTGATTGTAAATTGATTAAAGCGCAATTACTCTTTTTTCTATCATTTCGATTTTGAATTTCTTTCGATAATCGAAACGTTTTTGATTTTCATTTCATATTTTTGTGTCGTTAACATTCTCAATCGACATGTCAATGACACAGAATTATCATACCTACCGGGAAATCAGGCAGCAGCCTGCCGTGTGGCGGGACGCCGTCCGGCTGATCGGCGGAAGAAAAGCGGAAATCCGTTCATTCACTGACAAATACCTGAATGAAGGCTATGCCGTCATTCTCACCGGAGCCGGAACGTCCGCCTATATTGGCGATGCGCTGGAGCCCGCTTTGCACGAAACCCGATTCAAGGGAGCGCGCGCCATTGCCACGACGGACATCATCACGAACCCGCAGATGTATTTCGATTCATCCAGCAAGGTGCTGCTTGTCTCTTTCGCCCGCTCCGGGAACAGTCCGGAAAGTGTGGGCGCAGTCAAGGCCGTGGAAAAGATTGCGGGAGAAGTCGCCCACATCTTCATCACGTGCAACAAGGATGGCCAGCTCGCGCAGATGCATGGAGACAATATCCTGACCATCCTGCTTCCTCCCGCCACCAATGACCTCTCCCTGGCCATGACCAGCAGCTACTCGACCATGTTCCTGAGTTGCGCGCTGATTGCCAACATCGACCGCCTGGAACAGGATATTCCGCTTGTCGAAGAGGTCTCCTCCTGCGTGGAGAAAGTGCTTGACCGTTACGAAGCGGCTATCCGGAAGATTGCGACCCTCGATTTCAAGCGGGCCATTTTCCTCGGTTCCGGCCCGCTGAAAGGAGTCGCGGAAGAATGCCATCTCAAATTGCAGGAGCTCACCGACGGTTCCGTCATGTGTTCCTTTGATTCCTATCTGGGATTCCGGCACGGCCCCAAGGCCGTCGTCAACGGAGATTCCCTGCTGGTCTATCTGCTCTCTCCCAATCCATCCGTACGGCGCTACGAGCTCGATCTCATCCGCCAGGTCCAGAAGGGCAACAAAGTCACAGGCGTACTGGTCGTGTGCACGAAGAATCCCGGCCTGGACCCTTCCGAATACGATCTCTGCATTGAAACAGGCATGCCCCAAGACATACCCCCCTGCTACGGCTGCGTCAGTTATGTCGTCGCCGGCCAACTGCTGGGATTTTTCAAATCCATTGACTGCGGCCTGAATCCGGATACGCCGTCCGTTTCCGGGAACATTTCCAGAGTAGTCGAAGGCGTTACCTTATATATCTGAAAACGACTATGAGAAAAACGGAACAATTACTCCACCGAATCGAAGAACTGAAGGCGCAGACCGGTGTTCCCCGCACCATCTTCGCCGCCTGTCCGAATTCCCCGTCCGTTATCCGGGCTGCCCTCCGCGCCGCCAAACGGAACAACGCTCCCATCTATTTCGCAGCCACGCTGAACCAGGTCGACTGCGACGGGGGCTATACGGGGATGACCCAGGAAGCATTCACCCGCCTGGTCCGTTTCGAAACGGAGCGGGTCCATTTCACCGGACCGGTCATCATCGCCATCGACCACGGCGGTCCCTGGCTGAAAGACTGCCAGCGCACGGAGCGCTGGAGCGTCGAAGACGCCATGAACGGCGTCAAGAAATCCTTTGAGGCTGCCGTTCTGGCGGGATACGACCTGATCCACGTCGACCCGACCGTTGACATCAATGTCCCCAAGGGGGAAATCATCGACATCCACCTGGTGGCAGCCCGCACGGTGGAGTTGATCGCCCATGTGGAGAAATTCCGGAAGGACGGGGGTTTGGCCCCTATCTCCTATGAAGTGGGCACGGAAGAGGTCCATGGAGGCCTCGCTGACGAGACAACTTTCGATACATTTATACGAGAGCTGAAAAAAGGGTTAATAAGTGTTGGTTTGCCCGACATATGGCCATGCTTCATTGTCGGGAAGGTGGGCACCGACCTCGACACGACGGTCTTCGACGGCGAGGTCGCGAAAAAGCTCACCGCTAAAGTACGTCCTCTGGGGAGCTACATCAAAGGCCACTATACCGATGATGTAGCCAACCCCGAGGAGTATCCCCTGTGCGGCATGGGTGCCGCGAACGTCGGTCCCGAATTCACCATCAGTGAGTACCGCGCCCTGTGCGAGCTGGAGGATCTGGAAACCCAGGCCTCTGCGGAAGGCCGGGTCGCCGTCCCCTCCCGGATGCGGGAGACCCTCCGGGATGAGGTGCATGCCTCCCACCGCTGGGAAAAATGGCTCCACGAAGACGAGCAGGGAAAGGATCTCGGCGAACTCACTCCGGAGCGTCAAGACTGGATCGTCGCCACCTGCTGCCGCTACATCTGGCAGCAGCCTCGCCCCCTCGCAGCCCGCAGTTTCCTGTATGACAACCTGTCCCGGCTGGGCATCGATGCCGAAGGAATCGTCCTGGGACGCATCGAACGGGACATGGACAAGTATTTCCGGGCCTTCAACCTGATCGGCCTGAACGACCTGCTGTAGTTCCCAGAAAGGATATTCTTAATTTTTAACTATAACCAATTGGTCTCGATATGAGAAATCTCCATTCCTACCTGTTTGCAGTACTGGCAGCCGCGATGCTTGCCGTCCCTGCATGGGCCCAGCGGATTACAATCTCGGGCCAGGTCACGGACGCCACGGACGGCCAGCCCCTCATCGGGGCGGGCGTCATGCTCTCCGGCGGTAGCGGCACCGTTACCGACTACGACGGAAAATTCGTGATCCAGGCGCCCGCGGACGCAACGATCACTTTCTCCTCCCTGGGTTATGTCAGTGTCTCGGAACCTGTGAACGGCCGTACACTGATCAATATAGCCCTGAGTCCCGACACTGAAGCGCTCGACGAGGTGGTGGTGCTGGGTTACACGACCCAGAAGAAAGCGGAGCTTTCCAGTGCCGTGGTTACCATGAGCGGTGAAAAACTCCGCGACGTATCCACCAACGATGTCGGCAACATGCTGCAGGGCAAAGTAGCTGGCGTCGTCGTCATGAACGGCTCCGGTCGTCCGGGCGAAACGGCGGATATCCGCGTCCGCGGTACCGGTTCCATCACAGCCGGCGCAGGTCCGCTGTACGTTGTCGACGGCGTGGCCGGCGGCAGTTTCAACCCCAATGACATTGAAACGATTACAGTCCTGAAGGATGCCTCCGCCACGGCGTTGTATGGTGCTGCCGCTTCCGGCGGTGTCATCGTGGTCACCACCAAGAGCGGGCAGCAGGACAAGACCAGCGTGGAATTCAAGGCCAGCGGCGGCATCAAGCGGGCCCTGATGGGACGTTTCCATCCCATGAGTTCCTCCCAGCTCTACGAATTCACACAGTCCATGACGGACCCCTCGGCCTTTGCGTCCAATTATCCGGAATCGCTTCTGAACCAGGACTTTGACTGGCTCTCCAACTGTTTCAAGACGGGCGTCGTACAGGATTACTACGCTTCGGTTTCCGGCAAGTCAGGCAAGGTCAGCTATTTCATCAGCGCCGACCATTACAATGAGCTCGGTACGGCCGTCAATACGTATTTCCGCAAGACGTCCGGCCGCATGAACCTGTCCGCCCCAATCACGGACCGCCTCAACATGACGCTCCGGCTGAATTATGCCAAATCGCACGACAGGACTGAATCCTCCTACCGGCTGGTTGAGTATTCGTACTACGCCATGCCTTGGGATATCCCCTATGTCATGGACGAGAACGGGAACTACACCGATGAACTTGTTTTCATGAAGGACAACATCCGTCCCGACAATGGGGAGAAGTGGTGGACCCAGAACCCGTCCAACATCCTTCATTCCGAGCAGTACAACTACGGCCGCGGCTGGGGGGAAAGCCTCACCGGAGACCTCCAGCTGGTCTGGAACGTAACCGACTGGCTGACGCTTACTTCCATGAACCGTTATGACACGTCCAACTCCTTCTGGGAAGACTATACGGATCCCCGTACCTATGACGGAGCCACGACGGGCGGTTACCTGGGCAACAGCGACTCCGAGTGGAACGGCTGGGGCACGACAAACCTGGCCAAACTGCACCAAACGTTCGGCAACCATGACCTCAACGGTATCCTCGGCTGGGAATTCGGCGAAGGATACTCCCGCAGCATGGCCGCTTCCGGCGACAACATCCCGCAGGGCCAGCGCGCCCTTTCCAATACGGCCAACTGGATTGCCAGCGGCAGTGACTACCGCACCCGTGCATGGGCGCTGCTGGGGCAGGTCCAGTATGCCTATCAGGGCAAATACATCGCCACGGCCTCCATCCGCTACGATGAGAGTTCCAAGTTCGGTCCCAAGAACCGCGGCGGTTATTTCCCGGGTGCTTCCGCAGCCTGGATCATCTCCCGCGAGAAGTTCCTGAACGGAAACAAGAACCTTACTTTCCTGAAACTCCGTGCCGGTTACGGCAAGACGGGCAATGACAACATCCCCAACTTCGCCTACCAGGAGACATACAGCATGAGCAACCAGTACAACGGCGCCAAGGCCGGCACCCTGGAGCGGATGGCCAATCCCTATCTGGGATGGGAAGAAGCCTATATGGCCAGCGTCGGCCTCGATGCCACCATCAGGAACAACTGGAACGTGACCGTAGACCTCTACCACACCATCAACAGCAAGATCCTCCTCCAGTCCCCGATGCCGACGTCTTCCGGATTCTATGCCGTGATGGACAATGTCGGAAAGGTTCGGAACATGGGTGCCGAGATCGCCGTCGACGGAGCCATCGTCAACAGGAAGGATTTCGGCTGGACCATCGGATTCAACATGGGCTTCAACCAGAACCGTGTGCTGGATCTTCCCGAGCACCAGGACATCGTGATGTCCCGCGGTGACGTCAACCAGATCATCAAGGAAGGACAGGATGTCTATTCCTGGTACATGCCCAAGTGGGCCGGCGTCAACTCCGAGAACGGTCTCCCGCAGTGGGAGAAGATCGAAGAAGACGGTTCCGTCACCCTCGTAAACGAATGGGCCAGCGCGACCAACCAGATCGTCGGCGTCGCTTCTCCGGCGTTCAGCGGCGGCCTTAACACGGTTCTCCGCTGGAAGGGATTCTCCCTCAGCGCCAACGGGAACTTCGTGGTCGGCAACACCATTTACAACAAGACCCGTGAATCAATGGACCATGACGGCGCCTACATCGGCATGAACCTGATGTCCATCGACAACGGCCTGGGCTGGAGCCGCTGGCAGCAGCCCGGTGACATCGCCACGCATCCGAAGCCGTCCAGCGGCCGCAAGGATGGTGCAGAAAAGACATCTTCCCGCTTCCTCGAGGACGGCAGCTTCTTCCGTCTGAGGAACGTCACGCTCTCCTACAACCTGCCGCAGCGTTTCCTCGAGCGGGTCAAGATGTCCGGAGCGCGCTTCTATGTCTCCGCCGACAATCTCTATACCCTGACCCGGTTCTCCGGCATGGACCCGGAGGTCCGCCTGGATGGAGATACCTATCACCACGCCGGCATGTATTCCCAGAACTACCCCATCCCGATGACGGTCGTTCTCGGTATTGATGTCAATTTCTAATGGAAATCGCACTATGAAGAAGATATTTGTAATCGGGCTTGCCGCCCTGGCGCTGGCCTCCTGCAACATGGATTTCTATTCCTCTGACGCCATGACCGGTGATCAGCTCGCCCAGAATCCGGATGCCGCGTTCTACACCACGGACGGTATCTACACCTATTTCATGGACAAGATCGCCTACAAGGGCCAGTCCGGCGGAGAAAGCGGCAACTACTATATCCGCCATTATTTCCAGCTTGCGGAGCTTCGCGGAGACAATGTAACGGTTTCGGGTATTACCGAGGACCCGTTCATCAATCCGTACCGCTACACGGACGACAACACCGCCAAGAACATTTACTACAGCTGGTGGATAGCCTACAAGATCATCTATTCCGCCAATTCCAACATCGAGAGCATCAAGCCCGGCGTTTCCAACGTGACGGACCATCTCATCGGCGAGAATTATTTCTTCCGTGCCATCGCCCATTTCCACATGGTCACGCTTTACGCCATGCCGTATGCCGACGGAAGGGACAACATGGGCGTTCCGCTGCGTCTGAGCACGGATACGTTCACGACGACCCGTGCCACGGTCGGCGAAGTATATGACGCCATCGTGAACGACCTCATCACCGCCAAGGAGTTCCTCTCCAAGGGCGAAGCCGAACGAAACCCGGGAGGCAGCAAGGCTTACATTTCTCTGGATGCGGCCAGGGCTCTTCTCGCCCGCGTATATCTCTATATGGGAGAGAACCAGAAGTGTATCGACGAGTGCAATGAACTCCTGGACCATGCTCCCTCTTCCGTCACTTCCGGCTATGATTTCGCCGACTACCCCACCCACACCTACGATCATCCGGAGACCATCTGGTGCATCCGCCTGGAACCGACTTTCGAGTGGGCCGTCGACCATGGCGAGGCATCGATCGCTTCGATGTACATCAAGGACGGTATCGGCTGGGGTGAACACTACTGGCGGGAAGACCTGATTGACCTGTTCCGCCGCAATCCGGACGACAAGCGGTTCAACGCCTATTTCCGGATGGTCGATCCCCGCCCCGAAAAAGACCTGAAAGCAGGTGAAGAGTATAAGCCCCTCAAGACGTATGCGGAAATGCAGAAGGCAATGGACGGCAATCTTTCGGTCGTCTACCCCATCCCCGGCGGTTCGGGAGAATACTGCACCGGTTCTGCGGCCATCGGCTGTAAATACAACGCGGACGGATCCGTCAGTTTCCAGTCGCAGGGCGAACAGATCGGAACCACGCTGGATGGCATGGGCAAGGAAATTCCGGTCTTCAAATACTACGACCACATCGCGAAGCGCAAGATTGAGCACGGACGGGATACCATCTACTATGTCGACAATTCCGACACGCACTTCCCTGGAAAGGATATCAACGGCGTGAAACGCGTGTGGGTCCGCCCCGGTCCTGCCCATCCGAAGCCGAAGAACAAGACCAATCCGGATACGGGAGAAAAGTATCCCGAGACCCAGGCCGATGCGGACGCCCGGTACAAAGCGGCAATCGGCCGTACGGACAACGGCGGTTTCTACATGCGCTACTATAACACCAAGTTCAGCGGCCAGGACGGTAAGGTAATGATGACCTCTCCGGTCTTCCTCCGCTGGGGCGAGGTCGTGCTGAACCGCGCCGAAGCGTATGCCAAGCTCGGACAGGACGGAAATGCCCTCGAGGACGTGAATACGATCCGCCGCCGCGCCGGGAATCCCGAGCTGGGCTCCGGTGACCTCTCAGGCCTCGGATACGGCAGTATGCTGGATCTCGTCCTGGATGAGCGTCGCATGGAACTCTGCTTCGAAGGCCATCGTTTCTTCGATGTATTCCGCAACCGCCTCCCGATGGACCGCCGCTATATCGGATACCACACCTGGGAGATAATCCAGCCCGGCGATCCCCGGATCGCCCTGCTGATTCCCCAGGACGAAATCAATTCTGCCGGTATTCCGCAGAATCCCAGATAAAGAACTGTTAAACATCATTTTATTAACCTTTTAATCAAAGTCTTATGAAAAAAGTTTTAACATTGCTGGCACTCGCCGCCATGGTTGGCTTCGTTTCTTGCAAAAAGGATCCGAAACCCGAACCCCAACCCGAGCCTGCAAAGGCCGTAACTGCAACCATCACAGCCAATGATGTAACGGTTGATGAAGGCAGCACCGTGAAGATCGGCGCCACCACCAACTCCTCCGCTGCCATCACCTACTCCTCCGACAACACGGCAGTAGCCACTGTTTCCTCTTCCGGTGAAGTGACCGGTGTCAAGGCCGGAACCGCCAACATCTCCCTCAAGGTCGCTGCCGTGGAAGGCAAGTTCACTGCAGCCGAGAAGACCATCAAGGTGACGGTGAACGCTGTGGAAGCTCCTCCGGCAGAAATCAAGGACATTACGATCGACGGTGACTTCGCCGACTGGGCTGAACTCGCTGACGGTTCCTTCTCCAAGACCTACGGCGACGAGGATGCCACTCACCCGGCCCTCACCCACTGCAAGGTGTACGCAACAGCCGAGAAGATCTTTGTCTATATCGAATGGGATACCGACCAGGTCACGTATGAGCCTGACGTAGAGCACGTCCCGTTCCACTGCTATATCAACAGTGACGGCGATGCTTCGACCGGTGGATATGACGACCAGTTCTCCGACGCCTGCTCCGATATCCTGACCGAGGGCTGGCTGTACGACAGCGCCGGCATGGGCAGCTATGATCCCGGTGTGTATCCTTGGACCGGTGAGCCCAACGGTCACGGCTGGGGCTGGGGAGAAGCAATCCTTCCTGATGGACAGGGACTTGGTGTAGGTGCAGGTGTGGAAGGCAAGTATGAATTCTCACTTGACCGTGCCACGCTTGCAGGCCTCGGCTTCCCGGTGGCCGACGAATTCTCCATCGGCTTCGATATCCAGCAGAACTGGGAATCCGTAGGTATCCTCCCGAACGCAGCGCCCAGCGAAGACAATCCTTCCGGCGTTGTTCCTTCCCTCAAGGTCAAGACCGTGAAGTAAACGCTTTTGATGACATGGCCATAGGCGGTGCCCCGGCGGGTCCGGGGCATGCCTGTGGTTATAAAACACAAATCCCGTGAAAAGAATCAGCAGCTTCCTTTTGTTCCTTGCTGCCCTCGCACCACTGCTGGCGGCATCCTGCGGCAAGACCCCTGATGACCCGGTACCCGGACCGGAGCCTACTCCGGAACCGGTACCCGTTGAAGAATGGGAGACCGTCTCCTATACGGCCTCCGATGCGGATTTCCCCAATCCAGAACGGGGGTTTTATGTCGCATCCGAAGTGTTCGAAGCGAACGGGAAAGGGATTGCTGAAGCCAGCCTGAGGGCGGCCCGGCTGCAGGGGCGCACCCTCTTCCTGCTGGAATTCCATCTCAAGGATTTTGTGGAGACGGATATCTCGGAGGAGTATCTGCAGACTATCCGCGCCCGGTTCCAGTCGCTGCGCGACGGCGGCGCCAAATGCATCCTCCGCTTCTGCTATTCCAACGGAATGGATGAGAAGGACAAACCCTGGGATGCGACCCTGGAGCAGGTGCTCCGGCATATCGCCCAGGTTAAACCGCTTATCCAGGAATATTACGATGTGATCCTGGTCGTCCAAGCCGGATTTATCGGCAGCTGGGGCGAATGGTATTACACCGATAACTTCAAGGACAACGACTCCCGTAAAGTCCTCATGGAAGCGCTTCTGGACGCGGTTCCTGAGGACCGCCAGATCGAGCTTCGCACGCCCAGCTACAAAATGCGTCTGTTCGGCTACGCCCTCGCCGATTCGCTGACTCGGGAAGAGGCCCACCAGCCCACGGTGAAGGCACGTATCGGCGGGCACAATGACTGCTATCTTTCCAGCGCGAATGACGTCGGAACCTACAATAACTCGAACGAACGCAAGTACTGGGGCGCTGAAAGCCTGTATACCATTATGGGCGGGGAATCCTGCGAACTGACCGCTTACTGCCACTGTGAAGGAAGCGAAAAATACAACGGAGCGCTCAAGGACCTGGCCATGTACCATTTCACGTACCTGAACAACGGGTACCACCAAGGCGTTCTCAAACGCTGGAGAGAGGAAGGCTGCATGGAAGAGATCAAAAGGCGGCTGGGCTACCGCTATGTCCTCGAGGAGGGACAGTTCACGAAGGCGCCCAAGGCCGGCAAACCCTTCGAGATCAAGCTGACCCTGCGCAACGACGGTTTCGCCCCTGCCCAGAATCCCCGTGACGCCGAACTGGTCCTCACCGATGCCTCCGGCAAAGTTGTGGCCACCTGGCCGCTGGAAAGCGACCCCCGCTACTGGATGCCCGGAGAAAAGACCGCTATCAGCCGGACCGTTACCCTGCCAGACGGGCTTTCCGGATCTTTGACGCTGTACCTGAACCTACCTGATCCTTGCGAAACATTGCATGGCAATCCCATGTTCTCCATCCGCCTCGCCAACGAGGAGGTATGGGATGAAAATACCGGATATAATCTGCTTTATCATTTCAACCTGTAGTTTTATCTTCCCAAAACCGTATCCCCATGAAAAAAACCTTAACACTGCTGGCAGCATCTGCCGTGGAAGGCAAGTTCACTGCAGCCGAGAAGACCATCAAGGTGACGGTGAACGCCGTCGAGATCCCGCCGGCACCGGTCGCGACCATCACCGTCGACGGTGAATTCGACGACTGGGGCGAACTGGAAGAGGGCACTTTCAAGAAGTCCGTCTGTGATCCCGATGCCCCGTGGGAAGGCGTCAAGGAAATCCGCTGCTACTCCACGGAAGAAACTGTCTACTACTACATCAAGTTCGACGAGGAATCCCTTGCCGATGCGTTCGCAATGGAGAATCCGGCGATGCATATCCGTCTTTGCATCAATACTGACGGCGAGTATGAATCCGGCTACGCCAACTACTTCCTCGAAGCCTACGATTTCATCATCGAAGGAGCCATCGCCGGTGAAGGTGCTTTCGTTGAATATGACGGAACGCTCCATCAGAGAATCGGAAGCTGGGTAGCGCTCCTGGAACCGGGGAACGGACTGGTCCACGGTGTCGGCAACGGCGTCGAATATGAGATCTCCCTGGACCGCGCCAAATTCAACGAGGCGGCGAACACCAGTGATGTCCCCATGCCGATGGGCGATGAGTTCCAGACCGGTATCCGCTTCTACTACAACGGCTGGGATGAGTTCTCCAACATGCCGAACTCTTCCATCGATGAAGAAATGGGTAACGGTTGGGGTTACCTGATGAGAATCAGCACCAACAAGTAAACCCGGGTAATGAAACATGCCGTGGATATACTCCTGTGCCTGGCACTCCTTGCGGGGTGCCAGGCATCAGGTGTCCGCGGTTATTGGGACCGTTTCCCTTTACAGGAAGACGATGTCCAGCTCAGCCAGGACCGCTTCGCCGTTTTTGCCGAGCAGGCTGCGGCAGCGCCCGAGGCTGAGGCCCTTGCAGCCATGGATGCCCTCTTCGATAAACTGAAGCAGGACACGGTGGCCTACTATATCTATTCCGACTGGTTGGACGGGGCATTCTACAGCCCGCTTTCTCCCTGCCGGAGCGCAACGCTCTATAACAAAGCCGTGGAACGGATCATTACGGACGCCGTCCTCCCTCCGGATGAATGCGAACCTTTCCTGCAGCGGCGGGATTGGATCCAGTACAACCGGCCGGGAGCGCGTGCCTTTGTTCCAGGGGGAACTCCCTTTCCCGGACGGACGCTCGTCCTGGTCCTGGACGTAAGCTGTCCCTCCTGCAGGGATGCGCTCAGGAAGCTTGCCTCCGATCCTCAGTGGTCCGATGTCCACCGCATGGCTGTCTGCTGCGGTTCCGGAAACCCGCCTGATGTCCCCGGCTGGGAGTATCTGTTTCCGGAAAACGCCACGGACGTCTTTGACCCATCCCTCTCGCCCGTTTTCTTTGTCGTGGCGGCCGACGGTACCGTTGAGAGCGGTTACGAACCGGCCTTGTAATCATTGCCTGCATGATGAAAAAATTTATTGTCCCCGTCCTGCTCGCCGGTGCGGCATTCCTCTTCCTCCCCTGCTGCCTCTCCTGCGAAAAGAAACCCACCCCCGAACCTGAACCGGCCGTAACGGCAACGCTTGCCGCCCACGACGTAACGGTGGAAGAAGGAAAGACCGCACAGCTGGACGCTGTGACCAATTCCTCCGCCCCGATTACGTACACATCGGCGGATGCAGCTGTCGCTACAGTCTCCCCGGCTGGCGAGGTTACAGGCGTGAAGGCGGGCGAAACCACCATTACCTTGAAGGTGGAGGCCGTGGAGAACAAGTTCACCTCCGCAGAAAAAACTGTCAACGTGACTGTTACGGAAGCGCCTGAACCTCCGACGCCCCCGGATGACAAAAAGCCGGGGCCGGGAATGTACACCTTCACCGTTTCTCCGCTCAAAGGGCAGTGGGAGGAAGGTGACCAGATCTACGTGCACGGGTCCTTCGGCCCTGCCGCCCGGACATTTACCCTCAAGCCGTCCGATATCTCAGACGACGGAAGGACGGCTACCCTCTTGCTGGAAAGCGGTTTCGAGTACCTGGCAGGACCAGACTACCTGTACGCCGCCTGGCCTGCTTCCGCCGTACAACCGGAAGACGGGCTGATGGACGCCCTGACCCGCTTCTCCGCCGCTGACGGTCCCCTGGCGCAGGCCTATCTGGACGGGACAGAATTCGTATTCAAGGACATTTCCTCGTGTATCTCCTTTACGGTATCCGGCGGATATGACAGGGTGCTCATCGCCGGTGCCCAGCGTCCCGGACTCCGCTTCACGGACTATGCAAACGAGTATTCAACGGCCAAGGTCACTCCCTCCAAAATCAGCAGCGACGGCTATCCGTTCCGGGAGTGCGGACTTTCCCCCGAAGGAGCCACCAGCAGCATCTGGTTTCCCGGCGGAGTCAACCTGAAACAGGGATTCGTCCTGTATTTCGCCCGGGACGACAGGTGGTGCGCGACATATACCTACGGCGAAGACGCCGACTTGAAAGCGGGTAAAACGCTGGAACTGGGAGACATCAGCGGTTCCCTGGCCGACTATGACGGTCCCAAGCCCACCATGCCCGAAATGGGGGGACGCACCCGGTTCTCCGTGAAATTCAATGAGTTGTCCGGCTTGTGTGTCAGCCTGGACTCGCAGTTTCTGTGGGGCTTGGGCGACAGCGGTGAAATCGCCCGGATCTCATTTGCCGGAGAAGTGCTTGACAAGGCAGGATTACGGACTACGGACAAATCTACGATCGATTCGGAAGGCATGTCCGTCAATTATGACACGGGCGATCTCCTGATCGGCGGGGAACCCCATGTCGTGTGCCGGATTCCCGGCAGTAAAATCGACAGTATCTTTACGGAGAGCCTGTTCAGGGGTGTCGAATCGCTCTTCAGCATCGCCGATGCCAAAGGGTACGGCAATGCCGGCCTCGAAGGGATGACCTATTACAAAGACGGAAAGGCTTACTGCGGAACCCAGACCGGCTCCTATCTCTACCTCTGCGACCTGGAAACCGGAGAGGTACTCTGGAGGAAGGGCCTGCGGGAAATGTATCCCGCCGTGACGGAAATCGCCGGCCTCTGTTACGACCCTCTCACCGACTGGCTGTGGGTGGTAGATTCCGAATCCAAACGCTTTTTCGCCCTTTCCGGCGATGCGGAACGGATGCTGGGGACCTATTCCATCAAGGGGACCTCCAATCCGGAAGCGATCTGCGTGGACCATGTGAACAGCTGTATCTGGATCGGCGACGACTACGGTTCCACCTCTTATCTGTACAAATACGATTTTACGGGCCTGGATGACGCCGTCATCACAGCCCGCCCTTAACAGCTCCGTCATGCGCCATCTGCTTACCTATCTGTCCATTGCATTGCTGGCCCTTTCTTCCTGCACCTGCGGGAGAGAAGGGACCGGAGAGGACGACGAAGGTCTCCGCGTTCCGTTGAAGGCCTCGCTGACCCATGTGCAGCCCATGACGGGCATCGTCCTGTGGACGACCAGCAACGCCCGCAACAGCGACTACGTCCAGCTGGAGTTCGCCTACATGCTGTATAACGACGTATGCAAGGAAAAGGATGTCTTTGACTGGACACCCATGGAAAACCTCCTCAATGACGTAGCCTCCCGCGGCCACCAGGCAGTCGTGCGGTTCCGCTATACGTACCCGGGCTACTCCTGCGCCGTTCCGGACTACATCAAGAATTGGCCCGGATATGAGGTGACCGAGGCCCTGAGCGAGGGCAGGAAAACCGAGTTTCCCGACTGGCGCTGCGAAGAACTCCAGCGTTTCCACCTGGAATTTCACCGGCGATTCGCCGAACGCTATGACAGGGATCCCCGTCTGGCATTTGTGGAGACGGGATTCGGGCTCTGGGCTGAATACCATATCTACGACGGTCCCTGCGTGATAGGCAGGACGTTCCCGTCCCATGATTTCCAGGCCCGGTTCCTGACCGCTATGGACCAGTGGTTCACCGATACGCCCTGGCTGTTTTCCATCGACGCCGCCGACAGGAAATATGCGCCCTTCCACAAGCAGAAAGACCTGCTGGAGCTGCGTTTCGGAAATTTTGACGATTCTTTCATGTGTGAGGACTGGGACGGCTACAATTTCGAAAGCTGGCAGTTCTTCGGCGAAGACCGTTACAGGAAAGCGCCGCTGGGCGGAGAGTTCAGCTACTATACGACGTCCGACCAGCGTCACTGCCTCGATACCGCCGGCATGCACGGCCGCGTCTTTGAGCAGCTGGCCGCCCGCGTGCACATGACCTTTATCATCGGGAACGATCAACCCCGTTACCAGAAAGCCGACCGTATCCAGGAAGCCGCCATGTCCCTGGGATACCGGTTCGAAATCCGCGATTACCGCATCAAGGAAGGAGAATGGGCATCCGTGCTGGTGGCCAATGCAGGGGTGGCGCCCATCTACCGCGACGCCTATGTGGCAGTGGAAGGCCGGAGAGGTGAGTACAACCTCCGGACCCTGATGCCCGGGGACGAAGTCTGGATCCGTATCCCCTGCCCCGCTTCGAAGGAATCCGTCCCCACGATTGAATGCGACCATTTGGTATCCGGACAGCATATTGAATATCAAGCATCTATCGAGTAATACATCAACGCTATCCATTTTAAAGCATCATACCATGAAATCGAGACTCTTCCTTTCTATGCTTCTGGTCCCGGCCCTTCTCGGCTGCAACAAGACGCCGGAACCCCAGCCGGAGCCCCAACCGGAACCGGCAGTGACCGCCACTCTCTCTGCCAGTGACATCAGCGTGGAAGAGGGCAAGACCGCCCAGATCAGCGCCACGACCAACTCCACCGCCACGATTACTTACCAAACGGCGGATGCATCTGTGGCTACGGTTTCCGCCTCGGGAGAAGTGACAGGCGTCAAGGCCGGCAACACCACCGTCAACCTGAGTGTCGCTGCCGTGGAAGGCAAGTTCACGGCCGCCGAGAAAACCATCAACGTGACGGTAACCGGCGTGGAAACACCTCCCGAGCCCGTCGACGATGACCTGCCTCCTCAGATCAAGGATGGCGACATTATCGTAGCCCCCAATGCGGATGTTGAGAAGTTCCTCACCGACGTCCATTACAACACCCACGACTATACGGCCACGGAACTGCTCAAGTGGGCGGAGGCCAATGAGGTGAAAGTCTGCCCCGGCAATTCCGACAGGCCGCAGGAGTATACCATCAGGTGGACCCCGGATCCCTCGGCTTCCGACATTACGGCGACCCTCACCGAACCCACCCGCGAATGGGTGTATACTCCCTCCGAGGGAGAGTCGTACGTAACGGTCACCAACCTGCTGCCCAACACGCACTACACCTATAAGGTAACTGCCGGCAGCAAGGTACTCACGGAAGGAGAATTCGACACGGTGGGCAAAGTGCATCAAGTGTATTTCCGCACCCGGATCCGCAACTGCCGGGATCTGGGTGGCTGGAAGACCGAAGACGGAAAAACCGTGAAATACCGCATGGTCTATCGTGGCGGCCGCCTGGAGCCCACCTACCTGGCCAAGTCCGGGAAAGCGACCCTCAAGACCGAGGGTATCAAGGCCCAGCTGGACCTCCGTGGCCACAGTGATGTCCAGGCGGAAAGTACGCTCAAGGGTATTGTCGACGACTATGAGTTCTGTGCCCCCGTCATCGAAGAAGGTTATTCACAGATGCTCAGGAATGACAAGGAAAAGACCCGCCAGTGCATGCAGTTCATCATGGACTGTGTCGACAAGGACAAACCCGTTTACTTCCACTGCTCCCTCGGCCGTGACCGGACGGGCACCATCGCCATGCTCACCCTGGGCATCCTGGGCGTTCCGGAAGGCGACATATCGCAAGAGTATGAACTCACCCAGTTCGCCCCCCACGGCTATGCCACATCCGATGGAGAGAGGAGCAAGATGACCCGCCTTGTGGATTACAAGGGCGCCGCCAATGTCATCTGGGAATACGCCGGCGACGGTTCTTTCCAAGACGGGGTCAACAGCTACCTCCTCGAAATCGGCATCACCCAGGAAGATATCGACAAATTCAAGCAGAACATGCTCCAGTAGCGTTCGACGCATCCGAAAACCGTCTGCCATGAAAAGAATCGTGTTCACCGCCCTTGCCGCCCTCTTCGCCGCAGCCGCCTGCAAGAACCAGGAAGAGGAGGTGAAGCTCCAGTACTACGTCACGCCGCATCCGTATGAAACGATTGACGTACAGATGCCGCCCGTGACCAATGAAGTGAAAAACGTCATCATCATGATCGGTGACGGCATGGGAATGGAACAGGTCAGCTGCGCATGGGTCCTCAACCACGGGAAACTGAATTTCGACCTGTTCCCGTCCGTCGGCATTTCCCGAACCTGGTGCACGAACCGGCTCATTACCGACTCCGGGGCAGGAGGAACCGCCCTATCATCCGGCATCAAAACCGCCTACAGTCATATCGGGACGGCCCCGGACAGTACGGACATTCCCTCGGTCCTGGTCAAGGCGCAACAGCTCGGAAAGAAGACCGGAGTCGCTGTCACCTGCCATTTCGCCGACGCCACACCCTGTGATTTCTGCTGTCACAATGAATACCGCTACAACCAGGAAGACCTGATTGCCGACTATCTCGAATGCGGTACGGACTACCTTGCCGGCGGAGGCCTGGACTGGTTTACCACCAAACGGACCGACGGCCGGGACATTGCCGGGGAAATGGCGGCGGCAGGCTACCGCGTCGCACTGACGGAAGACGAGCTGATGCAGGCCGGACTCCCGGTTATCGGAATCCTCTCACCCGACAACCTCCCCGTTGCCGGAGAACGGGGAGACCTTTTCCGCCACATGGTGACGAAAGGGCTCCGCGAGCTGTCCGCACAGTCCGGGGACAAGGGTTTCGTCATGATGATCGAAGGCTCCTGCATCGACGACTGGCTGCACGGCAACCGGATCGACCTCGCCATGGAGGAACTGCTGGACTTTGACAGGACCATCGGCGATGTCCTGGAATGGGCGGCTTCCGACGGCCATACCCTGGTAGTGGTCACCGCGGACCATGCCACCGGCAGCCTCACCTTGCAGGACGGAGACCTGGAAGAAGGCCGCATCGGCATCCATTTTGCCAGCGAAGGGCATAACGGGATCGCCGTGCCCGTCTATGCCTGGGGGCCCGGTTCGGATCAGTTCACCGGCATCCGTGAGAACGACGAATGGGGCCGGCTCATTTCATCATTCGTACAATAAGGCCATGACTGGAAAAAAACACAACTGGTTGCTGTATGCCCTGGTGACAATGATTACCTGGGGTATCTGGGGCGCTTTTTCGGACCAGCCGGATTATCCCGCCACCCTCACCTACGTAGTGTGGGCCATCAGCATGATTCCCTGCGCGCTGGTCGCTTTGTGGAACATCAGGTTCAAGCTCGACGTCCGCCGCAAGAGTGTCTGGCTTTCCATGGGCGTGGGCCTTCTGGGAGCCGGCGGTCAGCTCGCGCTGTTCGAGGCGCTCAAATACGGACCGGGATACCTGGTCCTTCCCATGATTTCTGTAGCCCCCATCGTAACGGTGGTGCTGTCTGCCCTCTTCCTGAAGGAACGGGTCAGCAAGCTCGGCTACCTGGGCATCCTGCTGGCATTCGTGGCCATCGTATGCTTCTCCCTGTCCGGAAAGACAGACGAATCCATCAAAAGCTATCTCTGGATCGTGTTTGCGGCCGTCGTCTTCATCTCCTGGGGTATCCAGGCTTTCGTGATGAAACTGGCCAACAACCACACCCCCGATGCGGAAAGCGTCTTCGTGTACATGGCCGTCTCGGCCGTGTTGCTCATTCCTGCCGCCTTGGCCATGACCGACTGGTCGGTGCCCGTCAACCATGGTTGGAACGGTCCCTGGATGACGTTCTGCGTCCAGATCCTGAATGCCATCGGCGCCTATACGCTGGTCTACGCCAACCGGTACGGGAAAGCCATGATCGTAGCTCCGCTTGCGGATGCCTGCGCGCCCGTCATCAGCTGCGCCATCTCGCTGGTCCTGTACGCCCACGTGCCGTCACCGGCCCAGATCATCGGCATTGTGTCCGCCATTTCCTGCGTGTTGATTTTTTCAAGAGAATAAGCGATGAAAAGACTGAATCAGCTTGAGGCGTCCGTCGCCATCGTGCTCATCATGCTTGCCGGTTGTTCCTGTGTCCATCCGGATCCGGAGACTACCCTGCCGGAGGAACAGAAAGAGGAGCAGGAACATAAAGCAGAAGAACAGCAGGGTAAGGAAGGGCAGGATGATGGCCAGCCGGAAGATCTGGAAGACCTGAAAAGTACGGTCCCGGTTACCCAGGACTGGATTTTTTCCAACCGCCCGTCGATTATTATCCGCATGGAGAATCCCAATGCCGTGGCAGTGACAGCCGATGCCAAGGTCCGCATTTTCTCCGACATGAAACAGGAAATCTGCGTTGTCGAAAAAAGCATGGACGTTCCGGCCGGCGCCACGGTGGAGATGGAGATTTCCACGGAGCAGGATCTTGCCCCCGGCTTTTACAGAGCCACCTGTTTTGTCAACAAAAAGGCAGCCCGCTATTTCGTTTTCGGCATCTCCCCTTTCCAGATCGAATCGGCTCCGGACAAACAGCCGGACTTCGACTCATTCTGGGAGACCGGCAAGGCGCAGCTGGCCGCTGTGGACATGAACGCCGAACTCACGGAAATCACCCGGAAAAGCACCGACAAATGCAAAGTGTACCTGGTGGAAATGAATTCCGTACCGGACGGCCTGGACGGAGAGCCGGTGGTCATCCGGGGATACTACCTGGAGCCGCAGGACGGGAAGCCACATCCGGTGCTGATGCACTTCTACGGCTACGACACCCAAAAGAATCCCGCCAAGCTTTCCTGTCCCGGGGCCAACAACGGAGATTTTGCGGAACTCTACCTCTCCCACCGCGGACAGTACATCAACAACCGCCCTGCGGACAAGCGGGAGCCGGACGGGAAAGGTGACTTCGAGAACATCTACGGTGATTGGTTCGCGTACCATTTCGGTGACAAGGACAGCTATTATTACCGCGGCGCCTTCCTGGACTGCGTACAGGGAGTACGCTTCATGGCCACCCGTCCGACCAGCGACATGGAGAACCTGTTTGCCGAAGGTTCCAGCCAGGGCGGAGCGCTCTGCTACGCCGCGGCGGCCTTGAGCGATATCCCGTTTACGGCGATCGCCCCCAACGTGGCCTTCCTGGGAGATTTTCCGGACTATTTCAGAATCGTTTCCTGGCCCGGCGATACGGCCCGGGCGAACCAGGGTTCCATGACGGACGAAGAAATGTTTGCCTTCCTGTCCTACTTCGACACGAAGAACCTGGCCACCCGCATCTCCTGTGCCGTCTGGGCGACCAGCGGCCTTCAGGACGGAACCTGTCCGCCACACACCAACATGGCGCCGTTCAACAACCTTCCCAGCTCAGATAAACAGATGAACTTTTACCCGGAAATGCAGCACGATTATCCGCGTTCCTGGAACAGTGACATCATGCAATTCTTCAAAACCCGTATTAAAAACCGATAACCACCATGCAATCCATCGTCAACCACTTTGCCATTCCGGGAAAGGTCCTGGACATCCAGCCGCTCGGAAAGGGTCTCATCAATGACACCCTGCTCGTCAAAACCGACGGTCCCGACAATTATGTCCTGCAGAAGATCAATCATGCCATTTTCAAAGACGTGGAACTGCTCCAGCACAATATCGACTGCGCCACAGCCCACATCCGCCGCAAACTGGCCGGGGATCCGGACATCGAACGCAAAGTTCTTCGCTTCCTTCCCTGCAAGGAAACGGGAAAGACGTATTGGACGGACGGGAATACGTATTGGCGCTTATCGGTGTTCATCAAGGACGCCTTCACCTATGAGACGGTGGATCCGCAGTACTCCTATTCCGCAGGAAAGGCATTCGGTCATTTCGAGGCGATGCTGGCCGACATTCCGGACACCCTGGGCGAAACCATCCCGGATTTCCACAACATGGAACTGCGCGCCCGCCAGCTCCATGAAGCCGTATCGGCGAATCGCGCCGGCAGGATGGCGGAACCGGAAGTGCAGGCCATCCTGAAGGATCTGCTGCCCTATGAAGAAGAGATGTGCAAGGCGGAGCGGATGTACCGGGAAGGGATTCTTCCCAAGCGGATCTGCCACTGCGACACCAAAGTAAACAACATGCTGTTCGATGCGAACGGTGAAATTCTCTGTGTCATCGACTTGGATACGGTCATGCCGTCGTTCGTCTTCTCCGATTTCGGGGATTTCCTCCGCACCGCGGCCAATCCGGTCGCCGAAGACGACCCTGATATCGCCAAAGTGGACTTCCGGATGGACATTTTCGACGCTTTCTCGCGGGGGTACCTGGAATCTGCCGGGGGCTTCCTGACGCCGGTGGAGAAAGAGAACCTGCCGTATGCCGCCTGCCTGTTCCCGTATATGCAGGCTGTCCGCTTCTTCACGGACTATATCAACGGAGATATCTATTACAAGATCCGGTATCCCAGCCACAATCTGGTGCGCACCCGCAACCAGGTCGCTCTCTTTCATGCCGCAACGGCACATGTACCCGCCATGCGGAAGAGCATCGGGCTGTAGTTCTCCACCTGACAAAACGTCATATTCCAGTCCATTTTGAGGGCGGACACGAAACTGTGTCCGTCCTCTTTTTTACGTCACACAGACATATTTGGATTAAAAAAACAACCTTTTCGACATTTTTAAGGCTAATTTTATCTCTTTTGGAGGAAAATAAGGCAAGTATTTTGTTATCTCTCCCGCTGAAAAAACAGAAACGAAGTATGATGAGAAAAACAATCTTAATCGCCGGCATGCTGGGAATACTGAACGTGACCGCCGCTTCCGCACAAATCACCCTGAGTCTGGATGAGTGCCGCGACCGGGCCGTCCGTACGTCCCGGGAACTGGACCAGGCCCGCATTCGGATGGAAATGGCGGGGTACGACCGGAAGATTGCCCGCGCCCACTATCTGCCGAGCATCAACGCCACGGGCGCCTACCTGTACAATAACAGGGACATCGCCCTCATCAGTGATGAGAAATCGGACCTTCTCCCCATGGCAGGCACCCTGCTCCAGGGACAGATGGAAAGTGCCCTCGCCGGGGCTGCCGGACAGTTCCAGGCGGCCATGACAGACAAGATGACCCAGTTGATGACGGCGATCCAGACCAATCCTGCGCTGGCCGCAGAGTATATGGGAAGCCCGATGTGGCAAACGGTCATCGGCATGCTGCAGGGAACGGATCCCGGCACCCTGGCCGGACAGCTTCCCGACATTGCAACGCCGGTCAATGCCATCGGAGCAGACCTGAATGACGCCCTCCATCCGGACATGCACAACCTCTGGCTGGGGGCGATAACGCTCCAGCAGCCGGTTTTCGCCGGAGGCAAGATCCTCTATTCCAACCAGATGGCTGCACTTTCCGAGGAACTGGCACAATCCAAGTATGACATGCAGTACGCCGATGTGATCGTCGACGTAGACCAGGCATACTGGCAGATCGTCTCCATTGCGAACAAGAAGAAACTGGCGGAAGCCTATGCCGAACTCCTTCACCATATGGAAAAGGACATGGAACGGACGGCAGAAGCCGGCTTGGCAACGGAGTCCGACATCCTTCAGATCAAGGTCAAGGCCAATGAAGCGGACATGCTCCTGACCAAGGCCGGCAACGGCCTCGAACTGGCCAAAATGCTCCTCTGCAAACGGATCGGCCTGCCGCTTGAAAGTGACATCCGGCTCGTCGACGAAGCCCTGGACATCATTCCGCAGCCGGTGGAACCGTCCGTGAAAGAACTCGAGCAGATCTATTCCGACCGCCCGGAGACACGCAGCCTCCAACTGGCCGGTGAAATCTACGACCGCAAGGCGAAGGTCGCCCGCGCCGACTTGATGCCGACACTTGCCCTGACAGCCAACTATCTCCTTTCCAATCCCAATGCCTTCAACGGCATCCAGAACACCTGGAACGGTGGGATGTTCACGGTGGGAGTCATGGTCAGCGTACCGCTTTTCCACGGAGGAGGAACCCTGAACCAGTTCCGCAAGGCCAAGGCTGAAGCACGCCTGTACCAGGACCAGTACCAAGACGCCCGCGAACTCGTCGAACTGCAGGTGGCCAGAGAGCGGAAACAGCTGAAGGAGGCGCACGAGAAACTCGCCATGACGGAATCCAACCTCGCCAGCGCCGAAGAGAACCTGCGGCAGGCCACGGTCGGTTTCGAGGCGGGCGTCACCCCGACGGATGTCGTGCTCGCCGCGCATACCGCATGGCTCAGCGCCCACAGCGACTACATCGACGCCGGAATCGGACTGCAGATGGCCTGTGACGCGTTGCAGAAAGCAGAAGGCAATTACAGAGAACAATAAAAAAACGAAATATGGCAAAGAAAAACTACAACCTCGTCATCGGCATCAGTGCCCTGGTGACCATCGTGCTGATCATTTCATTCGTCGGATATCTCGTCAGCAGGCCCCGGCCCCAAGTTATCCAGGGGGAAACCGAGGCCACGGAATACAGGATCTCCTGCATGGTGCCCGGCCATGTGACCGAACTCTATGTCCGTGAAGGCCAGACCGTACAGCGCGGCGACACTGTCGCTTTTATCGACTCACCCCAGGTGAAGGCCAAACTGGCGCAGGCCCAGGCCGCCCGCTCCGCAGCACGGGCGCAAAGCCTGAAAGCCCGCAACGGCGCCGAGCAGGAACAGATTGCCGGAGCCTATGAATTATGGCAGCAGGCCCTCGTGCAGGAAGAAATCCTCAAAAAGTCCTTGGACCGCGTGCAGCAACTGTATGACCAGCATGTTGTCGCCGCCCAGAAATATGACGAAACCAAGGCGCAGTATGACGCCGCCGTCGCCCAGGCGCGGGCAGCCAAGAGCCAGTATGACCGTGCCCTGAAAGGAGCCCGCAGCGAGGACAAGGCCGCAGCGGAAGCGCTGGTCCATCAGGCAGATGGAGCGATCCAGGAAGTGAACTCCTACCTGCAGGAACTTTACTTGACCGCACCCTCCGGCGGCATCATTTCCGATGTCTATCCCCGTCAGGGAGAACTCGTCGGTGAAGGAAGCCCGGTCATGACCGTGACAGACCTGTCGGACATCTGGTTCACCTTCAACATCCGGGAAGACCAGCTGCACGCGATGAAAGTCGGCGACAAGCTGAATGTCAGCATCCCCGCCCTGGACGGCGCACGCCTCCAGGCGACTGTCAACCACATGGCCGTCCGGGAATCCTACGCCACTTGGAAAGCGACCAAGGAGACCGATCGCTATGATGCCAAAACCTTCGAGGTGCGGGCCGTCCCGGACAGCCCGGTAGAAGGCCTCCGTCCGGGAATGACCGTTCTTGTTGTTGAATAAAATGCGCTTTGTTGATAAAATACGCAAGGTAATCCGGCGCGAGGTGCGGATTTGGGAGCACCGGCCGATCTTCCTGCTGGGAACGGTATTCGTGATGGCCTTCTGTACCGTCTTCTACCTGAGCTTCCTGCAGGACGGCGTACCGTCGGACGTTCCGATCGCCGTCGTGGACCTGGACCAGAGCGCCACCTCCCGCAATTTCTGCCGGCAGCTGGACGCCACTCAGTTGGGCCGCGTCATTCCCTACGAGGATTTCAGCCGGGCACGGATGGACCTGCAAGGTGGACGCGTCACATCCGTCTGCGTGATCCCGAAGGGCTTCAACCGCGACATCCAGGGGCAGCGTCAGCCACAGATGAGCTTCTATATCAATGGATTGTATTTTTTGGGAGGTTCCCTTGCATGGAAGGATATCCTGACCATGGTCAACCTGACATCCGGAGCCGTCCAGCGGGAAGTGCTGCGGATGAAAGGCGTCCCCGAAAGCCAGATGGGAGGCCTGCTGCGCCCCGTGGACGTCGACGTGCACCAGATCGGCAATGCCACCATGAATTACGGGGCCTATCTGGCGAACATGATGCTGCCGGGCATGCTGCAGATGGTCATTGTCATCGTGATGATCTATTCCCTCGGCATCGAATTGAAATACGGAACCGGACGCCATCTGCTCCGCTCGGTAGACGGCGACATCTATGCCGCCCTCAGCGGGAAACTGGCCCTGTATACCGCCCTCTTCACAATGATCGGCTGGACACTCGTGTTCATCCTGTACAAATGGATGCACTTTCCGCTGGCAGGGAGTATCGGACAGATGCTGCTGGCCATGTTCCTCTTGGTGATCGCATCCGAAAGCGTGGCGGTCCTGATCATCGGCTGCGTGCCTGTGTGTCGCTTTGCCCTCAGCATCGGTGCCCTATACAGCGTTCTGGGCCTTTCCCTGACGGGATTCACCCTTCCGGTGGAGGCGATGCCGGGCGCCCTCCGTTCGCTGACATGGATCTACCCCCTGCGTTTCTACTACCAGTTTTATGTACAGGCAGGCATCTTCGGAAGCGGTTTCGGAGCCTGGTACCCGTACGTCATCTCCCTGCTGGCCTTCTGTTTCCTCCCGTTCACGGTCATGAAGCGCCTTGCCCATGCTTACGAATATTTGGATTATGAAAGGAACTGACACATATCTGGGAAGGTGGTTCCGGGACGCCCTGGGCATCTTCAACCTGGAACTCCGGAACATCCTGCACGACGGAGGCGTCATGATTATTTTCATCGTGGCCGGCTTCCTGTATCCGATTCTCTACAATTTCGTGTACAAGAACGGAATCCTGGAGGATACCCCCATTGCGGTGGTGGACCATGCCGACTGCAGTGACTCCCGCCGGATGATCCGCGAAATGGACGCGACCCGGGAGATCGGCATCGCCGCCCACTGCAACTCGATGGAAGAAGCCCGTACCCTCTTCCAGCAGCGGAAAGTCAACGGAATCATTTATTTCCCCGCAGATTTCGGGGACCGGCTCGCCCACCGGGAGACAGCTACATTCAGCATCTATGCAGACATGAGCAGCTTCCTGTATTACAAGAACCTGCTCATGGGATCCGAATTCGTGATGCTGCACGAAGTGAACCAGATCAAGATTGACCGCTACACGTTCGATGGGCTGACGGACGCCCAGGCCGACCAGGCCGTGAATACCGTCGCCTATGAGGACATCAACCCCTATAACCGGGCTTTTTCTTACAGTATTTTCCTGATTTCCGCCATCCTGATGCTGATCGTCCAGCAGGTGATGTTTTACGGAATGAGCATGTCGGTGGGAACCATGCGGGAAGAGAACCGCAGTTTCGCCTCATTGCCGGACACGCTCGAAGGACATGGCGTCGGCAGGGTCGTCCTGGGCCGCGGTGCTGTTTATTGGCTGATATTCATGATTATCGGCATTTACGTAACGTGCATCGTACCGGCCATGTTCCATTTCCCGCAGCGCGGCAGTTATGGAGACATCCTGGTCCTGCTCTCCATTTTCGTAACGGTCTGCGTGTTCTTCTGCATGAGCTGGAGCACCCTGGTGACCCGCCGGGAATCCGCTTTCCTGCTATTCCTGTTCATGAGCCCGATCTGTGTGTTCCTGACCGGATTCAGCTGGCCTACCAGTGCATTCCCGACCGTGTGGAAATGGTTTTCCTGGCTCTTCCCCTCCACTTTCGGCTGCCAGGCCTTCATCAACCTGAATACGGCCGGCGCCGATCTCGAGATCGTCGCGCCGCTGCTGCGCGCCCTCTGTATCCAGGGAGTCGTCTACTATTTTCTGGCCTGCGTGTCGGTGTATGTCGAAAACTACGTGCTCAAACGGAAAGGAGCGCTGCAGTTACAGTAACCGGAGCGCAATCTGCGCACACGCTTCGG
This sequence comes from Bacteroidales bacterium, assembly GCA_017627255.1. GTDB lineage: Bacteria > Bacteroidota > Bacteroidia > Bacteroidales > UBA932 > Cryptobacteroides. The sequence goes on along the minus strand of JAGAHD010000136.1, from coordinate 8,503 downwards.
CATCGGCCAGGGCGTGATGATGCCGCGTCAATTCATATCCGCAGGCTGCGGCCACGGTCTGCAGTTGATGATTCGGAAGGCGTTGCCCGAAAAAACGGCGCGACGCCTTCAGTGTATCATGGAACACATAGTCCGGATAATCCATCTGATAGACCTTGAAGACCGCTTTCAGGCACCCTTCGTCGAACCGGGCATTGTGTGCCACCAGCGGGAGCCCCTCAATCTTCGGGGCGATTTTCTCCCAGACGGAAGGGAAGGAAGGGGCATCTTCCGTATCCTTTTCAGAAAGCCCGTGCACCCGGCGGCAGAACCATTGGTAATACTCCGGCTCCGGATGGATGAGGCTGTAATAGGAATCCACGACCTCTCCGCCGCGCACGACCACCACCCCCACGCTGCATACGCTGGAGAGGCACTCATTCGCCGTTTCAAAATCAATCGCTGCAAAATCAGTCAACATCGGAAATCTGCCTTGTCCGGGGTCTCCCCCGCGCTGCAAAGATAGTCATTTTCCGACGGACATCCCATACACCTCCCACCGGCTCCCGTTTCACTGTAAAGAATCCTTACACTTTCACGAAACACCTTTACACTCTTTACACGGCAGAAAAACAGTAAACAACTGATAGATAACAATATACCGAGTCGGCATAAGGATTGTATTTGGTCAGGAAACAAAAATAACGTAAATTCGCTTGTTCTTATGGCACCGAAAAAAGGAAAGATTCTCGTTGTTGATGACAACGCCGGCATCCGCCAGGCGCTGAAAATCCTCCTGCCCCTGTATTTCGAAGCGGTGGAGACCCTTCCCTCTCCTTCCACGCTGGTAGCGGCGCTGGAGCGCTTCCGGCCGGACGTCGTGCTGCTGGACATGAATTTCCACACGGAAATCAATACCGGAAACGAGGGCCTGTACTGGACCACGGAACTCAAGAAGATGGCGCCGGATGTGGAAGTTGTGCTTTTCACCGCCTACGCAGACATCCAGCTGGCCGTGGAAGGGATGAAGCGCGGAGCCTTCGACTTCATCGTAAAGCCCTGGGACAATGAAAAACTGGTCGCCACCCTGTCTGCCGCCAGGGACAAGGCCCGGAAAACGCTGGGCAAAGGATCCTCCTCCAAGGCTCCTGCGGACAACGATGCCGGCCAGGGTCAAAGCACCATGTACTGGGGAACCGGACATGCCATGAATGCCATCCGGAAAACCATCGCCAAAATCGCTCCGACCGACGCCACGGTCCTCATCACCGGAGAGAACGGCACCGGCAAGGACGTGCTGGCAAGGGAAATCCACGCCGCAAGCCTCCGCAGCGGGAAACCGATGGTCGCCGTCGACGCCGGTGCCATTACGGAGACCCTGTTTGAAAGTGAACTTTTCGGCCATGTGAAAGGCGCCTTTACCGATGCGCACACCGACCATGCCGGCAAATTCGAGCAGGCGGACGGAGGGACGCTGTTCCTCGACGAAATCGGCAATATTCCGCTGCACTTGCAGGCCAAGCTGCTGCGTGCCATCCAGAGCCGCAGTATCGTCCGTGTCGGCGGAACACAGGCCATCCCGGTCAATATCCGCCTCATCTGCGCCACCAACATGGACCTGGAGGCACTGGTCCGGGAAGGCCGGTTCCGGGAGGATCTGTACTACCGCATCAACACACTCCACATTACCCTTCCCGCACTCCGGGAACGCCGGGAGGACATCGTACCGCTGGCGGAACGCTTCCTCTCGCAGTTTGCCCGGAAATACCACCGGGCCCTGGAAGGGATGGACGCAACGGCCCGGGAAGCCCTGGAAGCGCACCGCTGGAGCGGCAATATCCGGGAGCTTCAGAATGTAATGGAAAAGGCGGTCATCCTTTCGGAAGGCAGTATCCTGACGGGGAAGGATATCCAGCTGGAGTCCTCCAGGGGCAGCGCCGGATCGCTGAAGGCGATCAGCGAGGCTGAGGAAGAGCGACTGGTCAGGGATGCCCTGCAGCGCCACGGAGGCAATATTTCAGCGGCCGCCAAAATGCTGGGCGTAAGCCGGCCTACCCTGTACGCGAAACTGAAGAAATACGGCCTGTGACCTTTTCCCTCTGGCATATCATCGGGGTGTCCGTCATCGTCGCGATTGTCGTGGCGGTGGTCGCATCGCTCCGGACCCGCCGGAAAGATATCCAGAAAGTGGCCTACATGATGGATGCGCTGGAGGACGGGGAACTGAATTTCCGCTTCCAGGACAAAAACAAGTTCAACCGGACCCTGAACCGTATCCGTACTATTTTCGAAAAACAGCGCCAGGCGCACGAACAGGATTCCTGGACCAAACTGATCCGCGTGCTCACCCACGAAATCATGAACACCGTTGCACCGATCTCATCGCTGAGCGACGCCCTCGCCCGTTCCATGGACGGGGAAGGCCACAGCGAACTGGACGTGAAAGCGGGCCTGGAGACCATCTCCGATTCCTCCAGGAACCTCATCAAGTTCGTGGAGACGTACCGGGAACTCAGCGGCGTTGCCAAACCGGTCAAGAAAGCCGTCGAACTGCAGGAACTGATGGATATGACCATCGGCCTCAACAGCGAGGCACTGGCGGCGAAGGGTGCGACCTGCACCTACTGCCCGCAGGAATCGGACCTGATGCTCTATGCGGACGAAGGGCAGATTTCCCAGATCCTGATTAATCTGATCAAGAACGCCCTGCAGGCAGGTGCAAAGCACATTTCCATCACAGCATCCCTCGACAAGGACGACGAAACCGTCATCCGGGTCGCCAATGACGGCGAGCCGATTCCCATCGCCAGCCAAGGAGAGATCTTCGTTCCCTTCTTTACCACCAAGAAAGAAGGCTCCGGTATCGGGCTCTCCCTGGCCCGCCAAGTCATGCGGCAGCACAACGGCAGCATCGACCTCATCAAAAGCGACCTCAGCGAGACGGTCTTCGAGCTCAGGTTCCGCTAAAGTGTAAACCCGAAAGTGTAAAGCGGAATGTAAACTTTACACTTTTTTCTCTAGGAATAAATTCTATAAACACCTGCATGTCAATATGTTATCTATTTTGGCACGATGGGTGTTTCCTTTTTCAGGCGGTTAAACAAAATATTGATATGAAAAACCTTTTCAAAGAATGTGTAGTTATGGTGCTGGCATCCGCTGTGACAGTGTGTGCCGGCGCCCAGACTACCATGACCCTCCGGGACTGCATGCGGTATGCGGTATCCAATTCCACAAAAGTACGGATCCAGCAGGCCGAGACCGGCGATGCACGGCTTGACCGCCGGGATGCCGCCCTCGCCCTGTTCACCCCGCGGATCGATGCCCAGACGTATGCCTACTACAATTTCGGGCGAAGCATCGACCCGCAGACGAATACGTATTTCAATACAACGTCCTTCCACAACAATTATGGCGTTTCGGCAGGTTATGACCTCTTCGACGGTTTCCAGGCAGTGAACAATTACAAGATTTCCCGCACCGGCCTCCTGATTGTCGATTCCCAGGAAAAGCAGGTGGAAGCGGACATCTGCCTGGCCGTGATGGAGGCCTATTACAATGTCGTGTATTACAAGCGCCTGGCGGATGTCTGTGAAGAACAGCTGGCAACCGCCGAGGCTTCCTTGAAGAAAGCGAAGCGCCAGGAACAGCTGGGCCAGAAAGGACATGCCGACGTCGTCCAGATGGAGGCGGACCTGGCTGACCGCCAATATGACGTCATCAATGCCTTCAACACGTATGAGAGCCAGAAAATGACATTAGCCGACCTGATGTTCTGGCCGGTGGACGAGGAGTTGGTGATCGACACCTCCCTGCCCGAAGCGGAACTGGAGCCGGTTGCGGAAAACGCCGTCGTGGAATTCGCCCTCGACCACAATCCCGCCGTGAGGATCGCGTCCTGGAAGCAGCTCAACGCCAGGCGGGAACTCCAGACCGCCCGCTGGCAGGTCCTGCCATCCATCGGCCTGTATGCCGGATGGAGCACCAGCTACTATACCTACCAAGGCTCGTCGACCGCTCCGTTCCGCGAGCAGTTCCGCAACAACGGCGGTGAATACGTGGAACTTTCGCTCTCCATTCCGATCTGGGACCGGTTGGGAAAGGCCTCCCGCATTTCCCGGAAACGCCACGCCTACGAAAAAGCGACCGCCGAACTGGACCAGAAGCGCCGTGACATCGAAAGTGAAGTCCGCAGGGCCATCCGGGACCGCGACGGGAGTGCCGCCGCCTGGCAGCAGGCCCGCACGAAGGCGGAAGTCCAGTCGGAAGCCTACTCGCTGCATCTCAAGAAACTGGAGCAAGGACTCATCTCGCCGCTTGAATTCCAGACCGCCAGCAGCAATTACCTGAAGGCGCAGACAGACGAAATGAACAGTCTGTTCAAATACCTGATCAAACAGGCTGTCGTCAAATATTATAACGGGCAGGAGTATGTCAATCAGTAACAGGCTCTCACAGATGCAGAATCTGTCATAGTGATTGTCCTGAAACCCTCCCCGCAGCATGATATTTGATGGGACTTTTCCCACCTTATACCGTCATGGAATGAAAAGAATTCTGATCGCCTTCCTGCTGTGCCTTTGCCTGAGTGTACCTGCACGGGCGCAGGTCGTCATCATCAATGACAACATGATGAACAGCCGGCTCGGTGAAATCAAAACCACCGTCGTAGACTCCCTGACCAACGAACCGGTCGGCTTCGCTTCCGTGTACGTCATCCCCTCCAAGGATACCGTCATCACCAATTTCACCCTGACGGATGCCAAAGGCGAAGCAAAACTGGAGGAGGTGCCGTTCGGCAGCTATATCTTCCACGTGGAAATGATGGGATACAAGCCCTATGTCAAAGAAAAGTATTTCAGGGAAAGACAGGTGGACATGGGAACGATCCGGCTCCAGGTGGACGAGCAGTTCCTGCAGGCGGCTGTCGTTTCCGACGTCGGCAATCCCATCGTCGTCAAGAAAGATACGGTTGAGTTCAATGCTTCTTCCTTCCGGGGCGGAACCAATGCCATGCTGAAGGATCTCCTGCAGCGGATGCCCGGTATGGAAATCACCGAAAACGGCAAAGTGAAATTCAATGGAGAGGAAATTGACAAACTCACGGTCGGGGGCCGAACCTTCTTCTTCAACGACCAGAGCACGGCACTGAACAACCTGCCGGCCTCCATCGTGGATAAAATCCGCGTCATCGACCGCGAAAGTGAATCCACACGCGCTTCCGGAGTACAGGACGGATCCCGCGAAAAAGTGCTGGACGTATCCCTCAAGAAAGAGTATGAGCAGGGCTGGTTCGGTAACGTGGGGCTCAAGGGCGGGTCTACGCTGGGCCGGAAAGACGGAGACGATATGCTCCGGGACAGCCGGGGCCTGCTGTGGAGCGGCAATACGCTGGTGTCGGCCTATACCGAAAAAGACCAGGTAACCGTCGTCGGCAATGCCCAGAACGTCAACGATTCCAATGCCATTGTCATCATGATCGACGACAGCGGTGAAAGCACCAACCTGAACCAGGGCATTTCTTCCGCCGCACAGCTGGGCCTGAACGCCAACACGTCCCGTATCAGGGACGTGGAGACCACCGTCAGCGTCAATTACAAATACTCGGACACGGACTCCGGCACCCGTGCCAGCCGGACCACTTTCCAGGAAGACGGGAACTTGTCCTCCGCAACGGAGAATTGGGGGAAATCCTATTCCAACTCCATGAGCACCAACCTGGAATTCGAAAAAGAGAAAGGCCGCGTCTGGTTCCATGTCCGCCCTTCCTTCCGATACAACCAGAACGATGCCTTCAGCAACAGTTCATCGGAAGTGTTCCGGCAAGGAACCTTCCTGAACAGCGCAGACAACTCGTCACACAGCCTGACATGGGACAAGTCTGCGTCCTTTTACGCCGACATGACGCTCCGCGAACTAGGGGGCAAGAAGAACAGGACGATCCAGTTGGATATCTCCTCCAGTTACAGCAGCAACACCGGAGAGAGCACAGAATCCTCCGTCCTGACCGCAACGGCGGGCAAGGACATCCGATCCATGAAATACGTCTCGGAAGGCCATCGTTACGGGCTGGAAGGAGGGCTCCGGTATACGGAACCGTTAGGAGAGAAATGGTCCCTTTCCACGGCGGCGAACCTGTCATGGGCGCGCCGTGAAAGCGTCCGTGACGCTTACGACCACGCCGGACGGAACGATTACTATTCTTCCATAAGCCGCTCCCCTTCCCTTTCCCAGGAATACAGCCTGACAGCCCAGTACAAATTCGGGCAGAGCAGCTGGATCACGGTCGGAAGCAGCCTGTCCGGCCGTCTCATCGAGACGTACTCCAAAAGTTTCGGGATCGAGGAAGTCACGGGCAAGGATGAATGGAACTGGTTTGTCTCCCCGACCGTCCGCCTTCAGCACGGAAAGGACAAGGACCGCTTCTCCCTGTCTGTTTCCGGTTACACCCAGAATCCTTCCCCTTCCCGCATGCAACCGGTACTGAACATCACTGATCCAGCCCGGCTGAGCCTTGGAAACGTGTATCTGAAGCCCTATTCATACACCTATTTCAATGCTGACTGGACACGGAACAACCGGGAAAAGTTTTCTACCCTGATGGTGTACCTTTTCGGGCAGATGACATATTCCCCCATCATTTCCGCCCAGTGGTACGATTCGGACGGCATCCGGTACTCCCTTCCCGTCAATGCCAGAAAGCCCGGGCTTTCCTCCTCGCTTTCAGCGAATTATACCACCCCGCTTGACTCCCGGAAGATCTGGTCCCTGAGCCTCAGCGGTTCCGCGTCCTATTCTTCTACGGTCAGTTACCAAGCCAGGACGACACGACCTGCCCTGGACAAGGACGCCTTTGATTACTCGGAGTTCATGAGCGATTTCTGGGGAGAGGCACAGGGGGACCGCTTCTACGGCGGCGCCAGCGGATTCGGGGAGAGCCGTACGCGGTCTGTCAGCCCCCAAGCCAGTTTTTCGGTCAGGTACAATGAAGACCGCTGTTCCTTCAGTGCCGGAGCCAGCGCCCAGGGACGCATCGCCCGCTATTCCCTGGACCCCAGGGCTGACCTGAATACGCTGGATACCCGGCTCTCGGCCCGGGGCTCCTATACCACCAGGCATGAGTTTGACCTCAATTCGGATATCAGTTATGTTCAGTACCACGGCTATGCACAAGGGTATGGACAGCCGGAATGGCAGTGGAATGCTGAAATCTCCAGGAACATCGGCGCTTTCAACCTGAGCGTCAAAGTCCATGACATCCTGGACCAGACGCGGAACCTGACCCACACGGTGACCGCCAATTACGAAGAAGATTCCTACAGGCTCATCATGGGACGGTATGTTCTTTTCGGAATCAAATGGAATTTCGGTAAAATGAATGCTATCCACAGCCAGCGCGCCCAGCAGGCTGCCTGGAACACGGCGTGGTAAGACTGTAAAGATTCTGTAAAGGAGTGTAAAGTGTTTTACAGCATTTTACACTCCTTTCTTTTTGTATCATCCTGTAAATCAATCATATAATCATTTGGCACGGAGCGTGCTTGTCACGCACATGAGAAAACATGCGATAAAAAGATATGGATAAGCTTATTGAAAAGAAAACAGGATGGCGCGTCGCGTTTACCAAGAAGGCCCTGCCCTGGTGGCTGGGCGCATTGCTGGCGGCATTTATCGTGTACCTGATTGCCAGGCCGAACAACAAGACACTGCGGGTAGACGGAGACTCGATTACGGTTTCCTCCGCTGTGAAGGGAGAGTTCAACGACTATATCCGCATCAGCGGCCGCGTCCAGCCGATGACCACCATCCAGCTGAGCCCGCAGGAAGGCGGCATCGTGGAGAAGATCCTCATCGAGGAGGGTTCCCCGGTGAAGGCCGGCGATGCCATCCTGGTCCTCAACAATGACAACCTGGACCTTTCCATCCTGAATTCCGAGGCCGAACTGGCCGAGAAGGAGAACATCCTCCGCAACACGCAGATCCAGATGGAGCAGCAGAAACTGGACGTCCGCCAGAATGTGCTGGAATATGGCATGCAGGTTGACCGGCTCAAGCGCGCGTACGAGCAGCAGAAAGCCCTGTATGAGGACAAACTGATCGCCCGGGAAGAATACCTGAAGGCAGAAGAAGACTACAAGCTGGCCAAGCAGAAATACGACCTGATGACGGAACGCTCCAGGCAGGACAGCCTGTACCGGGGCACGCAGATCGACCGGATGGAAGAGAGTCTGGAGAACATGCAGCTCAACATGCAGATGATCCGCAAACGCAAGTCGAACCTCATCGTGAAGGCACCCATCGACGGAGAACTGGGCCTTCTGGACGTGGTGCTGGGCCAGAGCATCGCCAGCGGCACCAAAATCGGCCAGATCAATTCCGTAGGCACTTACAAAGTGGAGGCCCAGATTGACGAGCACTACATCGACCGCGTCGTGGCGGGCCTGGAGGCGACGTTTGAGCGCCAGGGAGAGACCTTCTCCACCAGCATCCGCAAGGTGTATCCGGAGGTCCGCGACGGCAAGTT
>JAGAHD010000135.1 GCA_017627255.1 Bacteroidales bacterium | reverse complement strand
GTACACCCTGACGGTCCGTTCCGGCCGGGAAAGCCTTGTTTTGGAGGATATCCTCCTCGGTGAGGTGTGGGTATGCAGCGGTCAGTCCAATATGGAAATGCCGGTTTCCGGCTTCGGTTTCCAGGAAGTGGAAGGGGCAACGGAGGCTATCCTGCAGGCCGCTTCCTATGCCGACCGGGTGCGGGTGTTCGACATCCGTACACCGAAGTGCAAGGAACCTGTGGACGATGTGGATGCCGCTTGGGCTGTCGCTTCGGCCGGAGTGTGCGCCCATACCTCGGCCGTGGCCTGGTTCTTCGCCACCGCCCTCTCGTCGAACCTTCACGTCCCCGTGGGCATCATCGTCAACCCCTGGGGCGTCAGCCGCATCGAGCCTTGGATGACCCGGGAAGCCATTGACGCAGCGGGCATTACTGCGGAGGAACGGGCTGCCATCGATGCCATTCAGGAGCAACCGGACCGCTGGCCGGAGACTCCGGAACTTATCTGGAACGGCCGTGTGGCCCCGATCGCCGGCTATGCGGCGAAGGGTTTCCTCTGGTACCAGGGGTGCTCCAACATCGGCCAGAACTGCTATGACAAGCTCCAGACCTCGATGGTCAAGCTGTGGCGGGATTCCTGGGGCAGGGAAGATATGCCCTTTATCTTCACGCTGCTTGCCCCTTACGAGCACGGCGATGCCGACGGCCGCTGGCGTCCCCATTTCGTGGAGGTCCAGCTCCGGAGCCTGAAGACGATCCCGAACAGCTATGCCGTCTGCACGGAAACCCTGGGAAGCAAGGCCACGGTCCATCCCTCGAAGAAAAAGGAAGTGGCCGGCATGATGGTCCTCCGCGCCCTGCAGTCGGTTTATGGCCAAAACCTGAATTTCGACATTGAACTTCCTGAACTGAAGGAAGTTGAGTATCTTGAGGATGGCCGGGTGAAGGTGCTTCTCACCCATGTGTGGTCCAATCTCCAGTCCATTTCCGCCCGTAGCATCGTCGGCTTTGAACTCGCCGGAGAGGACCGCCAGTTCCATCTCGCGGAGGCAGAGGTCGACTGGGATGGAGGCACCATCTACGTCAAGTGTCCGGAGGTTCCGAAGCCTGTCGCCGTCCGCTATGGTTTCCGCAACTGGATGGGAGCCAATCTGGAGAAAACGATGGGAATTCCGGTCCCTCCGCTGCGGAGCGACGACTGGGAGTATTGAGCCTCAATCCATCGTTTTTTAATCCGCTGAAAGTCTTTGATTTTCAGCGGTTTTTCAGAATATGCGTATATTATTCAAAAGAGATTGATACTCAATGGCTTATGTTTCTTAAGAAAACTCTTGCCATTAATTTTAAATATTTTTATATTTGCTTGTGTTGTGTGGGGATTTCCGGGAACGGTTCCTCCGGAATGACCCCGATAAACAGGAACCGAACTTAACGAACAACCCTATGAACAAAAAAAGCGTTCTGCTCATCGCTTTCCTCATGGGCGTGCTCCTGTGTGGCTGGGGAGGATTCTCCCTGTTGGCACAGACACGGGCTGCCGACGGATTTCCGGTCCGGGGAAAGGTAACGGATGAGAAAGGTGACGGCTTTGCAGGCGTCAGTGTCATCATCAAGGGCACCAACATCGGAGTGGACACGGATTTGTCCGGAAGCTATCAGGTCTTCGTGCCCAACTCGGTACAGAATCCCGTGATCGAGTTCTCCTTCCTCGGGATGAAGACCCAGTCCTTCGAACTGACCCGGAAAGCAACGGTCCTCAATGTGGAGATGAAGGAGGACCAGAACAGTATCGAATCGGCCGTCGTCACGGGCTACGGTACC
>JAGAHD010000134.1 GCA_017627255.1 Bacteroidales bacterium | reverse complement strand
TGGAAGGAGGAAGGCTGGTATGTGTGGGGGCGCCTGACGTTTTTCCGGGCAGAATCCTGGGCGGACCGGATTTACTGCTATGAGCGGGATGCTCCCGGAAACTTCACGGTCCCGGCTTATTACGGGACCGGGGGAGCCATTTCCCTTGTCGGGGGATGGAAGAAGCGCTGGAGAAGCCATTCCCTCAAATGCTACCTGAGGGCTTCCTGGCTGATTAGAAAAGAAAAGCCCGGGCAGGCCGGGCTCAAGATTCAATTGATGTGGGATGCTCAGCGCTGACCTACTTTCAGCCGCTGTCCCTCGCGGATCCTGTCACTGCGAAGGCCGTTATTCTTTTTCAGTTTGGCAACGGAAGTATGGTATTTCCGGGCAATCTTGCCCAGGTTGTCTCCCCTGCGGACCGTATAATAGATCCATTGGCCGGAACCCGAACGGTTGGAGGACTGTGTTGAACGGACCTGTTCGCGTCCGCGTCCGTCATCTACCTGGCCGGAGAACAATTCTTCCGACTTGTACCGATAGATCGAATCCTGCATGTCGATGAACTCGGCACTGTAGTTGAACGGAAGGCGGAGTACCTGCTCGCTCTCGGATCCCGGTACGATGTCTTTGTAAAACTGGGGGTTGAGGTCGCGGATATCATCCAGCGGGATACCGATGACCTCGCTGATCTGCCGGAAATGCAGGTTCTTGTGGATCAGGAAAGTGTCTATATGGGCCGGAGCCTGGACCGGAGTGGCCTCCAGCCCGTATTCCTTGGCGTAGTTCATTGCATACATGGCCCCGACCATGGCGGGCACGTAACCGCGGGTCTCCCTCGGCAGGAATTCGTAAATCGCCCAGAACTCCCGGCTGCCGGCGCGTTTGATTGCCTTGTTGACATTGCCTGAACCGCAGTTGTAGGATGAGATGGCCAGGCTCCAGTCCCCGAAAATCTGATAGGCGTCACGGAGGTAGCGGGCGGCCGCATCGGCGGAGAGATAGGGATCCATGCGTTCATCGACATAGGAATCAATCTTCAGACCGTAATTCCTGGCAGTAGAATACATGAATTGCCACATGCCGGTCGCGCCAGCCCTGGATACAGCCCGGGGATTGAGGGCGGACTCGATGATGGAGACGTATTTCAGTTCAAGGGGCAGTCCGTAATTCCGGAATGTCTCCTCGAAGATCGGCATGTAAAACTGGGCGAGTCCGAGAATCTGCCCCATCTTGGTAGGCATTTTTTCGGAATAGAGGATCATGTAGTTCTTGACCGTCTCGTTGTAGGGGAGCTTGATGAAGGAATTCATCTTTTCCAGCCGCTCGATCAGTACCTGGTCGGGCACGGAAGTCGTGAAATGGACACTGTCCATGTCATATCCGGATCCTTGCCGGTTTTCGCGGGTCTGGCGGTGGAGATACCACACGCTCAGGAGGCTGTCAGTCACTTCATCCGTGTAGGTCACGGCATCCATTCCTGCCCCTTCCTTGTTCTCATTCTCTTCATAGAGATTGATCAGCTCATTCCGGAGGCTGTCTTTTTCATTGATGTCCTCCTTGTACCAGGTTATTTCCTGCTGCAGCATCTCGATACGTTGCCGGAGCTGGGCGTTCTCGCGTTCCAGTTGTTTGCGGGACTTGCGGGTAATGGGTGTAAGCGGAGCTGCTCCGGCTTCCGGAGAAAAGGCGGCCAGCAGACCGGCCAGCAGTATGAGTAATGTTCTAGTCATGTGGTTCAGAATCTCAAGCCGAACTGCAATCCGATTGCCGGAGGCTGGAGGGCCAGGTTGAAATCGGGGGAAATGACGGTCGGCTGTAATTGCATGGTTATATCATCGTTCACTTCGAAATCCTGCATGTAGGCAAAGACATTTGCATCCATGACTTGGAGAAGGTAGAAGAGGGCTGTCGCCAGGACGGAATAATCCCTCCAACGGCGATACACGTCGCGGTAGTAGAGAGCGGTTTCGGCAGGGATGGGCGGCCTTTCGACAATGAGCGGATCCTCGCTGGTGGCCTGGTCGTAAATCCATTTGAAACGGGCGTAGTTCTTCTTGTTCACCGCATAGAAATGGATGCCGCCGGCAATGGCGCCCCAGTAGATGGGAATCTTCCAGAATTCGCCGTTGTATACTTGCCCGAGTCCCGGGAGGAGAACGGAATAGAGCGTCGCCTTGGCCGGATCGGGATGGCGGTCGGAGGGATAGTTGGTTACCCCGTCCATCAGGGTGGCCCAATAGGCCAGACCGGCGGCGGCAAAGGCGTAGGTGCTGTATTTCTTGAACTTTTCGTCCTCCGTCTGCTTGAACTGGTTGTTGTAATAGATGCCGAAGCCTACACCGGCACCGATGCTGCCGTAGACCAAAGGCAGTTTCCAGTACTGGCGGTTGTAGATCTGCTGCCCGCCGATCAGGACGGTAGACCCCATGAACATGTTCTTCAGGGAAGCGCTGTGCTTATGGGTAAGACCGCCGACGAACTGTTTGAAGCTGAATAGCTGCGAACTGTCCGCCGCCGTTTTGTCCGTAGTGTCGGCATAATTCTGCGAAAACGGGTCACTCTTGAACTGGTCGTCGCGGATCCGTTGCGCAAGTACTGCCGGGGCCGTCAGGCAGAGAAGGAGAAATATGAAAACAACGCGTCCTTTCATGTCAGCCGCGGTTGTCACTGAGGGCCTGGAGGAACTTCTCCATCTGCCCGTCAGAATCGAATTTGATGGTCAGGCTGCCTTTCCCGTTCTCAGAGCGTTTCAGGGAAATATTGTCCCCGAAATAACGTCCGACCTGTTCAAGCAGGCGATAATACAGGTCCGGGAGTTCCCGGGGCTCATCCTGCACTTTCTCCTCTTTGCTGAGGGTACGGATTTTTTCCTCGAGCTGACGGACGGACAGGCCGTTCTTGACGATGAGGTCACAGAGCATTTCCTGGACGGAAGGGTCATCAACCCCGAGGAGCACCTTGGCATGGCCGACGCTGACCAGGCCGACTTTCAAGTCGTGCTGGACTTTGGCGGGAAGACGCAGGAGGCGCAGCTGGTTGGCGACGGAGGCACGTTTCTTTCCCACACGGTCTGCCATCTGTTCCTGGGTGAGGCGGCATTCCTCGATGAGGCGCTGATAGCTCATGGCCACTTCGATCGGATCCAGGTTCTCCCGCTGGATATTCTCCACGATGGCCATTTCCAGCATTCCCTGGTCATTGGCGTCACGGATATAGGCGGGAACCATGTCCATGCCGGCCATGATGGACGCACGATAGCGGCGTTCTCCGCTGATAATCTGATATTTATCACCCTTTTTGCGGACCGTGATCGGCTGGATGAGCCCGAAGGTCCGGATGGATTCGGAAAGTTCCTGGAGCGCCTCGGGGTCGAAACTCATGCGGGGCTGGAACGGATTGGGCTCGATCAGGTCCACGGGAATCCGCAAGACATCGGAGGTGTCCTGCGGCAGGGTGGAACTGACAATTTCCTTGTTGATATAGCCGACGGGTTTGCGCAGCGGGGTGAGGTCGCTGTTATCTCCACCCAGAAGGGCTCCGAGGCCTTTTCCCAGGCCGTGCTGTACTTTAGCCATTACTTTTCGTTTTTGTCAAGAACCTCTTTGGCGAGATTCAGGTAATTGGAGGTGCCGTTGTTCATCACATCGTAGAGGACGATCGGCTTGCCGTGGGACGGAGCCTCGCTCAGGCGGATGCTCCGCTGGATGATGGTGTTGAACACCATGTCCTTGAAATGCTCACGGAGCTCCATGACAACCTGGGAATGCACTTTGGTCCGTCCGTCGAACATGGTGACGACAAAGCCCTCTATCGTCAGGGACGGGTTGATCTGGTTCTGGACCAGCCGGATTGTCTGGATGAGCTTGGCGAGACCTTCCAGGGCGAAGAATTCGGGCTGGACCGGGATCATGACGGAATCGGCAGCCGTCAGGCAGTTCACCGTAATCAGTCCCAGGGAGGGGGAGCAGTCGATGATGATGTAATCATAGTTGTCCCGGATCGGCACCAGGGCTTTTTTCAGGACGGATTCCCGTTCTTCCCAGTTGAGCATTTCAATCTCCGCTCCCACGAGGTTGATATGGGAAGGAATCATGTGCAGGTTCTGGAGTTCGGTCTGGATCAGGGCGTCTTCCGCACGGATGTCACCGATCAGGATTTCGTACAGTGTCCGTTTCTGGTCATCTTCGGGAGAAAAATTCAGTCCCGAGGTCGTATTGGCCTGCGGGTCGGCATCGATGATGAGCACCTTCTTTTCCAAGACGGCCAGGGAGGCCGCCAGATTGATGGCTGTCGTGGTCTTTCCCACGCCGCCCTTCTGGTTTGCGATTGCGATGACTTTACCCATACTCTTTTCCGTTCAGTCTGCTTTGATCAATCTACAAAAGTAGCAAAAAAAACCGTACGCCGCAATAATTGTTCCACGAATTGTTCTACAATCAGGCAGGGTCGACGTCGATGGCGATGAATCCTGCATATTTCCGCTCTTTCTCGAAAGAAATGACGGTTGCGGCAATGGCTTTTTTCCGCTCCAGAAGCATTTTGTCCCTGGGAAGCATGATCCGGATATGCCGGATATGCCGGTCTGCGACTCGGTCGACGGCGGGGGCATAGGGCCCTATGACGGCCGGACCGCCGTCAAGTCGGCTTCGCAGGGCACGGGAGAGTTCCCCTGCCATGAAAGAGACCCTCTTTTCGTACGGGTCCCTCAGCACCAGTTGGATAATCCGGGTGAACGGGGGATAACCGAACAACCTGCGTTCTTCCAGGATATTGGTGGTCTGAAGTCCCTGCAGGCGCGCGAATACCGGATGGTCGGGATTCCGGGTCTGGATGACGAGCGTACCCGGTTCGTCCCTCCGTCCGCTCCGGCCACGGAACTGTTCCAGGAGCTGGAAGGCTTTTTCATCGGCCCGGAAATCCTGGACGCCCAGCAGGCTGTCCGCCTGAAGGACGGCGACGAGATGGAGATGGGCGAAGTCAAACCCCTTGGTAATGATCTGGGTCCCGACCAGAATGTCAATCTCCCTGCGGGCGAATCTTTCAATGATGTCGGCTTCCTGCGCATCCGGAGTGTCGCTGTCCAGGCTCTCGATCCGGGCGGAGGGGAAGAGGGCGCGCAGCTCTTCCTCCACTTTCTGGATGCCTGTCCCGAGCGGCTGGAGCGGCATTCCGCATTTCGGACAGGAGGGGACAAACGGCTCCGTGTGGCCGCAATAATGGCAGATGAGCCGGTCTGGATTGCGATGGAGGCTCAGGGATACGTTGCAATGCGGGCATTTTATCACGTGTCCGCATTCGGTGCACTGCACCATGGGGGCATAGGCTTTGCGCGCGCGGAGGACAAGGGTTTGCCCGCCGGACTCCAGGTTCGAACCGATCCGCGAGAGCAGTTTCCGGGAAAGGGAACCGGTCATTCCCCGTTTCCGCCGTTCCGCGACCGTATCTACGATTTCAACGGCAACCTCCGCTCCCTGATGGTACCGCTCCTTGAGGTTTACACGGGTGAAACGCCCTTTTTCGGCATTGTACAGTGATTCCAGCGACGGCGTGGCAATGCCCAGAAGGACATGGGCTCCCTGGATCAGTCCGAGCATGACGGCTGTTTCCCGGGCATGGTAACGGGGGGCAGGAGAATCCTGTTTGTACGAAAGGTCGTGCTCTTCGTCGACGATGATGAGCCCCAGTCCGTTGTGGGGAAGGAGTAGCGCCGACCGTGTCCCGAGGACGATGTATCCTTTCCCCTGGCGGATCCGCTCCGCCGTTTCCTGGCGGCGTGCGGCCGACTCTCCGGAGTGGAAGATGCGGACATCCGGGAACACTTTTCCGACCCGGGTCTCCAGTTGGCGGGAAAGGGCGATTTCCGGGACCAGGTATAGTACGTTCCGGCCTTTGCGCAGGGTCTCCGAGGCAAGCTGCAGGTATATTTCCGTCTTTCCGGAGCCGGTGACGCCGTCGAGAAGGACGGTTTTTCCGCTTCGGAATGCCGTCCGAATCTGTTCCGCCGCCTGCTCTTGTGCGGGCGTCAGGTCCATGTCGGGACGCTGTACCTCCGTCAGTGTCCCGCTCAGGCGGGCTTCCAGTGCTTCCGTTTCCAGCCTGTACCGTTCCCGGGTATCCTCCCGGCGGGCCTTCTCCATTTTGAGGCGCAGGGCAGCGAGGGAACGTTCCATCCTTTCCCGCTGCCGGGCTCCGGCCTCTTCCTGGTCCCGGCGGAGGGAGGGGTAGGCCGCCTTGTATACTTCTCCGACTGAGCACAGGTAGTAGTCGCTGACCGCCCTCCAGAGCCGGATTTCTTCCGGAAGGACGGGCGGAATCCTGTTTTCCGTTCCCAGAATGTCCTGGATCTTCTCCGGAGCGGTCTGCGGCCGGATTCCGGTCTTTTCGACGACAGCGGTGTATTCCCGGTGGGCGAACAGGACCCGGACCCGGTCACCTGGCCGGACCTCCATCCCTTCGGGGAGGCGGTAACAGGGTTCCCATTCCAGGCGGAGGGGCAGGATTACAGATATGTAGCGTCCTTCTTGGGCCATAGCAACTGACGAAGATACGAAAAAGATAGGAAAAAACCGGATTCTTTTGCGAATCTTGTCTATCTTTGCGACCATGGAAAAAACCGGAAAAAAACAGATTGAAGTCGTTGCGGCCGTTATCCGTGACCGGGAAAGGATCTTTGCGACGGAGCGTGGCTACGGACCGTGGAAGGATTGGTGGGAGTTCCCGGGCGGAAAGATGGAGGCCGGTGAAACGCCGGAGGCGGCGCTTTCCCGTGAGATTCGCGAAGAATTGGAGTGCGACATCCATATCGGCCGGCTGTTGAAGACGGTGGAATGGGAGTA
>JAGAHD010000024.1 GCA_017627255.1 Bacteroidales bacterium | reverse complement strand
GTTATAACTATGCTAACTCTAGTTTATAACCTTCAAAAACGTATTTTATCATGAATACACAGTCAATTTTGAACCACATCCATAGCCGCGGTGTGACAATCATCAGGACTCTCAACCACGCAATGCTTCTGCTTGATGGAGTACCCTTCGAGAAGAAGGAGCAGATCAAGATGCAGAAAGAGTATGAGGACACGCTCGAAGACCTCATCATCGACGTAGCCTCCCTCTGCTGCGAGGAAGACACCTGGGACGCAACCCGCTCCCTGCTTGACAAAGCGGGCATCGACATCTCCGAGGAATATGATCTCCAACGGAGGTATGTGGAAAGGACGATGGACAGAGTCAGTCCTGAGAAAGAAATCTAAAAGCTGAACAGCTCCCGGGCCCGGGTTTTTCTTTCAGCGCTTAATACTAAAGAAGCGGAGACCTTCACAGGCGTCCGCTCCGAGTTTAATGTTTAACTTTTAAAGCGTTATGAAAAAATCTTTAGCGGTTTAGGTTTATATCGTAATCTCGAATGTCACTGGACCTTCCCATTCCATCACCGTGATGGTGAAGGTCTTGGCAGGGAGGTCGGCCATAATATGAATGTCTCCGAGGCTTTCCCTTCTCCAGTCGAAATGAGCCTTTGCAATCAGCTCACCGACGGGAATTGTATCCACAAGCGCGTCTTCGCTCCATAGTTCCGCCGTCAGGGAATTGTCTTTCTGTCGCGGAACGCGGAACTGATATCCGCGCTCCGGAGCAGCCTCAGGAATGCATCTGAACGGGCCATCCTTCGGTTCCAGCGTCTTGTAATCGGTGCCCTGGATGTTGCCTTTGACGATGATGTCATAGTCCGTCCGGCCATTTTCCGCATCTTTGAAATCCAGCGTTACCGTGGTAAACTGCTTTTTCAGCTGGACCTTTGCAAAGGCCTTTTCGCCGTCGGTATCCACGTGCAGAAGTTCGGCGAAGAGTTCGTCCATTTGGCTGCCTTCCTTTACGGTGAATTCACCCCTGGATGAGATAATGGCAACGTCGCCTCTCGGTACCATCCGGTCCACGAAGCCGCCCTTATGGCCGTCAAAGATTCTTTGACTACCGTACCAACCAGTGAGCGTGGCGGTACTCTCGGCTTCCACCGTGAGCCAGCAGGGGCAGTCGCTGCGGTCTTCCTTGACCGAGCAGGAAGCCAGGGCTCCCAGCCCCAGCAATCCAATCAGTATCCACCGTCTCATAGCACCAGATTGTCTATTTCGGCCGTGTTGCCATGCACGTTCCACTGTTCAACATCTTCGGCTGCAGCAGCCTTGGTGACCTGTCCGCCACGTACCCAGATATTGGCGTATTCACTGGGCTCACCCTTAAGGGTGATGTTGTGAATCTTATAGCACATATTGGGGTTCAGGCCGGTTATCATCTTGGAGTAGAAGTACAGCTTGCCGTTGATTTTTACGGCAAGGACAAGGCGAAGTTCATTGTTCTGCTGGTCCACATTATAGGTGGGTTCCGTTAACCATGCATTGAACTTTGTGGGGAGCGTATAGAAAGCCCTGTTCACATTTAGTGGGCCCAGATAACCGTCGATATCGCTGCACAGCTTACCGGCGTTCTGCGGCAGGTAGGCGTTGGTATCCCAGGTCTGCTGGGACAGTGTCTTCAACGCGTCCGGACAATCCAGATTGATTGTATTCTTGGGCTGCATGTAGTTGTCGTTGTACAGGAAATGGTAGTCCTGTTTCAACTTGCCTTTGCCGCCATAGACGCTCTGGTTGTAGCTCCCGTGCATATCGGCATAGGTCTTCCCGTAGGTGGACCATTCGTCCTGCCCCAGGTAGCAGTTCGCCATGAAGTAGATGTAAGGCGGACTGCCAAAGGAGCTGCTCGATGTACCTTTGGGGCCGAAGATGTCGGTGTGCATCCCGGTGAAATATCTTGGATCCGTCTGGCAGACGCGCACGATGTCCCAGGCATTCGTGAAAACGATGTTCTGGACGTACACATTGCGATAGAGGTCTGGATCTCCCCAGAACTCGGCGCTGATGGTCCCGATCTCAAACTTGGACATATAGCGCATCAGACTAATGCTGACACTGCTTGTGCCTCCAAAGGTTACTTTGGCGGTCGCGCCCATCATCGGATAATTGACCCGGCAATTGCCTGCGCTCCAAGGAACGAAGCTCTCAGGATATCTGGGAAGGTCTACCCGGTCCAGATAGCCGATATATTGGGCGCTGTCCGGGTCCAGATTGGCGATGAACAAGTAGGACCTCTTTTCGCCGTTTTCTCCGCTGTCACGAAGAGTGATGGTGGTCAAGTCAAGCGGACCGCCGCCGTATTCCCCGATGACCTTGTGCCCGTAAATCCATCCGTCCTCATCATAGACAAAGACATCGATACGGTCAACGAGTCCGTCTTCCACATCGGCCGAATACGCCTTGGTGGAAGGTCCGTCATAACTCATTACCCCAAAGTCGAAAGTCACGACTACCTGTCCGCTGCTTTCAACACCGAAGGAGACGGGCAGCGGCTCGGGGTCGCATCCTGCCAGTGCCACCAGCATCGGCAGGAACGTCCAGAAAGCCATTCTGAACGTAGTGAAGAATCTTCCCATAGGCCTAATAGATTTCAGTTCCAGCATAGTCCTTGTATCCGAGGTCAATATTGTCCACTTCCAGATCCTGCCACCCTTCAATGGAAAGAGCATTGAGTTCGGCACCATACTTCTTTACATAGAAGTTGCTGTACTCACTGCCAAGGCCCTTGAGCGTGATATTGTGGACCAGATAACGGGAATTCGGCTGCACGTAGAGTACTCGGTAGGGATAGTAGTAGGTCTTTCCGTTGATTTCCACCACGATGACCATCTTCATCGTATCATCCTGACTGTTGAATACTGTGCAGACCTCGCTGCTCCAGGAGTTCCGGGCTATAGGCATGATGTAGAACTCCCGGTTCACGTTGAGCACGTGGGTCTGGGAGGCATTGGTCGATGAGCATACGCGCCCTTCTTCGCCCGAAAAGAAGTGGCTGGTAGCATCCCGCATATAGCCGGGAGCATCCACGTTCAGCACACCTTTCTCCAACTTCCAATTGTTATTGTAGATATAGGGGAAATCGGCCGCAAGCGCCCCTGTAGCCCCGTATTGGGCCAGGTTGTAGTTCTCCTGCAGCGATACCCAGCCATGGTGGTTCTCGTTGGCCTGATAGTAGCGATAGCCGCTTTCATACTCCATATTCCCGAACTCCTGCTCTGGGAAATAGGTGGAGCGGCTGCCGAATACGGGACCGCCGCTTTCCACGGTATTGGGTGACGGAAAGTATTGCAGGGGCCGCAGGGCATTGGCGACATTGGTCCAGACGATGCCTTTGACGATTACGTCGGAATTCATCAGGGTTGCGTCATCAAAATCTGCCGTGATTTTCTCTATCTCGAAACGGGCCACATAACGGTACAGTTTTATGCTGATTGTCTTGTCGCCAGGCTGAGAACTGTAATAGGAAAAACGGCCCAGCTGAACCGCCCCAACACCGCCCATTATAGGTCGGTGGGCTCGGAAGTTTCCCTCCTGAAGGGGAATCAGGCCGCCGTAATAGGTCTGGACCTGGTTTTTGCTGAGCTGCGCGAAATAGTCGGCCGTCGCCGGATCCAGATTAGCCAGGACAAAGAAATAGAAGTAGGTGCCATGCACGTCGTAGTATTTCGTCTCGATGGTCGAAAGATCCAGGCCGGAGGCATTCGTAAACGCCTTGTGGTCGAAGAGGAGGGTATCCGTGTCCTTATAGACATACACATCCAGGCGGTCAACGATGTCATCCTCCGTGACCGGGCCGACGGCATCGGCTTTGGTCTGGAAGGTGAATTGCGAAGCTTTCTGGAAACTGAGGCTCACTTCGCGCATTCCGTCCTTGCCGGGGACATCCGGATTCCATTCTTTGTTGCAGGCGGTCAGAAGCTGTGCCGCCGCTGTAAGTATATAGAGTATTCTTTTCATATTCAATCGATTTTAGCTCTGTTGTCCACCCACAGGCTGGCCCGTAACAGGATCCACACCCACATCGATGTTGTTTACTTCCAGCTGGTCCCAGTCTTTGACCGAGATACTGAAAGTAGCATAGTATTTCTGCTCGATGAAGTTGGAGTAATCGGAACCTTCTCCGACGATGGTTATCTTGTCCACCTGATACACAGTATTCGGCTGCGGATAGGTGATGCAGACAGGATAGAACCGGCTCCTTCCGTCAACGACCAGCTCGATGACGAGTTTCGGGTAATCCACCTGATTCGCAAAAGTGCTCACGGCGCTGTAGTTTGAAAAACAGCCGCGTCCCATGAAACCGTAAAGGCTTTTTCCTACCGGCATAGACTGGGTCGCTGTATTGCCGGCATAAGCCAATCGGCCTTCACCGTTAGCAATGTCATAGCTCTGACAAGTTGCTGTAAGATACTTACCGGTAGCATCGATGTTCAGCACGCCCGGGTCTTTCTTATAGTTGTTATTGATGGTTCGGGGATAATCCTGGTTCAGGATTCCCGGGCCACCCGGATTCCAAGTCCCGCCCTGGGACCATCCTGTCGGGGCATTGGTGTAGAAGGTGAAGCCGTCAGTAATACCGCCGAAGGCTCCTTCTGAATTGTAGTTGTTGCCAAAGAACAGATACCAGGTGTAGAAATGGCCGATGGAATTGGACTTGGTGGGATTGAAGTGGTTGCCGATGTTGGTGATGGCAATGTTTTTTACATAGACGTCTTTCCCCCGGAGACTTTCATCTTCCGGGTCATAGACGATGCTGCCGATGTCGATTCGCCACATCAGACGACGCATCTCCAGTTCCACTGTATTGTCAGTCCTAAAGTAAGTATCCTTGGCCCCGACCATAGGAATGCGGTCAAAATCAAAGTTGTTTGCCGTCCACACGATGGGGCACGGCATGTTATAGTCATCGGCAAACTGTGAAAGCGTCTTTCCTTCCAGCAGTTCCGCCGTGTCGGCATCGAGGTTCCCGAAGGCGATGATTCCCACACGTTCCCCGACCTTCTCACGAATCTTGAATTCGGTCGTTCCGCTGGGGTCTGGGGTAATGGTCACATGGCGGTCATCCTCGGTCGCAGTCTGATGGAAGATGTAAAGGTCCAGGCGCTTCACGCCGTCCGTGAGTGACAGGTCCGAGGTGTTGTAGGCCTTGGTCTGAGTTCCTGAAGCCCGGATTTGCAGTGTCACGGTATGCTCTTCGTCTCCTGTGGGGTTGTGCTGCGCTGGTAGTTCCTTGCTGCAGGAGACAGGCAGCATCAGGGCCAGGGGCAGCAGAAGTGTCAGTATTTTTCGCATAGTAAAATGGATTTGAAAATGGGGCCGGATTGTCATCGAAGGGCCTCCGGCCCCGGATAATTATGAACAAGTATCAAAACACGTCCTCGCGACGTTTAGATATTCACTCCGCTGGTTACAGGAACAACGGTCCAGTTTGCCACGGAGATGTCGAAGGTTCCATCGTTGACGGTGATGGGGATATCAGGATCCGTAGAGCCCTTTCTGGTGATGGTGAG
>JAGAHD010000133.1 GCA_017627255.1 Bacteroidales bacterium | reverse complement strand
AGGCGGCGTCGAGTACGGTGCCGATCTCACCGACGTTGTTCATGTAATTCTCGCTCGTCATGCTGTCCGTCGGATACAGGTCGAAGAACTTATCGGTACAAGCTGTCATGCACGATAGCATGATGGCCAGGAACAATATCATTCTTTTCATCGCTGTTTTCTTTTAAAAGTTAATATTCACGCCGAAAGTGCAAGTCCGAACCGCCGGGTAATTACCGCCGTCGGAGCCACCTGTCGCACCACCCATGCCACCGGCCTCGATGGAGTAGCCGGGATACTCATCCAGTGAGAACAGGTTCTGCGCATTCACGCTCAGACGAACACCTTCCAAGCCGATCTTCTTGCAAACGTTCCTCGGGAGGTTATATCCTAGGGAAACGTTGCGGAGCTTGAGGTAATCCGACTTGAAAATATACCGCGTCTGGGAAATCAGGGCCAGGAACACATTCGGAGAACCTGCCTTCTGTGAAATGCCGTCACCGGTTTCAGACGGGCTGCGCCAACGATTGCGGGCATAGATACTGAAGGCATTTTCCATATGTCGGTTCAAGCCGGAGGCATAACCGAATCCCCAATAGACCAGACCGCCGTACTGAGCATCCAACACGATGCTCAGATCCCAGTTCTTGTAGGAGAACTGGTTGGTCCAGCCCGCATTGAATTTCGGCATATTGTTGCCATAATAGACCATATCGTCCGTCGTGACCGATCCGTTTCCGTCCGTGTCCTTGAACTTGAGGTCGCCGGCGCCACCGATGGACCCGAGGTATTTAGGGGACCGGGCTGCATCTTCTGCATCCTTGAAGACACCGTCGTTGACATACAGATAAACATCACCCAACGGCCGGCCTACGTAATTGCGGATCATGCCGGTAGCTGAGCCATAATAATCGTTGCCCGTCGCCAGCGAGAGCAGTTTGTTACGGTTGAATGCGATATTGAATGTCGTATTCCAACGGAAGGCCTTGTCGATCACAGGGGCGGAGATGGCGATCTCCAGACCGCGGTTGCGGATCTCACCGGCATTCATCGTGACGGTACTGCTCTTGCCGTTCAGGTTCGGAATGGAGGCAGAAAGGACAGCGTTGCTCAAACGGGAATACCAGTCCACGGTGATGGAGAGTTTCTTGAACAGGCCGATATCGATACCCAGGTCGAACTGCTTGTTCGTCTCCCAGCCGAGGCTCCGGTTGGAATAACCTCCCGGATAATAACCAGTCACGGCGGCCACATTGGAGCCTTCTCCGAAAGTGTAATTGCTCGTGTTCAGGGTAGAAGTCCAGACGTAATAATTTCCAATGTTATCATTACCGGTCACACCATAGCTGGTCCTGAGTTTGGCAACATTCAGCCAGGTCAGCGGTTTGGCGAACTGTTCTTCCGCGATATTCCAGGCACCGGATACCGACCAGAAGATACCTGCGCGGTTGTCCGGGCCGAACTTGGAGCTGCGGTCGCGCCGGATGGAAGCGGATGCGATATACCGCCCGGCATAGTCGTAATTCAGACGGCCGAACAGGGCGTCGAAAGCATATTCCGTATTGGTGGAAGATCCGGTCCAGATGTATGCGCCGTTGACATTCGTGATATTTGTGTTTCCATAGGCAATCGGATAGTCCGCACTGGTACGGTCGTCCTGACGGACGCTGTAGCCACTGAAGAATGCCAGATCGTATCCCAGCAACGCAACGAGGTTATGTTTACCGAAATCCTTGGTATAGGTTGCCGTGGAGGACCAGTACCAGTTATAATTGAAGCTGGAAGACCGATAGGCATCAATGGCCGCAAGATTCGGCGTGGACTTGTTGCCGGTGCGGGCGGATCCGGGGCTGTAGGCGGTCCGATAGTATTCGTTTTTCTGGTTGGAAATGGATCCGTTGATATCCGACTTGATCACCAGCCCTTCAACCGGCTTCACCTGCACGAAAGCCTGGGCCCGAGTCAGGATCGTGCTGTAGTCATCGTTGATCTCGAGCAACTTGCTGAGCGGGTTGCAAAGCTCCGAATTGAAATTGGTTCCGGTCGTATGCTGCTGAATCTGGAAATAGTCCCCGTTCGGCATATACGGGCCGTAGATCGGCGGATAAGCGACGGCCTCGGCAATCGTACCGGCTGTCACGGTCGTGTTCCCGCCCGCCGTGTTCTGGCGACGCTGGTAAGTATAGGTTGGCGATACATTGACGCCGGCCGTAATATACCTGTTGATATCGATTTCTATATCGGCCGTGAGACCAATCCGTTTGTTGAATGAATTCTGGACAATACCGTTCTGGTCCTGGAACTGGGCCGAAATGGCATAGCGGACCTTGTCGGAGGCACCGCGGACAGCCACATTGTAACGCTGGAAACCAGCTGTCCGGAAGAACACATCACGTTGCCAGTCCGTCGGCGTCCACTGGGAAGGATTGTCCAGGATCGGAAGCGGAGCCATACCGGTATTGGCTCGGGCATCCTTGATCATCTGGGCGAATTCCTCCGCATTGAGCACGTCAATGTAACGCTGCGGCTGCTGGAAACCGGCCTGAACGCCGAAGGATACCCTGGGCGCTCCCTTTTCGCCCCGCTTGGTCGTGATCATCACGACGCCGTTACCGGCGCGGGAACCGTAGATGGCGGCAGAAGCGGCGTCCTTGAGGACGGTGATGTTCTCGATGTCCTCGGCCGAAAGGTTGGAGAAGAAGGAAGCGTCGTTGGTCGGGAACCCGTCGATGACGAACAACGGATCGCTTGAAGCCGTCAAGGAGCCGGTGCCTCGGATTCGCATGGAGACGTTGCTTCCCGGCTGTCCGTTCCCCTGCACGACATAAAGTCCCGGCAGCTGGCCGTACAAAGACTCGCCTAAGGTGCCGACAGGCATCTTTTCGATCTTGTCCGTCTTCATCGAAGAAATTGCCGTAGTCAATGAACGTTTGGGAAGGTTTCCGTAGCCTACGGAGACGGCTTCCTGGAGCATGATGGCGTCTTCCTCGAGGACGATCCGGCACGGGACGGAAGGATCGGAGACCGTGAAGTCCTGATCCGTATAGCCCAGACATGATACCGTCAACACGGAACCGGCCGGGGCTTGGATGGAAAAGTTACCGTCCAGGTCTGTAACGACACCTGTCCCTTGACGGCCTTTGACATATACGCCGGCTCCGACCACGGGGTCGCCTTTCGCGTCCAGGACCAGGCCGGAAACCATGCCACGGACCTGTTGGGCCGATCCGGCACCCACATCCGTCTTCTTGCTGACGATAATATTCTTCCCGACAATCACGAATGTAACATCCTGGCCGGCAAGGATCTGCCCGACTGCCTCGGAAAGCTCCTTGGCATCCACGCTCACGGTCCTGCCGGTGTCGATATCCCCGGTCTTGTAGACAAAGGAATACCCGACGGACCGCTGCAGTTCCGCAATGGCCTGCCTGACAGGCACGCGGTCAAGCTTCAAGGAGATGTTCTGGGCAAAAGCAGCTGATGAGATAAGCAGCCATAAAGCTGCCAGACAAATGGCAGTTATTCTTTTACTCATAATGTTAATTGATAAATGTGGATAATTGGTAGAATAAAAGAATGTTGCAAAAAGAAATAATTTTTCTACCTTTGCGAATCCTTTCATTCCGGGTTTCAAACGGTTTACAGCGAGAGGATTTTTCCACGCAGGGAGATGGACTGGATCTCTCTGCATTTTTTATCCCCTGTCCGTTCAGGCTGAAGAGGTGGGAATCGGTTTCATCGGCATTTTGATTAATGGTTGGACATATGGGATCTATCGGTCAATACAAAACAATCTTCGTCCCGACCTTGCGGTAGTGGATGTTCCCGGTGGCCGCGAAACGATCCAGGATCTCATCGATGGTCAGGTCCTTGCGGTCGAAGCCGCCGTAGAAACGCTGCGTCAGGAGAGAATCCGAGGCGATCTCGATCTCGACCCCATAGCCCCGCCGCAGTTCCTTGACGATATCCACCAGCAGTTCGTCATTGAAGAAGAGCCGGCCCTTCACCCATGCGGAATGGTTGTCGGGCTGCGTCCCGTCGATGCGCATGTGGCCCGTGCGGTTATTCAGGACCGCCTTCTGCCGGGGGGACAGGATGCGCTCGGACTCCTCGAGGAGCAGGTTCTTCAGGCTCACGGACCCCTCTTCGAGGGACACGACCGCCTCGTCGTCGTCCGGATAGCTCCGGAAGTTGAATTTCGTGCCCAGCACCCGGACCTGCAGGGTCGGCGTCGTCACTACGAAGGGCTTCGACGCGTCCCGGGTCACGGAGAAGAAACACTCTCCCGACATCTCGACCCGCCGGTCCTGCAGGCCGAATCCCTGGGAATAGACGAGCCGGGACCCGGCGTTCATCCACACCTCCGTGCTATCCGGAAGCAGGATGCGGGACTGGGAGCTCAGGGGCGCCTCAATGACGATATCGGCAAAGGAATCCCGGACCTGCTGCTCCCCCTTTCGGTAGGAGAAGAACACGGCGGCCGCGATCACGGCCAGCGAGCAGGCCAGCTGCCACGCCCAGGCATGGCGGACCTGGGGACGATAGCGGCGCCCGGCACGGCGGGCTTTCTGGCGGAAACGCCGGTAGGCCTTGTCCGCGTCGTACTTCGCGGCAGCGGACTCCGCCCGTACGGCCACCCACACCTCATGCATGTCGGTGAAATACTTCCTGTGGTCCTGGGAGGAAGACACCCACGTCCGCAACTCCTCCGACTCGGCGGAGGAGAGCTGCTGCTCGAAGCAGCCCAGCATCAATTCGATCAGGCGGTCTTCTTCCATGGATACTTTGTGGTCCGGTTCACTGATATGACAAGGCAGAAGGCCGGGCGGGTAGTGCGGACGGGACTAAAAATGCAGGAAAAACAGGAAGACCGCGGCCAGGTAGCGGGCCAGGTGCTCCCGCAGCAGCGCCAGGGCCTTCTTCATGTGGAATTTAACCGTGTTGACCGAAATGCCGAGCTCGCGCGCGATCTCCTCATACTTGAGCTGCTCCTCGCGGCTCTTCTCAAACACCACGCGGCTGTGCTCGGGGAGCTGGGACACGGCTTTCTCCACTTCTTCCTCCAAGGTCAGCAGGTGGCCTTCGTAATTCTCGAGCAACATCCCCTCCAGATCCTCCTCCCCGAGCGAGGAGAAACGGCTCATCCGCTTGGTATTGAAGGATTTCAGGTAATTCAGGCAGCGGTTGCGCACGGCCCGCAGCAGATACGGGCGCAGGGATTCCCGGATCTCCAGGTCCTGCCGCTTCTCCCACAGGGAGTAGAACACGTCCCCCACCAGGGCCTCGGCCGTGAAACGGTCATGCACAAAACGGTCCGCGAAATGGCAGAGGACGGCATAGTGGCAGCGGAACAGCTCCCGCCAGGCCTGTTCATCCCCTTGCCGCAGCAAATCCCAGTTGTCCGCCACAGGCCCAGTCATGATCGTTACGCATTTATTACCCGGACAAACATAAGCAAAAAATAACGGGATTCCAATAAAAAATCCGTACCTTTGAACAAACCAATGACCATCCGATGAAACGTCTCATTTCCCTCTCCCTGGGCCTGCTCGCCGGTGCTGCGGCCGTCCAGGGCGCAGAACCCAAGGTTCCCCGGAAAGCCAAGGCCCAGCCCAAGATGAACGTCCTGTTCATCATGTCCGACGACATGCGCACGGACTGGAAAGTCTACGGCACCCCGCAGATGCACACCCCCAACCTGGACGCCCTCGCCGGACGCGGCGTGCTCTT
>JAGAHD010000132.1 GCA_017627255.1 Bacteroidales bacterium | reverse complement strand
CTGTCGGAGAACATCTCCACATCACGTCAGTACAGGAACCACGTCCTCAAGTACATCCGCCGCGGCAACGACAAGTATCTCATCGAGGAGATCGAAGCCCTGCCGCCCATCGAGGAGGATATCCAGGAGTTCAACAAGATGTTCGACCGCACGTTCGTGAACCTGTATCCTGACTTCGTGGAGTGCTTCAACGCCCTCCTGACGGAAGGGGAGGCCATTGTCCCGAAAGGAGATGACATCCTGACGCCGGAACTGCGGGTCTTCGCCCTGATCAAACTGGGGATCACGGAGTCTTCCAAAATCGCCTCCCTGCTCCATTACTCCGCCAATACGGTGTACAATTACCGGGCGAAGATCAAAAACAAAGCCCGCGGAGACCGCGAGCTTTTCGAAGAGGAGGTCAGGGCCATCGAATAGCCCTATTGTTTCTGCGTGCTGAAAGACAATACCGTATGGCTGCTGTACGTTTCTCCCGGACGGAGGACCGTTGACGGCCAGTCGGTCTTGTTCGGAGAATCCGGATAGTGCTGGGTCTCCAGGCAGATGGCGGAACGGCGGGGATACGCGATGCCCTTCTTCCCCTGGATCGAGCCGTCCAGGAAATTGCCGGAATAGACCTGGATGCCGGGTTCGTCGGTATAGACCATCATGGTGATGCCGGATGCCGGGGAGTAGAGGAGGGCCGCCAATTTGCTGTCGTCCCCTTTTGTATTCAGGACGAAGTTGTGGTCATAGCCGCCGGCGTACTGGATCTGGTCGTATTTGGCCTCGATGAAGGTTGCGACCAAGGTCGGGGTCGTGAGGTCAAACGGGGTACGGACGACGGGCTTGATCTCACCGGTGGGAATCAGCGTGGAATCGACGGGCGTATAGGAGTCCGCGTTGACGCACAGGACATCCTGGATGATTTCGTGGTTCCCCGGATCGCCGGAGAGGTTGAAATAGGAATGGTTCGTCATGTTGATGACGGTGGGGGCGTCGGTCGTAGCCTCGTACCGGATGTCGATCTGGTTCTTGGGCGTGAGGGTGTAAGTGACAAAGGCCGTGACGGTTCCGGGGAAACCGTTGTCGCCGTCGGGGGAGACGATCTTCAGCTTCAGGTGGGAAGCTTCGGATTCCACGACGTCATAGACCTGGTACTGCCAGCCGGTGGCTCCGCCATGGAGGCAATGTCCGTTGTTGTTCTGGGACAGCTGGTATTCGGTCCCGTCGAGGGTGAGTTTTCCGCCGGCGATGCGGTTGGCGTACCGTCCGATGGCGGCGCCGAAGTCGGTCTGGTTGTTTTCAGGGAAGTAGTCGGAGACCTTGTCGAATCCGAGGACGACATCCTGCAGGACTCCCTCCTGGTCCGGAACCATGACGGAAACGATGCGTCCGCCGAAATTGGTGATGCAGACCTCCATGCCCTTTTCGTTGGTGAGGGTATAGAGACCGGTGGCGGCTCCGTTATAGGTGCTTTCGAAATCTTTCGGGTTGAGGCCGGAGGCTGTCCGCCCCGGATGGTTACCGCAGCCTGCGAGGATGAGCAGGCCGAGGACAGGCAAAAGGATTCGTTTCATACAGTACATGTTATGTCTATGCAAAGATAAGGTTTTTTCCCCGTAACGCGGAGGAAAACCGAAAATATTGATTATATTTGAGAGATTTTTGAAAAAGGTGATTATCTTTTTTAACAAATAAAAACACAAAACACATGGCTAAAACCAAACAAAACAGCAGTTTCATTGCTGTGCTCGCGATGATCTTCCTGTTCGGAATGATCTCCTTCGTGACCAATTTGGCGGCTCCGATCGGCAACATCTGGAAGATGCAGCCGCAGATTGCGGGTTCCAACGCCCTCGGTATGATGGGTAACATGATGAACTTCCTGGCTTATGCCATCATGGGAATCCCCGCGGGTAACATGCTCACCAAGTACGGTTACAAGAAGACTGCACTCATCGCCATCGCCGTCGGTTTCATCGGCGTGTTCGTCCAGTTCCTTTCCGGTGTGGTCGGCTCCTTCCCGGCGAACTTCGTCGTCTATCTCCTCGGCGCTTTCATCAGCGGCTTCTCCGTGTGCATGCTCAACACGGTCGTGAATCCGATGCTCAAGCTCCTCGGCGGCAAGCGTTCCAACCAGTATATCCAGATCGGCGGCAGCTTCAACTCCCTGATGGGAACCCTCACCCCGATGCTGGTGGGCGCCCTCATCGGCACCCTGACCGTCCAGTCCAAGATTGCGGACGTGAACCCGGTGCTGTTCATCGCCATGGGTGTGTTCGCCCTGGCTTTCCTCATCCTGCTGTTTGTCCCGATCGAGGATCCTGAGCAGGTCAAGACAACGGAAAAGGCGGAGAATCCGCTGAAATTCCGTCACTTCGTGTACGGCGTGATCGCCATCTTCCTGTATGTCGGTGTCGAGGTCGGTATCCCGGGCACCCTCAACTTCTACCTCTCCGACTCCGTCAAGGGTGCCGGCCTGGATCCTTCCGTGGCCGTGCGCACCGCCGGTTTCGTCGCCGGTACCTACTGGCTCCTGATGCTCGTGGGACGTCTGGTTTCCAGCTTCATCAGCGGTAAGGTCTCCTCCAAGACCCAGCTTACCTGCGTTTCCCTGGTCGCCATCGTCCTGGTGATCTGGGCGATGTTCTCCCCGGTCACCACCCAGACTTCCATGCCTGCT
>JAGAHD010000131.1 GCA_017627255.1 Bacteroidales bacterium | reverse complement strand
GGAAATGCTGCATGCCCAGACTTGGCCGGTAGAATCCACATAAACGAATTCGAAGGACATTCCGTCACAGTAGATCCGGATCTTTTCTCCGTCGTAACAGTGGATGCCCTTTTCCCTTGTAGTATACCATATATTTCCCTGCGTATCGCCGGCGAAAGAGGTAATGGCGACGCCCGTCTCCTCCAGGCACGTGAAATCCGTACCGTCCCCATAATAGACGGCATCGTCGGTCCCTGCCCAGATTAGCTCTCGGGAATCCTCGAACAGCGCATTGACATAGGCGCTCCGGTCGGCGTCCAGCTCATGCCGGACGACCTCCCTGCCGTCGTAGCTGTCCAGACCGTCCGAAGTGCCGAACCACATCAGGCCGCGGTGGTCCTGGATCATGGCACGGACTGTATTGGCAGAGAATCCGTCCCGGGTCGTATAATGCCGGAAAAGGAATGTCGGCGCCGACGCGGAAAGGACCGAAGGCAGCAAGATCAGGGTGAGGAGGAACCAATTTCTTTTCATGTTGCAAAATTACACCTTTTTTTCAAAAATTGTACAATCGTCCACTTTTTAGACGATTTTACAAGTATTATTGGATTCCAGTTTCATTCGTTCACACGCGCGTTTGTTATTTTTGCATGAAAACGCAACAAAACGTCCACATGAGAAAACTGATAACCCTGATGTGCTGTCTGCTGGCCACAGCCCTGGCCGGGGCCAAGCCTTTTGTCCTCAACTCCCCTGACGGACATCTTACCGTCACCATCGACGGCGACCGGTACACACTCCGCTGTGCGGACGAAATCCTTGTAGAGGACGCCGTAGCGGCGCTGACGCTCGCAGACGGGACCACCATCCGGCTCGGAGACAAGGTCCGTCGCTCCAAGGCAGTCAAGGGCATCGTCGAAACGATTGAAGCGCCCTTCTACCGCGAATCGTCCTTCCGGTTTGTCTACAACTCCCTCCGCATCGACTACCGTAACGGCTGGTCCATGGAATGGCGCGCTACCGACGAGGGCATCGCCTACCGTTTCTTCGCTCCCGGAAAAGTACGTGTCCAGAACGAGACCGTCGACATCCGTTTCCCGGGTGACCGACGCTGCTGGCTTCCCTATTCCACCGCGCCGAAGACGCCCTATGCCATGGCTTTCCAAAACTACTACACCGACCAGAAACTGTCCGACGGGTCCCGCCTTCCGGCCTTCCTGCCGGTGACCGTCGACGGCGGCAGTGCCAAGGTCACCCTCCTGGAATCCGACCTGCAGGCCTACCCGGGCATGTTTGTCCGTGCGGACGGAACTTCCCTCAAGGGAGAATTCGCGGCCTATCCTTCCCGGATGGCCCGGTACCGCTGGCGCGCCATGACCTACGTGGCCGAACGCGAGGACTGGATCGCGGAAACGGACCGTTTCCCGTGGCGGATCCTCGCCGTTACCACCGATGACACCCAGATGCCAACGAACCACCTTGTCTACGCCTTGGCCGAACCGAACCGGATCGGAGACACCTCCTGGATCCGTCCCGGCTACAGCGCCTGGGAATGGTGGAACGACTGGCAGTTGACCGGCGTCCCCTTCGAGGCGGGCATCAACATGGACACCTACCGCTACTACATCGATTTCGCTTCCCGCAACGGCCTGGAGTATGTCATCCTCGACGAAGGATGGTATGAGCCCGCCGGCGGCGACATGCTCACCCCGATCGACGCCCTCGACCTGCCGGAACTGGTCCGGTATGCCGCCGAACGGAATGTCCGGCTCATCCTGTGGGGCGTTTTCAACGTCATGGACGACCGCTGCGAGGAAATCTGCCGCCACTATGCCGAAATGGGCATCGCCGGATTCAAGATCGACTTCCTGGACCGGGACGACCAGACAGCCAT
This sequence comes from Bacteroidales bacterium, assembly GCA_017627255.1. GTDB lineage: Bacteria > Bacteroidota > Bacteroidia > Bacteroidales > UBA932 > Cryptobacteroides. Next base: position 30,585 of record JAGAHD010000131.1, on the reverse strand, counting down.
GGAAATGATCCGCCGCATCGCCGAAACGGCGGCGAAATACCACCTCGTACTGGATTACCACGGCATTTCCAAGCCGACCGGCATCAACCGCACCTACCCGAACATCCTCAACTTCGAGTCTGTCTTCGGACAGGAAGAAGTCCGCTGGGCCGAACCGCACGTGGACATGCCCCTGTACAATGTCACGTTCCCGTTCATCCGCCAGATGTCCGGATATACCGACTACACGCCGGGCGCCATGCGGAATGCCGCCCGACAGGATTTCAAGGCGGTTTACCGCCATTCGATGTCCATGGGCACCCGCGCCCACCAGGTCGCGCTGTACGTGGTCATCGATTCCCCGCTGACCATGCTCTGCGATTCCCCGACCCTGTACGAAAAGGATCCCGCCACCCTGGAATTCATTTCCACCTTCCCCCGGATCTATGATACCGAGAAGGTTCTCCAGGGCCGTCTCGGCGAGTATATCGTGATTGCCCGCAAGGCCGGTGACAGCTGGTATGTAGGCGGACTCACTTCCTGGACTCCGCGGGAAATCGACCTCGCGACCGATTTCCTCGGCGGCGGACAGTGGACGGCCACCCTCTTCACCGACGGGCCCAACGCCGGCCGCAACGCTTCCGATTACACCATCGGATGCCAGGAGGTCGGAGCGGACAGCCACATCGGCATCCGTCTTGCCTCCGGCGGCGGCTTCGCCATCAAATTCACCCCGAAACAATAACACAAATACCCATATGAAAAAGAACCTGATTCTCCTTTCCGCCGCGGTCCTTGCCACCACGATGGCCGCTGCCCAGACCGGTAACTCCGGCTATCCGATCGATCCGGTCCCCTTCACCAGCGTCAAGGTCAACGACGCTTTCTGGGGCCAGCGTCTCAAGGCTTCCCGCGAAGTGACCATCCCGCTCGCCTTCTCCAAGTGTGAAAGCGAAGGACGTTACCTGAATTTCGAAAGGGCCGCCCAGCAGATGCATGCCGACCACAACCTCGGTTTCGAAGTCAAGGGCTACTCCTTTGACGACACCGATGTATACAAGACCATCGAAGGCGCCAGCTACGTCCTCCAGCTCTATCCGGACAAGAAGCTCGAAGCCTACATCGACAGCGTCCTCGCCATCGTGGCGACCGCCCAGGAGCCTGACGGCTACCTGTATACCGCACGCACCATGAATCCCGAACACCCGCACGAGTGGGCCGGCGACAAGCGCTGGGTCAAGGACGAGGACCTCAGCCATGAACTGTACAACCTCGGCCACATGATCGAAGGCGCCATCGCCCACTACCAGGCCACTGGAAAGCGCAACTTCCTCGACATCGCCATCCGCTACGCCGACTGCGTAGTCCGCGAAGTCGGTCCCGGCTCCGGCCAGGTCCGTGTGGTTCCCGGTCACCAGATCGCCGAGATGGCCCTCGCCAAACTCTATCTCGTGACCGGCGAGAAGAAGTATCTTGACGAAGCCAAGTTCTTCCTCGACGAACGCGGAAAGACCGAATTCCGCAGCGAATACAACCAGACCCATCTTCCCGTCCTCGAGCAGGACGAGGCCGTGGGACACGCTGTCCGCGCCGCCTACATGTACGCCGGCATGGCTGACGTAGCCGCCCTTACCGGGGACAAGGGCTACATCGACGCCATCGACCGCATCTGGGACAACATCGTCTCCAAGAAGCTCTACATCACCGGCGGCATCGGCGCCACCAATTCCGGAGAAGCCTTCGGAAAGAACTACGAACTCCCGAACATGAGCGCCTACTGCGAGACCTGCGCCGCCATCGGCAACGTCTACGTCAACTACCGCATGTTCCTCCTCCACGGTGAATCCAAGTATTACGACGTGCTGGAGCGCACCCTGTACAACGGCCTGATCAGCGGCGTTTCCCTCCAGGGAGACGGCTTCTTCTATCCGAATCCGCTCGAGTCCATCGGCCAGCACCAGCGCCAGGCCTGGTTCGGCTGCGCCTGCTGCCCTTCCAACATCTGCCGCTTCATCCCGTCCGTGCCGGGCTATATCTACGCCGTCAAGGACAACAACCTGTATGTGAACCTCTTCATGTCCAACACCATGACCCAGAAGGTCGCGGGCAAGGACGTCGTCCTCAGCCAGAAGACCTCCTATCCCTGGAACGGTGACGTGGAAATCACCGTCGACAAGACCGCCCTCAAGAAGGACATGGCCCTGAAGATCCGCATTCCGGGCTGGGTCCGCGGCAAGGTGGTTCCTTCCGACCTGTACACCTATGCCGACGGCGAGCGCCTCGGCTACAGCATCCTCGTGAACGGCGAGAAGGTGGAAAGCACCCTCGAGAACGGCTATTTCACGATCTCCCGCAAGTGGAAGAAGGGCGACAAAGTCTCCGTCCACTTCGACATGGCTCCGCGCGTGGTGAAGGCCCATCCGGCCGTGAAGGCTGACGAAGGCCGCGTCGCCATCGAGAAGGGCCCGGTCGTGTATTGCGCCGAGTGGCCGGACAATGACTTCTCCGTCCGTGGCATCCTCCTCAACCAGGAGCCTGTCTTCTCCGTGAAGCATTCCGACGAACTGTTCGGACTGGACAAGATCGTCACCGACGCCCAGACCCTCGCATTCGACGAGCGGGGCCGCATGGAGGTCAAGGATGTGAAGCTTACCCTGATCCCTTATTACGCATGGTGCCACCGCGGCAGCGGTGAGATGACCGTGTGGCTCCCGCAGGAACTCCGTTCCACCAAGCCCGTCATGCCTGCGACGCTCGCTTCCACGAGCAAGATCAGCGGTTCCCAGCGCGGCCGTTCCATCACGGCCATCAACGACCGCCTCGTCCCGTCCCATCCCGAAGACCGTTCCGCCCCGTATTTCCACTGGTGGCCCAAGCAGGGCGGTACCCAGTGGCTCGCCTATGAGTTTCCGGAGGCTGCAACCGTTTCACGCAGCAGCGTGTGGTGGTTCGACGACCAGCCCTGGGGCGGATGCCGCGTGCCCGACGCATGGCGCATCTATTACCGGAATGACGCCGGAGAATGGGTGCCTGTGGAAGATGCGGAAGGCTACACCTGCAACAAGGGTGTCGCCAACCAGGTGAACTTCAAGCCCGTGAAGACCACGGCCGTCAAGCTGGAAATCGACCAGCCGGCCGAGCTCTCCTGCGGCCTGTTTGAATGGGAAATCAAATAATTTTCCTTATACACATCATGAAAACCTTAACCAAAGCTGCGCTCAGCGCCCTGAGCGTCTTTCTCCTCGCGGGATGCGGGGAGAAACAGCCTGCCCTGACTGTCTCCGGACTCAATCCAGATGATTTCGTCAGTGAGTACAACGGTGCTTCCACCGCCTTGTACACTCTCACCAACGCCTCCGGCATGGAGGTCTGCATCACCAACTTCGGCGGCCGCATCGTCTCCGTCATGGTCCCGGACCGCGACGGTGTCCTCCGGGACGTGGTCCTGGGCTTCGACAATGTCAGCAGCTATTTCCCGGAGAACGGGGACAGCAACTACGGCGCCGCCCTCGGACGCTACGCCAACCGGATCAAGGACGGGAAATTCTCCATCGACGGTGTCGAGTACGAACTTCCCCACAACGACAGGGCCAACTGCCTGCACGGCGGTCCCACCGGCTGGCACAACAAAGTCTATGAGGTCGTCGAGTCTGACGCGAAGCACCTCAAGCTCAAGATGGTCTCCCCCGACAAGGACATGCAGTTCCCTGGCAATGTGACCGCATTCGTCACCTACACCCTCCTGGACAACAACGCCATTGACATCACCTACGATGCCACGACGGACGCTCCGACGGTGATCAACATGTCCAACCACTCCTATTTCAACCTCGGCGCCGACCCGCAGAACCACAGTGTCTGCGATGACATCCTGTATCTCAACGCCTCCGGTTACACCCCCATCGACAAGGCGTCGATTCCGTTCGGGACGATCGATCCCGTCGAAGGCACCCCGTTCGATTTCAGGACCCCGAAACTCATCGGCGCGGACATCTCAGCCGACAACGAGCAGCTCCGTAACGGAAGCGGCATCGACCACAATTTCGTCCTGGATACCCAGGGTGACGAAAGCGCCGTCGCCTGCTGCCTGACCAATCCGGCCAACGGCATCACCCTGAAGGTGTACACCAACGAGCCCGGCATCCAGGTGTATACGGGCAATTTCCTCAACGGAAAGACGACCGGCAAGGGCGGCCTCGCGTTCAGCTACAGAGGCGCCATCTGCCTGGAAACCCAGCACTATCCGGATTCCCCGAACAAGCCTGAATGGCCGACCACCGTGCTGCGTCCCGGCGAGAAATACCACAGCCACTGCATCTTCGAATTCTCCGTAACGAAATAACAATCCTCTATTTTAACGCTTAAGAAAACGCTATGAACTGGACATCTAATGAATTCATCTGGCTCGACTGGCTGATCCTCATTGTCGGTATTCTCTGCGTGGCATGGGCGGTGTACCGTTCCATCGTCAACGACCGGAAGAAGATGGCGGGCGCAGACAGTTCAGACTATCTCTTCGGAAAAGGTGAGCCTTGGTATGTGATCGGTATGGCGATCTTTGCCGCCAACATCGGATCGGAGCACCTCGTCGGCCTGGCCGGTACAGGTGCGAAGGACGGCGTCGGCATGGCCCACTGGGAAATGCAGGGCTGGATGATCCTGATCCTCGGCTGGCTGTTCGTCCCCTTCTACCAGCTGCTGAACAACAAGCTCGGCAAGATCATCACCATGCCGGACTTCCTGAAATTCCGTTACACGAAAGCGACGGGATCCTGGCTCTCCATCATCACCCTTGTGGCCTACATCCTCACCAAAGTGAGCGTCACCGCTTTCACGGGTGGTATCTTCTTCGAATTCCTGCTCGGCATTCCGTTCTGGTACGGAGCCCTGGGCCTGATCCTGCTGACAGCCATATTCACGGTCTTCGGCGGCATGAAGGGCGTCATGACACTGTCTTCCATCCAGACGCCGATCCTGATCATCGGTTCCTTCCTCGTCCTCTTCCTGGGTCTTGCCACCCTCGGCGGAGGCAGCATCGGCGCAGGCTGGTCCAACATGATGGACTTCTGCAGCCAGCTGCATGATGGCTACGGAACCACGCACATGTTCCACTGGGAAGAAGGCGATCCCATGTACCACGAGTATCCCGGCTGGGTGGTGTTCCTCGGCGCATCGATCATCGGTTTCTGGTACTGGTGCACTGACCAGCACATCGTCCAGCGAGTTCTCGGCCAGAGAAAGGGCGAAGCCAATGAAGAGGTTATCAAGAGAGCCCGCCGCGGAACCATCGCCGCCGGTTATTTCAAGGTCCTCCCTGTCTTCATGTTCCTGATTCCGGGCATGGTTGCCGCCGCTCTTGCCAGCCGTGGTGATTTCATGATGGACAACACGGACGCCGCCTTCGCCCTCATGGTGAAGAACGTCCTCCCCGCCGGTGTCAAGGGCATCGTGACCATCGGTTTCGTCTGCGCCCTCGTCGCTTCCCTCGCCGCATTCTTCAACAGCTGCGCCACCCTCTTCACGGAAGACTTCTACAAGCCCATGAAGCCCGGTAAGACGGAAGAGCATTATGTGCTCGTCGGCCGTATCGCCACCGTCGTGGTCGTGATCCTTGGCCTGATCTGGATGCCGGTGATGATGAGTATGGACACCCTGTACAGCTATCTGCAGAACATCCAGTCCTTGCTCGCCCCGGCCATGGTGGCCGTGTTCGCCCTCGGTATCTTCTCCAAGAAGATTACCCCGCTGGCCGGACAGTGGGGCCTGATCGGCGGCTTCGCCATCGGCATGCTCCGCCTGGTCACCAACGTCATTACCAAGAACGGCGATGCCGTCATGACCGGTGCCTTCTGGGAGCATACCGCCTGGTTCTGGCAGACCAACTGGCTCGTCTTCGAGTGCTGGCTCCTGCTGTTCATCATCCTGCTGATGGTGGTCGTCTCCTTCTTCACGCCGGCCCCGACCAAGGAGCAGGTTGACGCCATCACCTTCACTCCCGAATACCGCAAGCAGATCCGCGCCAGCTGGAGCGTCTGGGATATCGTCGGCTCCCTCGGTGTCGTCGCCCTCTGCGCTGCCTTCTACATCTATTTCTGGTAACAGATAATTATTTAGTACAATGCTTGAAGAACTGAAAGAAAAAGTATTCAAGGCCAATCTTGACCTCGTAAAGCAGGGACTCGTCATCTTCACCTGGGGCAATGTCTCCGGAATCGACCGTGAAAAAGGTCTGGTGGTCATCAAACCTTCCGGTGTGGATTATGACGTCATGAAAGCCTCCGATATGGTCGTCGTCGACCTGGAGACCGGCAAGGTGGTGGAAGGGAACCTCAACCCGTCCTCCGACACCCCCACCCATCTCGTCCTGTACAAGGCTTTCCCGCATATTAAAGGTGTCGTGCACACGCACTCCACCTATGCGACGGCCTGGGCCCAGGCCGGGAAAGACATTCCCAATATCGGAACAACGCATGCGGACTATTTCTACAAGGATATTCCGTGCACCGGTGACATGACGGAAGCCGAAGTGAAGGGAGATTATGAACTCGAAACCGGCAACGTCATCGTCAAGCGTTTCGAGGGAATCGATCCCGACACGACTCCCGGCGTCCTCGTGAAGAACCACGGCCCCTTCTCCTGGGGGACGAGTCCTGCCAACGCGGTCTACAATGCCAAGGTCATGGAGCAGTGCGCGAAGATGGCGTTCGTCTCCATGGTCGTCAATCCCGATACGACCATGAACCCTCTCCTGGTGGAGAAGCACTATTCCCGCAAACACGGCCCCAATGCCTATTATGGGCAAAAAGACAAGAAACACTGATCGGCAAAAACATTTATCTTTTACAATAACCATTTAAAAAACACTACAATTATGGCATTTGAAAATTACGAATTATGGTGGGTGACCGGTGCACAGCTCCTTTATGGTGGAGATGCAGTCGTCGCCGTTGACGGTCATTCCAAGGAAATGGTGGAAAGCCTGAACGCCTGTGGCAATATCCCTGTCAAGATCGTCTACAAGGGTACCGCCAACAGCAGCAAGGAGGTGGAAGCCGTCATGAAAGCCGCTAACAACGAGCCCAAGTGCGTCGGTATCATCACCTGGATGCATACGTTCTCCCCTGCCAAGATGTGGATCAAAGGTCTCCAGGCGCTGGAGAAACCGCTCCTCCACTTCCATACCCAGTACAACGCCGAGATTCCCTGGGACACCATGGACATGGATTTCATGAACCTCAACCAGAGCGCTCATGGTGACATTGAGTTCGGCCATATCTGCACCCGTATGCGCGTCCAGCGCAAAGTCGTCGTCGGATACTGGAAGGACGAGGATGTCCAGAAGAAGATCGCCGTCTGGGCCCGCGTGGCCGCCGGTGTCGCCGATGCGAAGGAAGTCCGCTGCCTGATGTTCGGTATGAACATGAACAATGTCGCCGTGACCGATGGTGACCGTGTGGAATTCGAGCAGCGCCTGGGCTACCATGTGGATTACTATCCGGTTTCCTCCCTCATGGAGTATTATAAGAAGGTCACCGAAGAGGAGACCGACGCGCTGGTGGAAGAGTACAAGAAACTGTACACCATCAAGATCGACGAATCCGGTGAGAAGGTATACTGGGAGAAGGTCCGCAACTCCGCCAAGGCTGAAATCGCCATCCGCCGCGTCCTGAAGGACAACGGTGCCACCGCTTTCACCACCAATTTCGACGACCTCGGCGACGCCGATGTCGACGCTCCGGACTTCTGTGGCTTCGACCAGATCCCCGGCCTCGCTTCGCAGCGCCTGATGGCCGAAGGTATCGGTTTCGGCGCCGAAGGCGACTGGAAGACCGCCTGCCTGTACCGCACCCTCTGGGTGATGTCCCAGGGCCTGCCGAAGGGCTGCTCCTTCCTCGAGGACTACACCCTCAACTTCGCCGGTGACCGTTCTTCCTGCCTCCAGTCCCACATGCTCGAGGTCTGCCCGATGATCGCTTCCGACAAACCGAAGCTCGAGGTTCACTTCCTCGGAATCGGTATCCGCAAGCAGCAGACCGCCCGTCTGGTCTTCACGTCCAAGACCGGCCCTGGCATCAAGGCTACCGTCGTTGACCTGGGCAACCGCTTCCGCCTCATCGCCCAGGATGTCGAGTGCATCGAACCCAAGCCGATGCCGAACCTGCCCGTGGCTTCCGCCCTGTGGGTTCCGCAGCCTACCTTCGAGGTCGGCGCCGGTGCATGGATCCTCGCCGGTGGTACCCACCACTCCGCCTTCAGCTACGACATTACCGCGGAATACTGGGATGACTTCGCCGAGATGACCGGCATCGAATTCGTCCACATCCACAAGGGAACCACCATCCCTGAGTTCAAGAAGGAACTGCACATGAACGAGGTGTACTACCTCCTCAACAAGGCCCTCAAGTAACATGATGGACGCAAAGACAACCATCGCCTCCGGCAAAGCCGTACTCGGTATCGAGTTCGGTTCCACCCGGATCAAGGCGGTCCTCGTCGATGAGGAGCACAACCCCATCGCACAAGGCAGCCACGAATGGGAAAACCAATTCGAGGGCGGCTATTGGACCTACAGTCTGGAAGCCATCTGGAACGGTCTCCAGGAATGCTACGCAGACCTCCGCGATGACGTGCACAAGCACTACAATGTCGAGATCGAATCCCTTGCCGCCATCGGCATCAGCGCCATGATGCACGGCTACATGGCCTTCGATGCGGCAGAACGCTTGCTCGCTCCCTTCCGCACCTGGCGCAACACCAACACCGGTGCCGCCGCACGTGAACTCAGCGAACTGTTCAACTTCAACATGCCGCTCCGCTGGTCGCTGTCGCACCTCTACCAGTGCATCCTCGACGGGGAACCGCATGTGAAGGATGTCGATTTCTTCACGACTCTCGCCGGCTATATCCACTGGCGCCTGACCGGTCGTAAAGTCCTCGGCATAGGCGATGCCTCCGGCATGATGCCGATCGACGCCGACACCAAGGATTTCGACGAGAAACGGATCGCCGCTTTCGACGAACTGGTCGCCCCGAAGGAGTATCCGTGGAAACTGCGGGACATCCTGCCGAAGGTGCTGCTCGCCGGTGAGCCGGCCGGAGTCCTTACCGAGGAAGGCGCCCGCCGCCTGGATACCTCCGGTCACCTCAAGCCGGGCGTTCCGTTCTGCCCGCCGGAAGGCGATGCCGGAACCGGCATGGTCGCCACCAATGCCGTCAAGGTCCGCACCGGAAACGTTTCCGCCGGCACCTCTTCCTTCTCCATGATCGTCCTGGAGAAAGACCTGCAGAAACCGCATGAGATGATCGACATCGTCACGACACCGGACGGCGCCCCTGTCGCCATGGTCCACTGCAACAACTGTACGTCGGACCTCAACGCCTGGGTCGGCCTGTTCAAGGAATACCAGCAGCTGCTGGGCATTCCCGTGGACATGAACGAGGTTTTCAGCAAGCTGTACAACAACGCCCTCAAGGGCGATCCGGACTGCGGCGGCCTCGTCGCGTTCAACTACTTCTCCGGCGAGCCGGTAACCGGCCTTGCCGAAGGACGTCCGCTGTTCGTACGCAACGCCCTGGACAAGTTCAGCCTCGCCAATTTCATGCGTTCCCACCTGTATGCCTCCGTCGGTGTCCTCAAGCTCGGCAACGACGTGTTGTTCCAGGAAGAACATGTCAAGGTGGACCGGATCACCGGACACGGCGGCCTGTTCAAGACTGCGGGCGTGGGCCAGCGTATCCTCGCCGCCGCCATCAATTCTCCGATCTCCGTCATGGAGACCGCCGGTGAAGGCGGCGCCTGGGGTATCGCCCTCCTCGCTTCCTACGTGGTCAACAACGATACCGCCCTTCCGCTTGCCGAGTGGCTCGAGCAGAAGGTCTTCGCCGGCAACACCGGCGTGGAGATCGCTCCGGATCCGGCCGACGTGGAAGGCTTCAACCAGTGGATCGAGAACTACAAGGCCTGCATCCCCGTCGAGGAAGCAGCCGTGAAGTTCAAGGCATAATTTCTATCCGGAGGGGCCTGACCGCGCCTCCGGGTACCAACAGAAACGACAACGATGAAAAAAACGCTGATGACGCTCGCTGCAACCCTGATTGCCGCTGGCCTGCTCCCCGCCCAGCCGAGGGGCAATGACATGGTCATGGACGCTTCCTCCCCGGGAGCCCGGATACAGGAGACCATGTACGGTATCTTCTTGGAAGACATCAATTTCGCCGCAGACGGCGGACTCTACGCCGAACTGGTAAAGAACCGTTCGTTCGAATACGCCAATGCCCTGCAGGGGTGGAAAACGTGGGGGAATGTCACCCTCCGGGAAGACGGTCCCTTCGAGCGCTGCCCCCACTATGTCCGTCTCGCTTACGCCGGCCACCCTTCCGTCATCACCGGAGTGCAGAACGAAGGCTATTTCGGCATGGGCGTACGCGAAGGTGCCGAGTACCGCTTCACCGTCTGGGCCCGCAAACAGGGCAAGGGAGAAGCCGGACTGGGGATCCTCCTGGCCGATCCCTCTTCGATGGGGGATGTCCAGCAGTTCACGGATGAATACGTAGAGATCACCTCCGCCAAGTGGCAGAAATACGAGGTTGTCTTCACCTGTCCCAAGACGGTGGAGAAAGCCGTCCTCCGCGTCATCCTGTGGAGCGAAGATCCCGGGGTCTCGGTCGACATCGAGCATGTGTCCCTCTTCCCGACGGACACGTTCAACGGCGATGAAAACGGACTCCGCAAGGATGTGGCCCAGGCCCTTGCCGACCTGCATCCGGGCATTCTCCGCTTCCCCGGCGGCTGCATTGTGGAAGGCGTCAACCTCGACAACCGCTACCAGTGGAAGAATACCGTAGGACCGGTGGAAAACCGTCCGATCAACCTGAACCGCTGGAGCTACAGCCAGTTTGAACGTATGTTCCCGGATTACTGGCAGAGTGGCGGCCTGGGATTCTTCGAGTATTTCCGCCTGGCAGAGGAAATCGGTGCCGAGCCGGTCCCCATCATCAGCTGCGGCATGGCCTGCCAGTTCCTGAATGATCCCCAGTGGGACGTCAATGTGCCTTTGGAGGACCTGCAGACCTATATTGATGACGCCCTCGACCTCATCGAGTTCGCCAACGGGTCCGTGAAGAGCAAGTGGGGTAAGGTCCGCGCCGAAATGGGCCATCCGGAGCCCTTCGGCATGAAATACCTCGGCGTCGGCAATGAGCAGTGGGGCAAGGATTTCCTCGCCCGTTTCGAGCCCATGGTCAAGGCAATCCGTGCCAAACACCCGGAGATCAAGATCATCGGCACCTCCGGTCCTTATCTCGGCGGTGAATGGTTTGACGAGCTCTGGCCCGAAATGCGCCGGATGGAAATCGACCTGGTGGATGAGCATTACTACAGTTCGGAAACCTTCTTCGAGCGCAATGCCAACCGCTATGACAACTATCCCCGCACCGGACCGAAAGTGTTCGCCGGAGAGTATGCCGCCCACGGGGCCGACGGGAAGAAATTCAACCATTTCAACGCCGCCCTTACCGAAGCTTCCTTCATGACCGGCCTCGAGCGGAATGCCGATGTCGTCGTGATGTCCTGCTATGCACCTACCTTCGCCCACGTTGAAGGCTGGCAGTGGCGCCCGGACCTCATCTGGTTCGACAACCTGCGCGTCATGCGCTCCGCCAGCTACTGGGTCCAGCAGATGTATTCCTCCCACCGCGGGACCCGCGTCCTTCCGCTCACCATGGACGGAAAGGCCGTTTCCGGCCGGGAAGGACAGAACAATCTCAGCGCCAGCGCTGTCTGGGATGAAACGACCGGAGACTATATCGTCAAGGTGGCAAACCTCGGCAATTATGCCCAAGTGGTGAACCTCCACCTCAAAGGACTCCCCAGCCCGGTTACCGCCTGCGAACGGACCGTCTTCCACAGCGACAATCCCATGGAGGAAAACACCCTGGACGAACCCGAACGCATCGTCCCCCGCACCTCCGACGTAGACATTACCCCGGTCGCAGAACCCCAGAACCCGTGGATCATGGGCATGCGTACCGATGCGGAGGGCTGCCCCCACTACAGTGAACGCCTGGGTGGCCGCACCTTCGTAATTTACCGATTCAAGACAAAATAATGAAAAACCTCCGTTACGCCGGCGCGGTCATTCTGCTGTTAGTGGCCGCTTCCTGCGGAAAAGACGATATCATCACGCCGGAACCCGGCCCCCAGCCCGGCCCCGGTCCCGTGATCCCCACAGACACTGAGTATTACCAGTACGGTCTCGCCCACATCGATATCACCACCGACGGCGGGGCGGCCGTTGATTCCAAGGATCCGGCCGATTATCGCGCCTGCAGCATTTCGGTCGACGGTGGCGGCGTCTTTGCCGATTATCAGGGCAGGGGCCGCATCCGCGGAAGAGGAAACTCCACCTGGAACTGGTACCCCAAGAAACCCTACCGCATCAAACTGGACGAGTCCTCCGCCCTGCTCGGCATGGAATCCAACAAAGACTGGGTACTGCTCGCCGATTACCGCGACATCACGCACATGATGAACAACGTAGGGTTCACCATGGCCCATTATCTGGGCCTTCCCTATGCCAATCGCTCCCGCTATGCCACCATCACCCTGAACGGGAAGGACATGGGGCTGTACATGGTAACCGAGCAGGTCGAGGAAGGCGGCCACCGGGTCCAGTTGGATCCCGAAGAAGGCATCCTCCTGGCCCTGGACATCAATGACGGGCCGGGCGACGTACCGCACGCCACCAACAATTTTGAGTCCGACGTCTTCGGGACGGACGCCGCAGTCAAGTTCCCGGAAGACGCCACCCGGGAGATCCGGGACGAAGTCCGGGAAGCGTACGCCGAACTGGAGAGCGTTATCGACGCGTGTGACTGGGAGGGGATCCAAAGGCTGCTGGACGTACCGTCCATGATCCACTATATCCTCATCCAGGAACTGATTGCCAACGTGGAGATGGACAACGGCCAGAGCATGCGCAGCGGATTCATCCACCGCTACTCTTCCGAAACGCCCTGGGTCATGGGACCGCTTTGGGACTGCGACGGCGGATTCAGCTACAACTGGGGTGACATGTACGACCAATGGGGATGGGGCCACACCTATTTTGAGAGCTATTCCACACTGATTTTCGGCAGCGACCCGTTCCACCATCGGGGAGCGTACGGGGCGGGAGTCTCCGACTTCTTCGCCCGCCTGTTCGGGATTCCGGAGTTCGTAGCGGCATTCAAGGCCCGCTGGAACGAGACGAAGGACGGCCTCCTCCTCGCTGTCCTCGACCAGATTGACGCCACCGAGGAGATCATCGGCGCCGCAGCGGCAGCCGACCTCCGGCGGTGGAATATCGTCAACTACGACCATGAGGAAGAGGTGGCGAACCTGGAAGACTGGCTGACCCGTCGCTTCGACTACCTTGACCGCATCATCAACGCCTATCCGGACCATCCCGGACAGGCTCCGGCCGGTCCCGATCTGGAAAACGCCGAAATCAAGGAAACTTTCAACTTTGAGGTTTCCTACGCGCAGGACGGACACCACGAAGGCACGTATATCTCTCTCACCGACGCGGATATCCGGAAAATCGACAAGGCCCTCGGATCCCCCTTTGACGACCTCTACCTGACCCTGGAAGACGGAAGCGTCGTTTTCGTCGCCGTTGAGCCGGACGGCACCCTGAATCCCCGCAACACCGCCAACGCGCCCGGACACTGGTTCAATGCGGACGGGTACGTGACCTCCTACAACGACAACAGCGTCGTTTTTTCCGAACTGGACATCTGGTATGGCGGCTTCTCCCTCGGAAAGCACCCGACTCTGACGACACCCGGCGAATATACCATTTCGCAGGCCCTGGTCCACGGGACCAACGCCGTCCAGTTCACATTCACCATCACGATCACCGAGCCATGAAACTCTCCCTCCGTTCCCTTTCTTTCGCCCTCCTTTCCTTCATGGTATGCTCCTGCGGCAAAGATAATCCGCAGCCGCAGCCGCAGCCGGAACCGGCTCCTGTTCCTATCATCTATGGCAAGCCCGATGGAAAAGACGTCTATATTCCGCGGGAATTCAAATCCATGGATTTTACCTCAGACCAGAGCGAATATTGCTGGAAGCACTCCTATGCCACGGATGACATCATCATCTTCTGGCAGAAAGGATTCGGGGACGACCTGTCCAAAGCCAAAGCTTACAAGGGCCACAAGATGACGGTGGACCTGGAACGCCTGGCCACCCAGGCCCAGGAGTTCTATGACCTGTACAAGAATGACCTGGATTTCATCCGCACAGGCTCCAAGGCGGATCGATACCGGATGATGGTAATGCTTCAGTATGATGACGACGGAACGGCCTACGGCGGCTCCTATGACGACGTCATCGGAGCCCTGTGGGTAACTCCCCTCCGTACCCAGGACACCCGGCTCAATGCCATTGCCCATGAACTGGGGCACAGTTTCCAGTTCCAGCTCTCCATCGACGGGAATACCGGTTTCGGCGGAGGCGGCATCTATGAGATGACCTCCCAGTGGATGCTCTGGCAGGCCAATCCCAACTGGATAGATGACGAGAAATACCACTGGGATGCCTTCCTGGACCAGACCCATCTGGCCTTCCTGCATCCGGACAATATGTATCACTCCCCTTTCGTCCTCGAAGGATGGGCAGCCCTGCACGGAGTGACCTTTATCGCAGATCTCTGGCGTGCCGCCAAGCATCAGAACAATGCCGTAACCGTGTACAAAAATTTCACGGGACTGGACCAGGGCGCATTCTGCGACGAAACCTTCGATATTTACCGGCGGCTGATCACCTTTGATTTTCCCCGGGTCAAGGAAATCTGTGCCCGCTATGCGAACCAGCACAAAGGGAAACTGAATGCGAAGGATGCGGACGGCTGGCGCCGGATCAACAAGGCCCAGGAGCCCCAGCAGTACGGATACAACGGGATTAAACTGACACCTCTCAAAGCCGGACAGACGGCCACCCTGGAGTTTCAGGGGCTGTCCGACCATTCCGCCGCCGGGTGGCGCTACGGATTCGTGGCCGTAGACAAGGACGGAATCGCCCACTATAGCGAAATGGGCGCCGAAAAAGAAGGAACGATCTCCTACACGGCCGGAACAGACGAGAAATACCTCTGGCTCGTGGTCATGGGCGCCCCGACCGCCCACCAGTCCCTCAATGACTCGCAGGCATCCTCTTACCGTTCGTATCCGTATCAGGTCCGCCTGACAATACAGTAACTCAGTCTTTCCAGACCACTGAAACCACCGATTCCGCCGGGACATCCACCCGGACGGAATGCCGTTCGCCGTTGAATAGAAGCTGGTCTGCATCCTGGCTCTTGTTCAGGATGACGGCGCCCAGGGTCCCGTCAGGATTACGGAACACCTGATAGAGAAGTCCGGCCCGGGAATACCCTTCCGTACCGAGACGGACGGCGCCGGGACGGATGGCAACGGAGGCATGAAGGATATCGAACCAGTGCGACTTGCGGTCCAGACTGGCATAGGAATAGGTGGAATGGCTGACGGAAACGGCCCCGTAACAGGTCCCGCAGCCTCCCGGACGATAGGGCTTCCCCTCATCGTCCAGCATCAGGTTCCACAGGACCACGCAGCAGCCCCACCGGCTCAGGGTGCCGAGGATAATCTGCTCGAAATCTTCGGCCAGCTGGCCTGCGAACTTGTTGTTGTCGTAATTCCACTTTCCGATGGACGCCTCCGTGAAAAGGATCTCCTTGTCGGGATACCGGCTGTGGACGGTGTTCAGGACCGATACATTGCCCCCGTAGTTATGCCAGGCTGAACCGGCCGCGTAACGGGAGGCCTCCTCGTCCGCAAAGATGTGGAGCGGATAATCCTGCTGGCCGGCAATCCCGTCATAATTGTAATTGTGGTCGAAAAGGAAAATCCGGGTGCTGAGACCGGCTTTTTCGAAAGCGGGGCCGACCACTTTCAGGAAATCACGCTGATCCTGCCAGGGCATGTACAGCGACATGGAATTCCCGTGGTTGAGGGGCTCGTTCTGGAGCGTAATTCCCCAGATCCTGTACCCCCGCGACTGCATGGCCTGGATCCATTTCACGAAATAAGCCGCATAATCCGCATAATACTGGGGATTCAGGCGACCGGAAGTCCAGCTGTCGAAGCGTTCCCCTTTCCCGGCCACATCCATCTTCATCCAGCGCGGACAGCTCCACGGCGATCCGATAATCTCCACATCCGGATTGATCCGGTAGATCTCGTCCAGGACCGGGAAGAGGTACTGTTCCTCGCTCGGATGCACGGCAAAATGTTCGATGCCTTCCTCGTCGCACCACGTATATTCATCCATCGAAAAATCCGAGCCGCCGATACACACGCGGATGAGCGACGCCCCTGCGCCGTCCTTGACGCTGAACAGTTCCGTCAGAAGCCAGGTACGGTCTTCCTTCGTCATTTTCAGGAGATTATAGCAGGCCGCCTGGGTAACGGCGAGGCCAAACCCCTGGATACGCTGGAAGACGTCTCCTGTGAGGGAGACCACATGGGAGGAAGCGCCAGGAGTGGCGGTGGAAACCGAATACATGGAGAATTCGGCACTTTTGTCAAAGGTCGTGACATACACCCGCGCACTGCTGCTTTCCGGTACAGGTCCCGGATCCGGAACCTTATCAATGGTTTCCGGATCCTTCCCCTTGCAGGCACAGGAACAAGCAGCGAAAACGACGATCAGGGCAAGCCAGAGTACTTTTTTCATATCATTCGGATCCGGGGGTTTTCCGGAGTACCCAAAAGTACGGAAAAAAGTCTTCACAGGCAACTCATCCATAAGAGAAACAGAGCAAACTCCCAGCAAGGATTCTACTTTTTACGCAATAATGCAAAAAAGATGATTCCTTTTGGTCGAAAAAATCGATTTAATGCCATGAATCTGCTTTTTTTTCTATCTTTGCTGAAGAACAACACCTATTTCCATGGAAGACAACCTGCAGACCATCAATCTGAAACAAATCCGGTCCCTTGAACCTGTCGTCGATGAATACGGAATCGGAGACGATTTTATCCTTGGCGAAGCCAGCGGAGAGCGCGTCCAGCAGAATGAAACCCTCCTGAAAATGCTCCGCTACCCGATCCGTTTTGACGGATATATCATCTTTTTCCTCAAGAAGGGACACCTCCGCGCCGATGTGAACCTGAATACCTACGATATCGAGGAACACTCCCTGCTGATCAGCGTACCCGGAAACATTATCCGCGTGGCGGACTACCGGGAGGAGCGAGTCAAAGACATTGAACTGACCTTTGTCCTGATATCCAGGGAATTCATGTCCGGTATCCGGATAGATTTTCTCAAGGTATTACAGGACAGCATGAAACTGCTGGACAATCCCTGCATCCATTTGGATGATTTCCAGATCGGCATTGCAGACGATTACTTCAAGTTGGCCAGGAAAATCATCTCTTCCCCCTTGAGCAAAAAACGGGAAATCATCGGATCACTGCTGACATCCCTGACCTACATGTCGGCAGACATCCTGGCTCGAAGGATTGATGATGCCCGGAAAATGGGTAAGGAAAAGAACTCCGCACGCCTGAATTTGGTTTTTGAGCAGTTTATCGCCCTGGTCAACGAATACCACAACTCGGAACGCGGAATGGCTTTCTACGCGGAAAAAATGTGCCTGACGCCAAAATATCTTTCGAAACTGATCAAGCAGGCCTCCGGCCGGAGCGCACCGGAATGGATTGATTCCTTCGTCATCCTGGAAGCCAAGAACATGCTCAAATATTCCGGGATGACCATCAAGGAAATTGTCTACAAACTCCATTTCCCGAACCAGTCTGTCTTCTACAAATTCTTCAAGGCACACACGGGAATGACGCCCTCGGAGTACAGAAACGGGTAATACGTAGCGCTAGAGACCGGAAAAAGGAAAAGTAAAAACTTTTAATTATTAAGTAAAATATTTTATTTGATTAAAATTTATCAAATAACTTGGAATTATAATTAAAAGATCATATCTTTGCAGTGGACATCGAATTCAATTCATGTCTATTTGTTAAGTTCGTTTTATATACGGCCGGAGTTCTTGGGGAGGAACTCCGGCTATTCTTTTATTGTGATTCGTCTTCTTTCTTCGCTGCTGTTCCCTCCACATAGATACGGGGAAAACGCACAATTCCATCAGTGACAACGGTAAGCATTTTCTTGAAATGACCGGGATGGGTTGCTTGGTAACGGATGAGAAGTTCACCCGACTCTCCCGGAGGAACCGGATCTTTGGAAAATTGAACCTTCATGCAGTTACAGGATGGGATCACACTCGAAACCGTCAGCAAAGAATCTCCGGTATTGTCAAAAAGGAAATGTACCACTTCGGCGGAATCCTTCTGGAAATAGAATGTTCCCATCTGATAGACATGGGAGCCCCGCGCAGTAAAACGTCCCTGGGCAAAACCGGAAAACGGGAATAACAGGGCCCAAACCATGAACAATAAGACAAAAAAAGACTTTTTCATACGTACAAAACAGTAGCTGGGCGAAAGATAACAATTTCCGTGCTAACACTCAAAAAAAGAAGGGCGGTCTATGCAGACCGCCCCACTTTTGATTGCAAATCAGAGATTAGTTGATGTCACCAATGGTCTCATTGACATGGACCTTGATTTCACCGGTCTTGATCTCACCCCAACCGTACTTCACGGAAACCTTCATGAAGAGGTCGAACGGCTTCACATGGTCACCATTGTTACGGTAGGTAATGAATCCATACTTGGAGGTCTTCTTCTGGCTGCCCTCACCCATCGTCTTGAGATTGTTGGTCGCAACGATAATGGTGGAAGGAAGCTTCTGATACTCACCGTTGAGGTTGCACATGATCGGGTCGTCGCTGAGAGTGATCTCGAACGGTCCGTAGTAATCCCAGTAGTTGGTGTACTTGACGAACGTACGGTTTCTCCAGTCGATCGGAGCAATCAGTTCCTCGAAGCTGATGAAGGAACCCTTCTCACCGAAGTCAACAGCATCGATGAAGTCGTCAGCAGACTTCTCGGTAATGTCGATCGGGCGGACGAAGTTGGCACGGAAGTGATCCTTGTTGTCGAAGGTGATGGTAACCTCCTTAGGCTCTTCAGCATCCTCGGTACCGCAGACATAACCGGTAGCACCGATGTAGGTGTAGAGCTTATTGGTGTTGAGGAGCTGCTTGGCGATGTTGCTCTCCTTGTTCAGGACAACATAGTTCGGAACATCGGTACCGTCGTTGACGATGGTAGCGATAGGTTCTTTCACCTTGTTGACAGTAGCGTAGAGGGTGTCGCCATTGGCACCAACCGTGAACTTCACATCAATGCCGTCGATCTTCTTGATGGTAGAGACACCATCCTTGGCAGCGCAGAAGAAGTACTTCACGGAGGTCACGTTGCCGTTCTTGTCCTCGCGGAGCTTGATAACGCCAGGAGTACCAGCCTTATCATCAGCATGCCAGGTAACGAATGCGGCATTGAGGTCATTCTCGAAGACGCAGAGGGTAGGATCGGTCTCACCATAGTCAGGAGTGAAGACGTTGAACCAGACAACAGACTTCGGAGCGAGCTTATTACCCTTATCATCGTAAGCCTGATGCTTCACATCATCGTTCCAGTATTCAGCGATGTAGTCCGGACCCGGGCTCACGTTGAAGCTAGTAGCGAAATCGGAGATCTTGGCAACGAGCTTGATGGTAACAGTACCACCGTTGGTCTTGTGGATGTACTGGAACTTGCGGTCGATTTCCTTCTTGCCAGCCTGGATAGCGCTCCAGAGAGAATCAGCAGGAATCGTCCAAGCAAGGACATAGGTACCCTGGGTCTCTTCGTTCTTCACCTGCTCGACAGTACCGATGCCTTCAGCATCCTGCTTCTTGTTGTACTCGTCGTTCGGTTCGAAGACAAGGTGGAAGTCATCCTTACTGCGGCCAACCTTCTGGTAGATGAGCTTGTTCATCTGCTCGACGGTGGTCTGGTAGGTGGAATCGACGTTGCAGATGAATTCTGCAGGACCGACAGGGATATCGATGGTTTCCTCGGTGACCTCTTCTTCAGCCTGGCCGATGTAAACCTTCACGTAAGCGATCTGGACAGCCTGCTCGTTGTTCTTGTCCCACAGGGTGACACGGAAGATCGGAGTACGGCCGACAGAAGCGATCGGAGCATCGGTCTCAACATCGTAGACGCGCGGAGTAACGATACCGTCCTCGCTGAGGGTCACGAAGTAAGCCTGATCGGTGACAGGCTCGCCGATTTCATAGCCTTCGACGAGTTCATACTTCCACTCAAGGCCGAGAGCCTCAAGACGGGAAGCGGAGAGTTCGCCCTTATCGAGCAGGCAAGCACCGGTAGTATCAACAGAGTGAGCAGCGACAACACCCTTGAGGTCGAGAGACTCGGTGAAGACGACCATGGTATCGCAGGTAGCCTTGGAAGCCTCGAGATTATTAGCGGTC
Source organism: Bacteroidales bacterium (assembly GCA_017627255.1). Classification (GTDB taxonomy): domain Bacteria; phylum Bacteroidota; class Bacteroidia; order Bacteroidales; family UBA932; genus Cryptobacteroides. The sequence continues at coordinate 10,141 of JAGAHD010000131.1, read as the reverse complement.
TCGTAAGGGAAAACCTTATTATAAGCATCAGGATCAGCAGTAGAGCCAGCATCTTTGGAGATACCATAAATAGCCCTTCTATAGTGTTCGTCACCATCAGCGATGCCCTTCTTCTTGGCCTCAGCAATAGGATCAGCAATGCTAATCTGAGCAATCTCATTGTTGAAGAGGGTAGCATAGTCGGAAACAACGACATGATCTGCCTTCTTAGCCTCGAGAGCAACGACGGAGATCAGTTCATCGGTAGCGGGAACACCGACAACCTTGAGCTCGACATCAACGACCTTACGGCCCTTGTGCTCACCAACCTTCCAACCGGCGACCTCAACCTTGAAGTCCTCGGAAGCCTCGGCGCGGGTCTTGATGAAATCGACATTCTCCTCAACGACAAAGTCAAGGTTGAAGCCTTCAAGGCTGGCGTTAGCCGGGTTCACATAGTACTGGGCGTGGAGAGCCGGGCTGATAACAACGGAATCCTCAAGCTCGGTAGCGATCTCCTTCTTGGTATTGAGAACTTCTTCGTCGATTTCGACACCCTTGTAAGTAAGGGTCTCAAGCATCATACCTTCGACACCGTCAACATAAGCCTGCGGCACGAAAACGAGGGACTCGAGTTCAGCAACGAGGGTGATCTTCTGAGGATCGAGAACGTTGCCTTCAGCATCCTTCACACCGTAGAAAGTGAGGACACCATCTTCCCAAACAGCGGTGATCGTACCAGGAGCGAGGAAGCCGATATCGGTCTTCTCAGGCTCGCCACCATTGACGACCTTGTAGAAGTAACCGTCTTCACCCGGGATGTAATAGATGGTATCACCGTCGACACCGTCATTGCCCTTGGCAGGGATATTCTGGTCGACACCGTCGATGAACCAGTTGCCGTTCTCGCCGATGGTCACAACAGAACCAGGAGTACCCGGATCGCCCGGCTTACCCGGATCACCAGCTTTGCCCGGCTCACCCGGCAGGCCGTCAACACCGTCCTTACCGTTCACGATCTCAAAAGTGCCCTTGTTGGTGGTCACCTTGATACCGTTCGCGATCTTCTCGACGTTGGTAACAATCTCGCCCTGCGAAATGCTGTTCTGGAGATTCTGCAGCTGGGTAGTGAGGTTGGCGACCTCGCTGTTCAGCTTGTCGATATCACCAGAGAAATCCTTTGCGCAAGACACAGCTCCTACAAGTGCAACTGCAACAGCTGCACTCGAAAGGAAAAATTTGAATTGCTTGTTCATAAATGTTTTGGATTAATGGTAAATAATTTGTTTTTGTTTGTGATTACTTTCTTTGTTCCGGTCCTGCTCCCGGCGGAAGCGCGGACCCTTTCAGTTTTGTTTTGGTCGTTTTACTTTCTCTTATATAATTTAAGGTATGGGTTACAGAACGGTGCTCACCACGACACGATTCATGTCGTTCTGGAGGAACGGCTGGACGGTATCGCCCTTGTAGTCAGTGTTGATGCGGGAAGCAGGGACGCCATTGGCAATCAGCGCTTTCTTCACATTCTCCACACGGCGGGAAGAGAGGCCCATGTTGTATTTCGGGTTTCCGGTCTGGACATCCGCATATCCGCAGATGGCGACGGAACGGCCGTACTTGTTGAGCCAGGCGGCGAAATCGGCGATCTTGGCAGCCTCTTCTTCAACGATGACATCGGAGTCAAGTTCGAAGAAGGTGTTCAGGGCAGCGTACTTGTTCACATCCGGATCAGCAGCGACAACCGGCTTTTCTTCCACAACCTCCTTGACAGGTTCCTTCTTGGGCTCTTCCTTCTTCGGAGTCTGGGCGACAACCGGAGCGACCGGAGCAACCGGAGCCTCGATGCGGCGGTAAGGCTTGCCGAAGGTGATCTTCAGGCCTACGAGGGCGTTGTAATGGAAATCAGGGTTGTCAGCATCCTTGGAGTTGAACTTGTCGCTGAGGACATTTCCATTGGCCTCGAGGGTGAGGGCCACATTGTCCGTCAGGCGGACGTCGGCGCCGATACCGGCACGGCCGACGGGGCTGATCAGTTTGTTGTCCGCCCACAGGAGCTTGAAATACTCAGCCGGAACGACGGCCTTCACGTCATTTGCACCGTTGTTCAGACCGAACGCAGCACCGCCTCCGACGAACAGGTACGGATTGAAGATGCGCGCATGGTCATAACCGAAAAGGTTAGCGAGATTGAGCGTAAGGTCGAGGTTGCCCTGGAGGAAATTGAATTTGTACGCCTCGGACGGGGTAACGGTCGCACCTTTGCCCTGCCATCCGCCAGCACCCAGACGGAGGCCGAGAACCGGATTGAACTGGTAACCCAGGTTAAGGGCAGCAGCAGGAGAGATCAAGTTGTTGAAGGTGGTTTCACCGACCGTATAGGCGGCGCCACCCATCAACTGGCCGTAGAAATGCGGCTGGAACTCGACATTCTCATCCGACTTACTCTGCTGTGCCATTCCCAGCTGGGGAACAAGAGCAATGGCAAAAATCAACGATAAACTTTTCAGTTTCATACTATAAATATTGATTCGCGTCTGTTTTACCGACACCAACCCGCGCCTCAGGAGGCTTTTTCACCCTCATTATCGTCGGGGCAGTATCATATACGATGGCAAAATTAAGTAGAATTCTCCAATTTTCCCAACAATTTTGAAACTTTTCTGTAAATAAATCGGCGATTATCCGATTTGTGACAGGTTTTTCGTAAATTTGCAGGCCCTCAGCACGCTGAAATCAAACTTTATACGATATTATGGCCATGAATTCAGAACTCAACGAGCAGGAACGCGGACGCAGGGAATCCCTCGCCAAGCTGCGCGAACTGGGAATCAATCCCTATCCCGCCCCCCTCTATCCCGTTAATACCACAACCCGGCTTATAGCAGAAGGTTACGATCCCGAAAAGGGCAATTTCGAGGACGTCTGCATCGCGGGCCGCATCATGTCCCGCCGCATCATGGGAGCCGCCTCTTTCATGGAGCTCCAGGACCACGAAGGACGCATCCAGGTCTATGTCAAGCGCGACGAAATCTGTCCCGGCGAAGACAAGACGATGTACAATACCGTCTTCAAGAAACTCCTGGACATCGGAGATATCGTGGGGATCAAGGGCTTCGCTTTCATCACCCAGACCGGCCAGCTGTCCATCCACGCACGGGAACTGACCGTCCTTTCCAAGTCGCTGCGCGTGCTCCCGATCGTGAAAACCGACGCCGACGGAACCGTCCATGACGGCTTCTCCGACCCCGAACTCCGCTACCGGCAGCGTTATGTCGACCTCGTGGTGAACCCGCAGGTGAAGGACACCTTCATCAAGCGGGCAAAGATTATCTCCACCATGCGCCGCTATTTTGACGAGGCCGGCTGCCTGGAGGTGGAAACGCCCATCCTCCAGCCGATTCCGGGCGGCGCTACGGCTCGTCCGTTCATCACTCACCACAATGCGCTGGACGTGGACATGTACATGCGCATCGCCAATGAACTCTACCTCAAGCGGCTCATCGTGGGCGGCTTCCCGGGCGTATACGAGTTCGCCAAGAATTTCCGGAACGAAGGCATGGACAAGACGCACAATCCGGAGTTCACCTGTGTGGAACTGTACGTTGCCTACAAGGACTACAACTGGATGATGGACTTCACCGAAAAGATGCTCGAACAGGTTGCTGAAGCGACCGGCGGCACCACCAAGGTGATCGGCGGCAACGAGATTTCCTTCCGGGGTCCCTACCGCCGGCTTCCGATCCTCGAAGCCATCAGGGAATATGCCGGCGTGGATGTCAAGGGCATGGATGAGGCACAGCTGCGGGAGACCTGCAGGAAACTCAATGTGGAAATCGAGCCATCGATGGGCGTCGGAAAGCTGATCGACGCCATTTTCGGGGAATACTGCGAAAAGAACCTCGTCCAGCCTACTTTCGTCATCGACTATCCGGTGGAGATGTCTCCGCTGACCAAACGCTGCCGTCATGACGACACCCTTACCGAACGGTTCGAACTGTTCGTGAACGGGAAGGAACTGGCCAACGCCTATTCCGAGCTCAACGACCCCATCGACCAGTTGGAACGTTTCGAGGAACAGGCCGCGCTCAAGTCCAAGGGGGACGATGAAGCCATGTTCATCGATTATGATTTCGTGCGTGCCCTCGAATACGGCATGCCGCCGACCTCCGGCATCGGCATCGGCATTGACCGGCTGACGATGTTCATGACCGGCGCCGAAACGATCCAGGACGTGCTCTTCTTCCCGACCATGCGTCCGGAAAAATTCTGAGAAAAGCAGTCGCTGACTAACTGAATCACAGACTGGTACAAAAAGGAGGGGGCTCCTGTTGCTTCTCAACCCTGACGGGCAAATGTCGCCCCCTCCTCTTTGTACCAGTCTGCGTTTTATCCTTCCGGACTGTTCCGCTGCCGGACCGCCTCGAACAGGAGAATGGCTGCGGATACCGAAACATTCAGGCTGTCGAGCCTCCCCAGCATGGGAATCTTGATATGGGCGTCCGCCGCTTCCCGCCAGCGGGAGGTCAGGCCGGTCGCCTCGGTTCCCATGACCAGGGCCGTCCCGCCCCGCATGTCCGTGTCGTAATACCAGACCGAATCCTGGAGCTGGGCGGTCAGGATCCGGATGCCCCGGGCCTTGAGCCAGGGAATGACCTCCTCCGAAGGAGCCGCCACGACCTGGTTCGTGAAAATGCCGCCCAGGCTGGCACGGATCAGGTTGGGATTGTACAGGTCGGTCAGCGGATCGCACAGGATGACGGCATCTGCCCGGGCCGCATCCGCACTGCGGAGGACAGCTCCCAGGTTGCCGGGTTTTTCAACCGACTCCAGCACCATGACAAGCGGATTCTCAGGGAGAACCAAATCCTTGAGTTCCAAGTGCTTCCAATATATCTCCGCCAGGACTCCCTCCGTTCCTTCCCGGCAGGCTGCCTGCCGGTAGAGATGCTCCGGAAGGGCTACCGTCCCGCAGGAAGGATTCCCCTGCATGGCGAGGGATACCAACCACTGCGCCTCCGCCCCGGACAGGATGTCGGGGCACAGGAAAAGCGTCCGAGCCCTGAATCCCGACTGGAGGCAGTGCTCCAGTTCCCGCCGTCCTTCGACCACAAAAAGGCCCTGCTCCCGCCTCGCTTTCGATTTGTCAAGCAGCAGGAGCAGGTTCCTGAATTTCGCGTTCCGCGCAGAAGTAACGCTTTCCATCAGAACGGGAGGTCGTCTTCCGGACCGTTGTCAGCAGCCGGCATGGCCGGTTGGGAAGGCGTCGGATACGAAGGCGCCTGGGACGGCTGGACGGGAGCGAATCCGCCCTGCGGAGCATAGGAAGGAGCGCCGGTCCCCTGGGTCGGAGCATCCGGACGGCGTCCGAGCAACTGAAGGGTATCTACCTGGATTTCAGTGGTATACCTCTTTCCGCCGGTCTGGTCCGTCCACTGACGGGTACGGAGCTTGCCTTCAATGTAAAGCTGGGTGCCTTTCTTGACGTATTTTTCTACGATGTCAGCGGAATTGCGCCATGCGACAATGTTGTGCCATTCCGTATTCTCGCGCGTCTCGCCGGAACGGTCACGGTAGCGTTCGGTCGTAGCCAAGCGGAAAGAAGCCACCTTGGCATTGTTCCCGGGATTTTGGGGATTGGATTCAAGGTAACGGATTTCCGGGTCGTTTCCAACGTTACCGATCAGCATCACTTTATTCAGGGCCATGGCTGTCAAATTTTTTGCAAGTTAGCAAAAAATCCGCAACATTGCTTCAAAATCCGGTGTTTCGCCGGTAAAAATCGAATAGCCCGCCACCGCCTGGTACAGCAGCCATCGAAGCCCTGAAATATATCGTCCAGAGCGCATTTCCAGCGAAGGAGTACGGTAATCCGCCTCCAGGACAAGGCTCCGCGACAGGTCCGGCAGCCCCTCCATCGGGCCCGGAACGGTATAGATGACAAGGTCCGCCTCCGCACGGGGAAGGTCTTCCACCGGGATCCAGTCACACCCCATCTCCCCGGCAAGCGCAGCCGCCCGGGAAGCGGTCCGGTTCGCGAGGGTCACCCGGCAGCCCAGGCGCAGCGCCCCGGCAGCCGCAGCCCTTCCGGCACCGCCGGCACCGATCACAAGGGCAGTCGAAACGTGCTCCCCCGTTTCCTTTACGGCCCGTTCCACGCCGTCCACATCCGTATTGTAACCGACAATCCCTCCAGGCGTTTTCACCGCCAGGTTGACCGCGCCGCAAAGCCGGGCGCTGTCCGAAAGACGGTCTACACTCCGCCACGCGTCCCGCTTGAAGGGAGCGGTGACATTGATCCCGTCATACCGGTCCAGGAACTGCTGCCAGGAGGATGCGAACTCCGCTCCTTCCACCAGGTCATACGCGTAGCGTCCCCCGTACGCGGCGGCGAACAGACGCGGGCTGAAGGACCCGGCTACCGGATGGCCGATGAGAGCGAAGCGTTTCATGGACGGCGGAAAGATTCACTGACGTAGGAGGCGGCACCACAGATGGCATCGGCGATGACCTGGGTTTCATGGGAAAGCGTCGCGAAAATCATTCCCATACCGAACGGAATCCCGTAGATACTCGAAAGGGCGCCGGCCACCACGGCATGGAAGGCACCGAAACCGCCGGGAACCGGGACAACGGAACTCAACGCCCCGGCGAACATCAGGAACAAGGCATCCGCCATGGTCAGGCTGTCGATCTTTCCCAGCGTTTCCGCCATTTCCGGGCTGACCAGCGAGGGGTCGATACCCTGGAGCGACCACATGATGCAGGCGCTCATAAGCCAGTACGATCCCCAGATGACGATGGTATAGACGATGAACAGCCAGCCGTTCTTCATGTGGAGGCAGGAGGAGAGTCCCTCCTTGATGCCGACAATGTAGCCCCAGACTTTGCCCCAGACGGCACCCCGGTCCCGGAGTTTCCAGCAGAGCCATACAAAACCCGCTGCAGCCGCAACGGCAAGTACGAGGATCCACCACAGCCCTGCCTTGTCCTGCAGACCCGGAAAAACGGTCTCCGTGAAGAAGGCACCGAACCGTTTCCACAGCACGCTGAGCAGGATAATGAGGATGGTGAGAAGCGACACTGCGTCCCATATCCGGTCCACCAGGACCGTCCCGATCACCTTGTCGAGAGTGGCCAGCCGGTTCCCTTCCGCATCCCGGGACGAGTGGCGCGTGACGTAGCCGCAACGGACCACCTCCCCCACGCGCGGCAGCATCAGATTCACGATCATGCAGATGTTGTAGGCATTCCAGCAGGTCAGCCAAGAGGTCGACGGATCGACCGGCAACAGCTGCATCCTCCAGCGCAACCCCCTGACAAACAGCACGAAACCTCCCAGCACCAGGGACAGGGCGACATATTCCCAATGGCAGTAATGGAGAGCGGCGCCGAAATCTTTCCAGTTGACGCCCCGGAAAGAGAAATACAGCAGCACGACGGCGACAACAATCCACAGGATATATTTGAGGATATTCGAAAGATTCTTGTTCATAGGACTGCAAAGTTAGTGGAAAATCTCCAAATATTGTATAACTTTGTAAGTTATTGCTAAAAATGGACTGATATGAAATCCATCCTCGGCATCGGAAATGCCCTGACTGACATCCTCGCCGTCCTGCCGGACGAGACCCTCCTGGAGAAATACCATCTTCCGCGGGGCAGCATGCAGCATGTGGACATGGAGACCGGAGACCGGATCTGGGAAGCGCTCAAGGAGTATGGGGTCAAGTATGTGCCCGGCGGGTCTGCCGCCAACACCATCACCTGCACCTCCATTTTCGGCATGCAGTCGGGATTCCTCGGGAAAATCGGCAATGACGACCTCGGCAACCTGTTCAAGAGCACGATGGAACAGTACGGAGTACGCGCCCAGATGCTCTACGGGACCAAGTCCAGCGGCCGATGCATGGTCTTCATCACCGGTGCCAACGCCGAACGGACCTTTGCTGATTACATGGGCGCAACGCTCGAACTGGGCCCGGACGACCTGACTCCGGAACAGTTTGCCGGCTACGATTATGTCCATATCGAGGGTTACCTGGTCCAGAACCAGGACCTGATTTCCAAGGCGGCCCGGCTCGCCCGCGAGGCCGGGTGCATCATTTCCATCGACATGGCCTCCTACAACGTGGTGGAATCCAATGCCGCCTTTTTCCATAATCTGGTGGAAAACTACGTGGATATTGTCTTTGCCAACGAGACGGAAGCCCGCGCCTACACCCAGCTCCCGCCCCGGGAAGCCCTGGACGAACTTGCCCGCCACTGCCGGATCGCGGTCGTGAAGGTCGGCAAGGAAGGATCCATGGTCAAAAGCGGCGAAGAGTTCCATTTCATCGAGCCCTGGCCGGCCACGCCGGTCGATGCCACCGGCGCGGGAGACACCTACGCCGCAGGTTTCCTTTATGCCCATTCCCTCGGCATGCCGCTGAGAGTATGCGGGGAGGTGGGATCCATCATCGCCGCCAAAGTGGTGGAAGTCATCGGTACCAAGATCGACGTCCCGCGCTGGAAGTCCGCCAAGCAGGAGATCCGCGCCCTGATAGCCGCCAATACCCTGTAGCTTATGTTAGATTCACTCAAAGACCTGTTCCGGCGCCACAGCCTGAAGAAATACGCCTCCACCGAACCCACGAGCATCACACCGCTCGACAAGGTGCATTCCGCCGTGGCATTCATCGACGTGGAGGACACGTCATTCAACGAGTGCAAGAATGCCCTGATGATCTTTTTCCGGGAACACAACATCAAGGGGGACATTTTCTTTTTCGATTTCCGGAAACTCACCGAAGGGGAACGGCTCATCACCAGCATCACCACGACCATCCTCAAGAAGGACCTCAACTGGTTCGGACGCCCCTCCCGCGAGAAAGTGAACCTGATGCTTTCCGGAGAACCGGATATGTTCATCTCGCTGCTTCCGAGCACGGACTACACGCTTGAATTCATGGCCAAATGCTCCAAGGCACGTTTCAAGATCGGCCGTGAGCAGCTTCCCGGCAGCACCTTCGACCTGGTCATCAAGGACCCGGAAGACCGCACCCTCAACGAGGCGGAAGTATTCGCCGAACTCGTCAAATTCATGGATAAGATCCGATGAAGAAATACCTCATTGTCCTGCTGATTTCCATGGTCCCGCTGCTCGAACTGCGTGGAGCCATTCCTTATGCAGTGGGCTTCGGGCTGCCGCTCATTCCCTCTTATATCATCGCGGTCATCGGAAACATGATTCCGGTACCCTTTATCTTCCTGTTTGCCCGCAGGATCCTGGAATGGGGCAAAGACAAACCCCTCATCGGCGGGTTTTTCACCTGGTGCCTGGAGAAAGGCGAACGGGGAGGACGCAAGCTCGAGGAAAAGGCGGGACGGGGACTGTATGTCGCCCTCCTGCTGTTTGTCGGCATCCCGCTTCCGGGCACCGGCGCATGGACCGGGACGCTGGCGGCCAGCTTCCTGAACATGGATTTCAAGAAAAGCGTCCTCTGCGTAATGGCCGGCGTCATCCTGGCCGGCGTTATCATGCTGGCGGCTTCCCTGGGCGTTTTCGGAGCTATTTCCTTCTTGAAATAAAGGCGTTTACACAGCCAGGACCAGTTCTACCGGACAATGGTCGGATCCTTCCGTCCCGGTATGGATATCCGTCGAAAGGATGGCCTCCCGAAGGGATTCCGACACCAGGAAATAATCGATGCGCCACCCCGCATTCTTCTCGCGGGCATGGAAACGGTACGACCACCAGGAATACTTGACCTCACCGGGATGCTGGCTGCGCCAGGTATCGATGAAACCCGCCTCCAGAAGACGTCCGAACCGCTCCCGTTCCTCGTCGGTAAAGCCGGCGTTGCGGCGGTTGGATGAGGGATTCTTGAGGTCGATTTCCTCATGAGCGACATTGAGGTCACCGCAAAAGACGACCGGTTTTCCGAGCGAAGTCAGGTAGGCGCGCATATCGTCCTCCCAGCGCATCCGGTAATCCAGCCGCCGGAGTCCGTCCTGGGAATTCGGGACATAGGCATTCACGAGAAAGAAGGAAGGCATTTCCAGGGTGATGACACGTCCTTCATGGTCATGCTCGTCCACACCGATGCCGTACCGGACCGAAAGCGGTTCATGGCGGGAATAGACGGCCGTGCCGGAATACCCCTTTTTGTCGGCATAGTTCCAG
>JAGAHD010000023.1 GCA_017627255.1 Bacteroidales bacterium | reverse complement strand
TCCAGGGAAGCCTTGCGGACGGAGATCGCGGCATCCGTATCCAGGACCGGCTCATCCTGCTTGTCGCACGAAGATGCGGCAAGCAGGACGAATGCCGTCAGAATCCTGGGAAGGGGTTTCCTCAACATGGCGGAAAGGGCTGGGTCGTGCCGGCAGGATTATCGGGCCTGGATGCCGAACAGGGCAGCACGGGGATTGGTGCCCGATGTCTCCACGGTCACCGTCGTCGCTCCGTCCAGTTCTATCTCATAGTAATCGCCCTCTGAAACGGTCAGTGAATACGGAGGATTGTTCTGCAATCCGCTGTTGGCCGCCGGCGAGATGGTGCCGAGCTCTTTTCCGCCGGCCTTGAAGACAACGGTGGAAACCGCCTTGTTCCAAGAAATCGCATAGAAGGAAATCCTGGTGCTTCCGGAAGGGATACTCAGGGTTGCCGATCCAGTTTTCTTGCTCGTTCCCAGTTTCAGGATCGAAACGTCTTCCGTACCGTTGACGACAGCAGTCTGCGTTGCCGCTGCATCTCCCAGTTGCCAGGTCACATTGCTCCCGAAATCGGAATCCGGAACCTCGCCCGGATCGACCTCGTCGAATTCCGTCTTGCCGTTGATGAGGACAACAGAACCGGCATAGGAAATCTCAGGGGTCTTGTCCTGGTAATTGACAATTTGTCCCTTGACGACGACCTCGTCTCCGGCCTTGATGGACTCTTTCCCGGTGAAAGCAGCCCCGCCGAACGACTTGATCCGGTACAGGGTGAAAGGAGCGGACGGATATCCCTTGTCGATGATGGCAAAGGTCGCATTTCCATGCTCGCCGCTCACATCGGCTGTCCCGTATACCGTACCGGTGATGTAATACTCTACTTCCGTTGCTACCGTTCCGGTTTCCTGAGCCTTGGCGATAGCGGCAGCCACATTGAACGGATCCTCCTCCGTGCCGGTTCCTGCAGGTTCCGCCATCTCGGGATCCACGGGGCCCGGGGTCTCGCCACCCGTCACACCGTTAATGGAAACGATATATCCCTGTTTATCTACCGTCTCCGGCGTGTCACCATGATAATTCATGAGCGGGGCATAGATGACCACTTCATCTCCGACCTTGAGTTCCATATCCCCTGCCTTCCACATCTCACCGCCGAAATACAGCACCCGGAAGGCATAGAAAGTTTCGGAAGAAGCATCGCCATCCTCGGAAATATAGAAGGAAGCATTACCGAACTGGGCGGAGAAAGCCTCCTTGATGGAGGTGATCTTTCCCTTCACGTAAACCGGATCCGTCTTCTCATAGTCATCCTTGGCCGTCCAGCTCAACGCCTTTGCGACCGCATTGGCGGCAGCCGGATTGTACGGATCGGCTTCTGTACCGGTACCCTTCGGCTCGCCCGGCGTCGGGGTGGGAGTCTCCGGTGCGGTCTTGCCATTCAGGCTATAGAGATAACCGCCATTCTGGACCGTTTCAGGGGTATTTCCCCGATAGTTCATCAGCTCGGCATAGACGACGACCACGTCGCCCACTTTCACGTCTTCGCCCAAAGCCGCCGTCCACTGCTGGTTGCCCAGATACATGGCGCGATAAACCTTGAACGACGCACCGCCTTCTTCATCGACAATTTCGAAAGTGCCGTTTCCGAAGGTATTCTTGGAATAACCGTCATTGACGGCCGAGACCTTGCCGGTAATGTAGTACGGACCCACCTTCTGGTATTCCGTAGTGGAAGTCCAGGTCAGGTCTTTGACAGCATTGATGGCCGCGGCCACATTGTACGGTTTCTCCAGCGTGCCCTCGCCTTCCGGGGTGCCGGCCGGTTCTTCGTTGCCTTTTTCGCCGTTCAGGCTGTAAAGGTAGCCGCTGCCCTGCTCCGTTTCAGGAGTATTTCCCCTGAAGTTGACAATCTTGCCGCAGATCACAGCTTCGTCTCCTTCCTTGACCTGAAGGCCGCCTTCCGTCCACCGCTTGTTGTTGAAATACTGGATCCGGAAAGCCTTGAAAGAAGCGTTACTTCCCTCATCGACAAGGTTGAACGTCGCATTGCCGAACTGCGTTCCATACTGCTCTTCTACGGAAGAGATTATTCCCTTGATATAGTAGGTTTCCGCCGTAGCCGTTTCTCCGGTTTCCTTTGCCTTGGCCAAAGCCGCCGCCACATTATACGGGTTATCGACTGATCCGTCTCCTTCCGGAGTTCCCGCGTCACCGCCTGTCCCGCCTTCAGAAACGCCATTCAGGCTGTAGATGAAGCTGGCACCCTTGCCGGCCGTTTCCGGAGTGTTGCCCTTGTAATTCACCACCGGTCCGTAGACAATCACTTCATCTCCGGTCTTGACCTCCTTGTCACCGGAAACCCATTTCCGGTTGCCCAGATAATACGTCTGGAAGGCCTTGAAAACGACGGATGATCCCTGGCTGTCCACCATGTTGAACGTGGCATTCCCATAGGTGCCGCTTCCTTCGAAGGTCGTTTCAACCGTAGAGATCAGACCCTTGACGTACACGCTGTTGGGGCTCTGGACATCGGATCCCAGAGAATTGACGTATTCGACGACACCGGCAACGCTATAAGGCTTCTCCAGGGTACCGTCTCCATTGTCCAGGACACCTCCGGGGCCCACCTGGCTGACCTTGAGGGTCGCCTTGGAGAGACCGATGGTGAAAATCACTTCACCGTCACGGTTGTTGGACTTGTTCTCGTTCACGGAGACCGAAATCGTCTGCGCCTTGGTGGAGGCTTCGCCGGAGGACACGCTCAGCGCCACCCAGTCCGGGCTGCTCTGGACCGTCCAGTCGCGGGTCGCAGTAAGTTCCACGCTCTTCGAAGACTCCGGCGCCTCGAAGGACAGCTCGGTCGGACTGACGGAGATCCTGGCAGGGCCCAGGTCCTCTTCTTTCTCCTGGCAGGCGGCAAAAACGGCCGTCCCAGCCAGGATCGTCATGAATAAGTGTCTGATTTTCATGTTATCAATTATTTAGTTGTTACATTCTGTGGTACAATCCACCCAATTATGCAAATGTAACGATATGTTTCGACTTTTTCAAGGAGAATTTTCAAAGAAAGTCTCTTTCAGGCCGGACTCCCCTTCCCTTCTTCAACGCCGCACCCCTCCAGCGTGACATCCTCATCCCCTTTTTGTCTTGGGCTGACCCGTTTAGCGTATGCTCGCAGCGGGCCGACACAAAAAGCGCGGCCCGGGAAGGGTCGCGCTTGAGAGAGCAGGGCATCAGCCGTCTATTCAGTCTCGCCGTTGATGGAGACCAGATAGCCGTAGCTGAGCTCAGGCGTCATCACGTCATTCTTCACATACCGCTGGAGTTTTCCGATGACAACGAGACGGTCACCCTCCTTGAATTTGGCGGCATCCGTGAATGCCTTGTTCTGGAAATCCTTGGCACGGAAAACCGTAAGGGCCGGAGAATCAGCCTTTCCGTCTGCCGTGAGCTTGAAGGTCGCATTGCCGTAGCCGGTGTCGATGCCGGCACCGCCCGTCACGATACCCGTCACGAAGACTTCCTCATCGGCGGTCTTGCCGTCTTCCATCGTATCAATGATGGAGAGCGCGGCTCCGACCAGGTAAGGGTTATCCAACGTACCGGCCACCGGGACGGAGAACACATGGCAGGAAGAAACCTCAGGCGTCATCACATCATTCTTCACGTAGCGCTGGAGCTTGCCGACAATGATGACCATGTCACCCTCCTTCAACTGGTCATCCGCCGTGAACGGCACATTCTCCAGCCACTTGGCCCGGAACACGGTGATTGCGGGGGAATCGGCGCTGCCGTCGTCCGTGAGCTTGAAGGTTGCATTGCCATAACCGGTGTCGATACCGGCGTTTCCGGTGATGTAACCCTTGACATAGTACTCTTCATCCGTCGTTGCACCGTCACTCAGGCCGTCGATGATGGCGAGAGCCTCTGCAACGGAAGTCGTGGCGATCGTGTAAGGAGACTGGGTCACTTCGAAAGCGGCTTCCGTCTTGCTCTTGTCGGAAGAGGACTCGAACACGACATGGCCAACCCGCTTTTCACCTTCATTGGGAGCGACATTAAAGGTAAAGAAAGCCGTATCGGCAGGATTCTTCTCAAAAAGGGTAGCTACGCCGGCCTTGAAGGAAGATTCCTTGAAGGAAACCCAACTGGCCGTTTCCTCGTCAATGTTGAAGAGGACACCCTTGCCCTTGAAAGCGACCTTCACCTGGAACTCGCCGCCCGCAACCGGAAGGTTGACCGGCTCGGTAAGGACCGTAAGAAGGGCCTTTTCAATCTTGTGGACCGTGACATTCACCAGTTCAACCGTCCCGTTATAGGTGGTCTTCGGACCGGAAACTGTCACGACGTCACCGACTTCGATACCCAGGCTGGTGAAGTTCTTCTCCTTGCCGTCCTTGTCCAGCGTACCGTAGACATAGACACCGTCCTTGTTACCGCCGCTGAAAGAAGGATAGCTTCCATCATCCAGATACCAGTTGCCATACGTGGTGTTGGCTATGGAAACGACCTTGCCCGTCACCTTGAACGTCTTTCCGTCCGGACCTTCCATCACTTCGGCACAGGTGGCAGCCACTGCCTCGAGCGTGCCCTGGCGGACGATGAGATGCTGGAGATGGTCTCCGGACTTGATCTGCAGTTCAGCCTCACGGCCGGCTTCGGTACTGGTGGCCGTAATGGTCACCTGGGTCTGGCCGGCAGGGCCGGTAAGTGTGCTGAGCGTAATCCAGGAAGGATTCTCGACATAGATCTTCTTGCCGTCTTCGTCCTTTTTCCCGGTGTCGATATGCTTGGTGAAAGTCCAGGCATCATCCGATTTCACGGTCACGACGGCGCTGCCGCCGGCCATGTCGATGGAGACGAAAGCCTTGTCGAGCTCCAAATCCTGGAAGGTGCCGACCATGGGTTCACTCTGGCAGCCCGCAAAGAGGGCAGCAGCCGCGAAAGCACCGAGGATATATTTCAGTTTCATATACAATTTCCTTTACTAGTTGAACAGATATTTGATACCGATGGAAGCATACCAGCACTGGCCAAGGTTGTGGTAAGGAACCCAGGTCTGGGTGCCACCGTTGACTTTGGCAGGCGTGGAGAACACAGGATAACCCTGGGCATCGGTGCTCTCATACTGGAGGATACGGGCCTCCGTGACGGAAGAGGAGATGTCGGGATTGAGGTACTTGGAGACACCCCAGCTGGAATTGAACAGGTTAAGGACGTTCTTCACGTCAAGGCTGAGCTGCAGGACGTTGGTCGTCTGGCCGAGCTTGACGGCGAAATCATGCTTGTAGCTGAAATCGAGGCGGTGTACCCACGGGCTGTAGAGGCTGTACGCTTCGGCATACTCGCCCTGATGCTTGGACAGGTACGGGTTGCTGTGCACGTAGTCCAGGAAGCGCTGGGCGTCATCGGCGGAAACGAAGCGGAAATCTCCGGTAGTTCCGTTGCCGACCTGGGCATCCGTCGGGATATAGAGGGCGTCGTAGTTGTAGCCGTCGCCGTTCATATCGTTCTTGAGCATATAGGAGGCAGCATAGCCGCCGCGCCAGGTCTCATAGATGAAGGAGTAGTGGTTGCCGCTGCGGTCGTGGGCGGTCGCGGAAGCGACGACACGGTCCGGCGTCACATACTGGGAGTTGTGCAGGCCGATATAGTTGGGGCCGGCCACCGTCGGAACATAGGTGAAGGCGGATTCGGCGGCGGAACCGGGCATACCGGTGATTTCCTTGTTCACGGTATGGGTGTAGGCAGCCATGAGGCTGAGGCCTTCGAACGGCTGGGCGTTCAACGTCACGTTGCCGCTCCATCCGTAGCCCTTGGAGGTGTTCTCCAGGACGAACGCCTTGGTGGCGTTGCGGAAGGAAGAAGGATACATCGGACGGGCATCCGCACCGTTCCAGCGGACAAAGCCTTCGGCAGGAAGCATGCTCCAGTCAGAGATGGAGACAGCGTTGATCGTCTTGTTGAAGATTCCTTCCACGGAAACCGTGAACGGGAAGCTGACGGGGAGGACATAATCCAGTGCGAGGGAAGTCTTCCAGACCTGCGGCATCTTGAACGCAGGGTCGACGGCGCTGATGGAAGAAGGAACGGTACCGTCCTCAGGAGAAACCGTATCCGGGAAGCCCATTCCGACCAGCATGGAACGGAGGGCGTCGGTCGTCACGTTGCCGGAAGCGTCCTTCACGAGCCCGCCCTTGAATGCGGCCATGATATCACCCATGGAAGCGTACTGGTCCCTGACGGACTGCGGGAGATTTTCATACTTGGTGGAAGGTCCGAGCTGGGCCTGATACTGCACAAGACCGCCGTTGGTCGGCATGTTGGTGAAGAACACCAGCGGGAGACGGCCGCTGAAAAGGCCGGTACCGCCACGCACTTTCAGGCTCTTGTCTCCGAACACATTCCAGGTAAAGCCGACACGCGGGCTCACCGTGAGCTTGGAGGAAGGCCACAAACCGGTATCGATATGGGTCTCGGCATAGTCTTTGGCCTTCGGATAATAGGAGAGAGCCTTGATGGCATTGTTGGTGAGCAGGTCACCGTTGTCAAAGAACAGGCCGTCGACACGGGCGCCGTAGGTGAGCTTGAAGCGGTCGGTGACATTCCACTCGTCCTGCGCATAGAGACCGGCCTTGTAGAACTGGACGCGGGCGGCAGGAGCGGCTTCCACCGTTCCGTCCTTGCGGTAACCGTAGGTGAGGCAGACGACTTCCGGCGTAGCACCGGAGGTGAAGTCGGCCAGGGAGTTGTAGCGGTAGTAACCCGTACCATTACGCATATACTGGTTGTCGGCCATCTGGTACTCGAAATTGATACCTCCGGTAATCTTATGGCTTCCCAGATACCAGGTCAGGTCATCCTTGACATTAGCGATGGTGTTGTGGACCGCGTTGTTCCAGGTGAAGAGTTCATAGCCCAGGGCGATGTAGTTGTTCGTGTCGCCGCTGCCGTCCAGGATGTCGATGAACGGGAACTCGGCGGAATTGGTGCCGCGGATGTCGTCCAGCTTGGAGAACGTGGCCAGGAACTGGTTGCTCAGGTTGTCGGAAAGACGGCTGTTCAGGTCGAGGGACCAGGTATTCACCGTATTGTTCATCGAGTACATCGAGTTCGCGTAGGACATCGAGTACAGCGACATACGACCATAAGCGGAACGGGTACCGCCGTCCATGGAGGAAGCGTTGGGACTGTTCCAGGCGTTGTTCAGCGTGTAGTTGTAGCGGAGGGCAAGGTGGTGTTTCTGGCTGATGTTCCAGTCGAGGCGGGCCAGGATCTTGTAATTGCTCTCATTGGCAGGGAAGGCGGTCCAGGAGCCGGTATCATAATGATAGGTGGACTGGGCGTAATTGGAAGCCGTTTCGAGGTCGGCGAGGGTCGTGCGGGAGATGTAGTTGTTCTCGTCAGGCTCACCGTCCGTGGAACCTCTCCAGCGGTTCACCTCGGTCGGGGTCTTCGACATTTCACCGTTCACGAAGAAGAAGAGCTTGTTCTTGATGATTGGACCGCCGAAGGTGAAACCGTACGTGGTGTTGCGGTTGCGGGCGCGGGCGCCGGAGATCTGTTCGCCGTCCACGGCGTCACCCTGCATGTTTTCGTTCTTGTGATAGACGTAGGCCGTGCCCCGGAAGGTGTTGGTACCGGACTTGGTGATGGCGTTCACGCCGCCGCCGATGAAGTTGGTCTGGCGCACATCGTACGGGGAAATGACCACCTGCAGCTCTTCGATGGCATCGATGGAGATCGGATTGCCGCCGCCGGGCAGGTTCTCGGAAAGACCGAAGTTGTTGTTGAAATTAGCACCGTCAACCGTGAAATTGGCCGTACGGCCATCCGAACCGGCGAAACTCATGCCGTTGCCGCCGTAAGGGGAAAGACGGGTGACATCGGTGATGTTGCGGTTAACGGTCGGGAGAGCGGAAATCTGCTCACGGTTGATGTTCGTGGCAGCGCCCGTCTTCTCCTGGGCAGCGAACTTCGAAGTCGGAGAGGCAACAACGATGGATTCACTCAGGAATTCGTTGGACTCGGCAATCTCCGCGTTCAGGTTGTAGGTTTCAGCAAGGGAGAGGGTCACGTCGGTGTAGGTGGTCTGCTGATAGCCGAGGCAGGAAACCTCGACGCTGTAAGGACCGCCCGTACGCATACCCTGAATGGTGTAGCGACCGTCCACGTTGGTGACGGCGCCGTACGAGGTGCCGGAAGGGACATGCAGGGCGACCACAGCCGCTCCGATGACCGGCTCGCCATTCTGGTCGACCACGCGTCCCGAAAGGGAGGACGTAGTCACCTGAGCATAGGCGACAATACCTGCAAACATCGTGATGAATGCAAGCAGAAGGCTTTTAAAAGCTTTTCTCATAAGGTTTGATAAGATAAATACTGAATAGTTACAACACTAACTAAATCTCGGCGCGAATTTACAACGAATTTTTGAAATGAGAAAATGTCTGTCACAAAAAGCAGAACTTTCCTCCTAAAGGCCGAAAGCGGCCTTGATGCGAGGGACGCTGTCCAGCAGTTCCCAGCCGAAGAACTGGACAATCCGCTCATGTCCCTGGACATTCACCGTCTTGGTATAGGGAGTGCGTCCCATGTGGCCATAGGCGGCGGTCGGAGCGTAGATCGGGTTCTTGAGGCCGAACTTGGCGATGATCTTGGCAGGGCGCAAGTCAAAGACAGACTGGACTTTCCGGGCGATTTCTCCGTCAGACAGCCCCCCCTTGGCCGTTCCGTACGTATCCACGAACACGCTGACGGGACGGGCCACGCCGATGGCATAGGCCAACTGGACCAGGCATTCGTCGGCGACACCGGCCGCAACCAGGTTCTTGGCGATGTACCGGGCGGCATACGCCGCGCTGCGGTCCACCTTGGACGGATCCTTGCCGGAGAAAGCCCCGCCGCCATGCGCACCCTTGCCACCGTAGGTATCCACGATGATCTTGCGGCCGGTCAGGCCGGTATCGCCGTGGGGACCGCCGATGACGAACTTGCCGGTCGGGTTTACATGCAAGATGAAACTGTGGACCAGACGGGCGGTTTCCTCAGGAAGCGCAGCTTTCAGGCGCGGGATAAGGATCGTCTCGATGTCATACCGGATCTTGGACTGCATTTCGATGTCGACTTTGTCCTGGCCGTACTGGGCGACGGCGTCGGCGTACGACATCCTACCCAGGCTGGCCGGCACGAACTCGTCATGCTGGGTGGAGATGACGATGGTGTGGACCTTCACCGGCTGATGGGTTTTTCCATCATATTCAATGGTAAACTGGGATTTGGCGTCCGGACGGAGGTACGGCATGAGTTCCGGTTCCTTGTGGCGGATATCCGCCAGGAGTTTCAGGCTCAGGTGGCTCAGATACAACGGCAGCGGCATGTAGTCGGCCGTATCGCGGCAGGCGTATCCGAACATCATGCCCTGGTCGCCGGCGCCCTGGTTGTCCAGGTCTTCCCGCTCCACGCCCCGGTTGATGTCCGCACTCTGCTCGTGGAGGGCGGACAGAACGCCGCAGGAATTGCCGTCGAACATGTATTCCGCCTTGTTGTAGCCGATGCGGTTGATGGTTCCCCGGACAGTGGACTGGATGTCAACGTAGGCTTCGGACTTGACCTCACCCATCACCACGACCATGCCGGTGGAGCAGAAGGTCTCGCAGGCGACTTTGGATTCCGGATCCTGGCGGAGGAACTCGTCGAGGATGGCGTCGCTGATCTGGTCGGCCACCTTGTCCGGATGGCCTTCGGAAACGGATTCTGAAGTAAAAAGGTAATTCATATTCCTGTCAGTTTAGATGCAAAAAAATAGCCCCATGCGATATGCGGAGGCTAAAAACACAAAACACTGATATGAAATGTAATTTAGCATTTTTTAACGTGGTTGCAAGCAATCCAAATCTCTCCACATATTTCGGGACGGCAAAGGTACGACATTTTTCCGTATCTGCAAATATTTTTTTCAATATCCGCCCCGGTCCATCTCGCGGCGTACGTCGCGCTCCTTGATGGACTGCCGCTTGTCGTATTCTTTCTTGCCCTTGGCCAGGGCGATTACCAGCTTGGCGAACCCGTTGTCGGCGATGAACAGGCGGACGGCCACGATGGTCAGGCCCTTTTTCTTGTCCTCCGCCTGGAGGTGGCGCAGCTCCCGCCGGGTCAGCAGCAGCCTGCGGTCCCGTACCGGTTCATGCTGCCCCCAGGACCCCCAGTGGTACTGTGCCACATTCATTCCCTTGACAAACAGCTGGTTGCCGACAAAATAACAATAAGCGTCCTGCAGGGATGCCTTGCCCGCACGGATCGACTTGATCTCCGTTCCCACCAGCTCGATGCCGGCCGTATAGGTCTCCAGGAACTCGTAATCGAACGAGGCCCTGCGGTTCTTGATCTGTATGGTACTCTTGGCTTTCGGCATGATTCCTTCACTCCGGACGGGTCCGGGATTGCAAAGGTACGACTTTTTCCGTAATTTTGGCGTATGAACCGAACCGAACTCCTTCCGGACCGTCCCGGCGTCCCGCCCATGGCGAAACTTCCCGACCCGGAAACCATCGATCCCGCCGCCCTCCGGCAGGCGTGGGCCGACGGCGACATCGACCTTGTGTGCGTCCTGGGACCCACGGCTTCCGGAAAGACGCGGTATGCCGTCCAACTGGCGAAGGCGATGGGTCGCACGGAAATCCTCTCTGCCGACTCCCGCCAGGTCTACCGCGGCATGGACATCGGGACCGGCAAGGATCTCGGAGAATACGGAGACGTCCCCTTCCACCTCATCGACCTGGTCCCGGCCGGGTATAAATTCAACATCTACGAGTATCAGGCAGCGTTTGCTGAAGCCTACGCCGACGTCCGTTCAAGAGGATGCCTTCCCCTCCTCTGCGGCGGATCCGGCTTGTACATCGAAGCGGCGACACGCGCCTATAAGTTCAAGAAGGAAAACGGCGTCCCAGAAAGCGCCCTCCCGCAAAATACCTTTTATATAGGAACACTGGTCTCCCGGGAAGAGCGGGTCGCCCGCATCGACCGACGGCTGGACGAGCGCCTGGAGGAGGGCCTGGTGGAAGAGGTCCGGGGGCTCCTGGACAGCGGGATTCCGGCGGAAGACCTCCTGTATTACGGACTGGAATACAAATTTGTCACCCAATACCTGCTCGGTGAGCTCACTTTCGAGCAGATGCACATCCTCCTCGGAAACGCCATCCACCAGTTTGCCAAACGCCAGATGACCTGGTTCCGGGGAATGGAACGTGACGGGGTGCGCATCCACTGGGTCAAGCCCGGGGATTTCACCCCTTAGGGGCTCTCTGATGGCTGAACGTACGACGGGGCCCCTCCTGGGCGCGCCAGAAGGCAGCGTCGAAGTCGGCCGGATACGCAAAGGGCCCCTCATGGTCGATGCGGAAAGCCAGGTATGTGATCGGGAGACCCATCTCCAGGAACATCGATTCATAGAAAGTCTGCACCTCGAGCACGGCATCCACGTCCCACCCGGGATTCTCCCCGGCAGGCTTCTGGAACCCTTCATGATAGATATCGGTGCCGCAGGCAAGGACATCAAGTCCGTTCGCGCGGACGACAGCGCGGGTGTATTCGTGAAGGAAACGCGAATCCGTCTTGAGATGGACGATTCCGCCCTTCACCATGAAATCCCGGTAACGTGCGAGGAAAAGCGGCGAGGTCAACCGGGCATTCTCGCTTCCCATCTGGGGATCGGAAAAGGTCAGCCATACCTCGGACACCTCGTCCGGGGCGAAAAAGGCGCTGATGAACTCGATCCGCGTCCGGAGGAACGCCACGTTGGGGAGGGCCCGTTCCGTTGCGAACTTCGCCCCTTTCCACAGGCGGGCACCCTTGATGTCCACGCCGATGAAATTCATTTCCGGATGTCTCAGGGCCAGGGCGATGGTATAGTCTCCCTTCCCGCACCCGAGTTCCAGCACGATGGGCTGCTCCGCAGCGAACATGTCCCGGTTCCAATGCCCCTTGACAGCATGGTCCCGGAGGACCAGCGCCCTGGACCCCTGCGGTTTGGCCAGCACCTCGGACGCATCCGGCTGCAGCAGGCAGCGGAAGGTTTCGTTCTCGGCGAATTTTCGAAGTTTCCCGTGTCCCATATCTATCGTTTTTTACGCACACAAAGTCCCATTCCCTGAAGACCTTGCGGAGCCTCCGGCGTCCGGATGGAAATTGTCCACTCCCCTGCTTCCGAAGGCCGGACCCCCGCCCGGTAGGGAGCGCGTGCCTGGCGGGAGAAAAAGGAAACGCGCCCGTTCATGGGCATATAGACATCTTCCCGGAAGGTCGTATCCGAGGGTGAAGTCCAGCTGATCTGCAGATGCAGCTCCTTCAGGTCCCGCACGACCTCGGGCCGGTCGTCGATCCGAGTGTACAGGTCGAAATCATAGACAGCCGTCGTATCCCCCATGTCCACGGTGAACACATACGGTTCCGCGCCACCGACAAACCGCTCCACGGACATCGGTTCCCGGCACGACACCGCCAGCAGGAGCGCAGCGCACCCTGCCAGTCCCTGTCTGACGGAAAAAAACCTATGCATCGTCCTTCTTGGCAGCGGAGGCCTTGCCTCCCTTGCGGTTCTTGTTGCGGTTGCCGTTTTTCTTACGCTTGCGGCGGCGCGCCTCGTCGAAGCGGGAGATGCTGTCGTCCCCCACAGCCGTCACGAATTCCGGAGCGACGGGGTCTTCCTCCACGCGAAGCGTCTCCGGTTTTTCCCCGTTGCGGTTCATCATGATGATTTCCTGTACCTGCGCTGCGGTAAGCGGATAAATCCGGGCCAGGGAGCCCTTTTCATACGAGAAATACAGGGTCTCCCGGAGGATGTCCGTCTTTACCAGATAGGCGGGGCCGTCTTCGAATTCCAACGGCTCGGTCACCTTCGGAATCCGGGAATGGGCATCCATATAGGCCGACACTTCATAGTTGAGACAACACTTGAGCTTCCCGCACTGGCCCGCCAGCTTCTGCGGATTGAGGGACAGGTCCTGGCAGCGGGCAGCCGACGTGGTGATGGACTTGAACTCGGTGATGTAGTTGGCGCAGCACAGTTCCCGCCCGCAGATGCCGAGCCCTCCGATGAGGCCGGCCTCCTGGCGGGCTCCGATCTGCTTCATTTCCACGCGGATATGGAACTCTTCGGCAAAGTCCTTGATCAGCTGGCGGAAATCCACACGCCCGTCGGCGATGTAATAGAAAATGGCTTTGGTGCCGTCGCCCTGGAACTCGACGTCACCGATTTTCATTTCCAGGCCCAGGTTGGCCGCCAGCACGCGGGCACGGATCATCGTCTCCTGCTCGCGGGCGATGGCTTCCTGCCACCGTTCGATGTCAAAGGGCTTGGCCTTCCGGTAAATTTTCCGGAACGGAGTCTTCTCGGGATCGATCCCCTTCGCCTTGATCTGGCGGGCGACGATCGGGCCCTCGAGGGTTACGATACCCAAGTCATGCCCGCTCATCGCCTCCACGATCACCAGGTCTCCGGTCTTGATGCTCTGGCCGGACGCATTGACATAAATGCCTTTGCGCGTATTCTTGAACCGGACCTCGAACAGGTGGTTGTACTGTTCCTGGCCGATGCCTTTCAGATAGTTGTACACTTCCAGCTTGCAGCATCCCTGACGGTAGCGGATCTCCTCCATGCCCGTCTCCTCGTTGCCGGAGATGGTACAGCCGCGGAAGCAGTCATATCTGATATTTTCGTTGGTATCTATTCTGCTGTTCATAGCCATCAATTTCAAATCAACGTATAGAGCCGGTTCACGAGATCCGTAAACAGGATCTTCTGGCTCACATTGCGCTCCAGCATGAGCATGGAACGGTCCAGTGCGGAAATCCCGAGGCGAGGGAAGGTCCGCTTGCACCGGGCCGCCCAGTCCCGGTACCGGTCCATTTCGTCTTCCGGAATATCGACAAGGGCGGGAAGGGATTGCTGGATCAGGAACAAGTTCCGGAGCCCGTCGGCGAAGAACCGGCAGAAAGCCTTCTGTTTTTCCCGGGACTCCAGCGCCGCGACCCCCTCAGCGGTTTCCAGGACCGACAGCAGGTCGCGTTTCAGGAGGGCCTCCATCAAGTCGTGGAACAAGTCGGACATCATGAGCGTCTCACTCCGCTGCGCCGGATGGACGGCGGCTTCCTCCTCCCGGGACAGCGGCATCACCCGAAAGAACAGGCACCGGGAGACAATCGTCGTCAGGACTTTTTCCGGTTCGTGCGTCACCAGGAGGAAAAGCGTCTTCTCCGGCGGTTCCTCGATCATTTTCAGCAGACTGTTCGCCGCCGAAAGATGCAGTTTTTCCGGCAGGTACATCACGACTGTCCGGTAACCGCCTTCAACGGCCGAGAGGGAGAGTTTGTCCAGTACCCGACGGGCCTCCGCGACAGAAATCAGGCTCTGCTTGCCCTCGATTCCGATCGTCTCATACAGCTGGTTCTCAAAGAAATAAGGATTTTCCAGCAGGAGATCCCTCCACTGCCGGGCAAACTGGTCCGAAACCAGCTTGTCCTTTCCGGCAACCGGAAAGACAAAGTGGATGTCCGGATGGATGAGTTTCCCCACCCGCGGGTTGTGTCCGTACAGTTCATCCAGGAACCCGAGGATCAGCGGGAAGGCACCGCCCCCGTCATTCTCATGGAACAGCATGGAATGCGGAATCCGTCCCTGCTCCACCATCTGGTGAAGAGCGGTCCGGATCTTTCCGTTTCCCTGTGGTTCCCTGGTGTCCATCCGTCTTTCTAATAGTCCCGTCCGCCGACAAAGCGGGCAAGTTTTGCAAGATACGTTTTTTCCGTGGATTCCGGAAGAGCGGACAGGCAGAAAACCGCTTTTTCGATATAATTTTCCAATTTGATCCCCGCGTCTTCCATGCCGCCGTGTTCCCATACAAACGTACGGACTTCCCCGGCCAGGTCCGGATGGTCGCCGATCTGTCCCACCTTCCGGCGGATTCCACCGGCTTCCTCCGGCGACACCTTCTCCAGGGCGCACAGCAGCGGCAGGGTGATTTTCTGTTCCAACAGGTCGATGCCGACAGGTTTCCCGACCTGCCCTCCGTCCGAATAATCGAACATATCATCCTTGATCTGGAATGCGATACCCATGGCGCGTGCATAATCTCCGACAGACTGCACAAGCGGCTCCGGCGCCCCGGCGGAAACGGCTCCGGCCATGGCAGCCGCCTCGAAGAGGGAAGCCGTCTTGGAATAGATGATCCTCAGGTAGTCTTCCTCGACCGTGTCGCAGCGGGAAGCCTTTTCCATTTGGAGCATTTCTCCTTCCGCCAAGTCTGAAAGGGTCTTGGCGAACATCCGGATGACCCGCTCACTGTAGTGTTCGGCATCCAGGATGCACTGCATGGCCTTGACCAGCCAATAATCCCCGATCAGGACGGACGCCGGACCACTGAGGATCGACATCACTGTCGGACGGCCGCGCCGCTGCTGGGCTCCATCCACCACATCGTCATGGAGGAGAGTCGCATTGTGCAGCAGTTCGGAGGCTGCTGCGAACTGGATTGAATCCGGAACGATGCCTCCGCATGCGCCTGCGCACAGGAGCGACAGCATCGGACGGATCCGCTTCCCGAGATTATCCAGCAGGGAACGGTTCGTCATGTTGAGCAGGGGGACATCGCTTTCCAGCGAGTCCTGTACAAGCCCCATGACACGCTGCATCGGGGCAGACAGATAGGTAATGATTTCAGGGATGCCCATTGTTATGCAAGTTGCCCGGCCAGCGCTTCCACGCTTCCGGGAAAAGCGATCAGGGAGCGGTCTTCCGGGGTAAGCATGCCGGTGGCCACATAATGGTCCAGCAAATGCCTGAAGGGCGTATAGAAACCGTCCACATCCAGGGCAAAGATCCTCCCGCCATAACGTCCCAGTTTTGCCAGGACATGGGTTTCAATCAGTTCGTCCAGTGTTCCGATCCCTCCCGGCAAGGCGATGACGGCGTCTGTTCCCTGCCGCATCCGCTCCTTCCGCTCCGACATGGTATCGGTCCAAATGAGTTCCGTCAGATGGGGATACTCCAACCCCTTCATGAAACGCGGAAGCACGCCAATGTGGGGTACGCCGAGCCGGTGGCACTCATCGGCGACATCTCCCATCGTTCCCCTGAAACTCCCCCCGGAAACCACGGTGCAATTCAACGCACGCAGCGCGCGAACGACGTCACGCGCTGCAGTTGCGTACTTGGGATCGATGTCGTAACTGGCTGAACAGAAAACGACTACTTTCCTTTCGTCCATTAGAAAAGGATCGCAAGGGAGAACTTGATACCCTTGAAATTCTTGACATTCTCGGCGACACTCTTGGCTTCGGCATCAGCCGATGCACTGTCGAACACCTTGCCGAGATTGTTGAACCACTGGACGGAAAGCTGTACGTGCTGGGCGATTTCCAAACCGCCGCCGACGCCGAATCCATATTCGAAATGGTTGTGGGCGTCATCCAGCCAGGCCTCGAACTTCTCACCCTCGGTTCCGGAACCTTGTCCGGTAGAAGTCAGGGCATACCCGATGAAAGGCTCCACAAACACGTACGGACGGAAAGCGAGCAGGTCCGGTCCCCACTGGAAGGAAACCGGCATCTCGATGAAACCCGTCTTGAGCTTGAAGTCGTCGGACGTCGTCTCCGAAGAGATGTTGTTCAGGGTCGCACCCTTCACCTGGTACAGCAGGGAAGGCTGGATGGCAAAACCGGCACCAAGGTCAGACTTGTAGGTCACACCGGCATGATACAGGCTGATCGAGCTGGACTCGACTTTCTCGACACTGGTGGAAGAGGAAGTCAGACCGCCGACGATGCCGAACTGGGCATGAGCCTGGAAGGCAGTCAGGAGGGAGACGGCTGCCACGGCGACAAGAGTAAAGATCTTTTTCATATTCCTAAAGATTTGCATTGATTCTTTCCACGAGGGCATTCTTCGGCATGGCGCCGACCGTCTTGTCCACAAGCTGGCCGTTCTTGAAGAACAGCAGGGTCGGGATGTTCATGATCCGGTATTGCATGGCGACCTCATCCGCGTCATCCACGTTCACCTTGACGACGGTGACCTTGTCGCCCATTTCTTCCTCCACCTCGTCCAGAAGCGGGGAAAGCATACGGCACGGGCCGCACCAGGTCGCCCAGAAATCCACGATGACGAGTTTCCCGTCCTGGAGAAGCTCGCTGAAATTGGTATTCGTTGCAATTTTAGCCATAGCTGAAACTAATTATTTGTCTAATTTGCAAATATAACAAAAAATATTTGATTTACAGAGCCTCCTCCACCGGAAGGACCCAGGCGCGAAGTCCCAGCTTGGGATTGTCCCGGTCGGTCGAACGGAGTTCCTCCATCAGCCCTTCGACAAGGTCATTGTCCACGACCGTGAAAAGGGCATGGTTCTGGGTCGGCCACGCGTGGCTCCCCAGATGCGGATCGCCCGTCTCGCTGCCGCGGCCGCCGATTTCCTGCCACACGGTATATCCCCGCTGGCCGTGACGGCCCAGCAGTTCCACCAGTTCCTGGTTGTATGCCTGGTTGTAAACGATAAAGACTGCTTTCATGGTTACTTCGCTTTCTTGCGTTCCTGCCGGCGGGCCCGGTGTTCCGTCAAGCCGCAGTACAGGACCGGAATGATGATGAGGGTGATGACGGTGGAAATCGAAAGGCCCCAGGCCACGGTGACGCCCAGTCCCTTCCACATCTCGGAACCTTCTCCCGTACCCCACGCCATCGGCAGCATGCCGAGGACGGTCGTCAGGGTAGTCATGAGAATCGGCCGCAGACGGCTCTTGGCCGCCGTCACGGAGGACTCGCGTACGCTCATGCCTCGCTCCTGGCACAGGATCGTATAGTCAATCAGCACGATACCGTTCTTCACGACGATACCCAGCAGGATGATGATACCGATCATGGACATCACGCCGACCGCCATGCCGTGGATCATGTTACCCAGGGCGACGCCCGTCAGGGCAAACGGAATGGAGAACATGATGACGAACGGTCCCATGAAAGATTCGAACTGGGAGGCCATGACCATGTAGACCAGGATGACGATGAGGAACATCAGGAGGATCATGTCGGAGAACATGTCCTGCTGGTCCTCATAGTCGCCGCCGATATCCCAGGACAGTTCTGCCGGCAGCTGCTCCGCTTCCATGATGGATGTCACGGCCGCAACGCCGTCACTCAGGGCGCGTCCCTGGGCCATCATGCCGGTCACGGAGATGTACCTGTCGCGATTCTTGCGCTGGATGGTCGGGGGGACCTTGGATTCGACGATCTGCCCGAGGTCACGGACCTTGATGCCGCGTCCCTGGGCATTGTAGACGACGATATTTTCGATATCCTCCACGCTCCGGCGGAATTCCGGGGCGAAACGGACGCGGATGTTGTATTCTTCCCCGTCCTCTCGGTAATAGGAGGCCACGGATCCGCTCATGGCCGCACTGACGGCAGCCGCCGCCGTCGTAGACGTAAGCCCATTGAGCGCCAGTTTCTCGCGGTCGAAATCCACCTCATATTCCGGAGTGTACTGGTCGCGGCTGATGATGACCTGGACGAAATTCGGGTTGTCCAGCATCTTCTGCCGCACGTTGCGGGCCGCCTGCTCGGTGGTTTCGAAATCGTAGCCGTAGATTTCCAGCACAACGCTGGAACGGCCGCCCATGCCCATGCCTCCTTCCGTAACGGTGGCCCGGCTCAGCTCGGGGAACAGTTTCAGGTCCGCACGGATCACATCCGCAATCTCGGACGTGGACCGGTCGCGCTCCTCCATGGATCCGATGTTGATGTTCATGGAAATCAAATAGGTACCATTGTTCCGCATGGAGGCGAATGCATTGTCGGAATCGGCCTGGCCGAAATTGTAGCTCAGCACTTTGATCTCGGGGATGTCGGCTACGAGCTTTTCATAGATGCGCGCAGCCACGTCCCCGGTCACCTGCTGCGCCGTACCGATCGGCAGCTCAATGGTGGCGGAAATCCGGCCCTGGTCCTGGGTCGGGAAGTACTCAGTCTTCATCCGGGGACCATACACGGCGAGAACCCCTACAAACACGACAACCGCTCCCAGGAGCACGACCTTCTTGTGGTTCATGCACCAGGCGATCAGGCGGGAATATCCGTGGGAAATCTTGTCCAGGAACCGGTTGACGGGGCCGAAGATGGCAAGGTGAAGCTTGCCGGTCTTGGGTTTGTTGTTCAGCAGCTGCGAACAGAGCATCGGCACCAGGGTGAGGGCCGCCGTCGTGGACACGATCATGATGATGGAAACGATCCAGCCCAGCTGCTTGAACATGATGCCGGCCATGCCGGAAATCATCGTGAGCGGCAGGAAGACGCAGAGCATTGTCAGCGTGGAGGCAATGACGGAGATACCTACTTCGGAGGTACCGTGAACCGCCGCCTCCTTGGGCTTCTCGCCGCGGTCCAGGTGCGTCGACACGTTCTCCAGGACCACGATGGCATCGTCCACGACCATACCGATGGCAATCGCAAGGGCGGACATCGATATGATATTCAGGGTATTGCCCGTCGCGAACAGGTACATCAGGGATGCCAGCAGGGCGATCGGGATCGACAGGACGACGATGAATGTACCCCTCCAGCGCCCGAGGAACAGGAAGACGACCAGCATGACCACGAGGAAGGTGATGATGATGGTTTCCTTCAGGGAATCGATCGTGCGGAGGATGTTGTCGGAGGAGTCGACAACTGTAGTGATTTTGATGTCGGAAGGCAGGTTCCGCTGCAGTTTCTGGAGTTCCTTCTTGACGCTCCGGATCACATTGACGGTGTTATACCCCGACTGTTTCTGGATGATGATCTGGGCGCCGCGGACGCCGTTGGTATAGGACTCCTGGGACTTTTCCTCCAGGCCGTCATACACCCGCGCCACGTCGCGCAGGTAGATAGCGTTGCCATTATAGGAGCCGAGGATGATGTCCATCAGTTCGGAGGGATCCCGGAACTCTTTCTTGATCCGGAGGGTATAGGTATCGGAACCGATGTCGATATTGCCCGAAGGGACATTCCGGTTCTCGGCCGCAATGACCGAGGAAATCGACGCGATCGAGAGCCCGTAGGCCTCCAGTTTGGTCGGGTCGCAGTAGACCTGGATCTCACGCTGGGGCGCACCGGATACGGAAACCGTTCCGACGCCGGAGACGCGGGCCAGCGGGGTCGCCACCCGGTCGTCCAGGATTTTGTCCAGGGCGGAGACGCTCTGGTCAGCCGTGGCGGACAGGATCATGATCGGCATGTCGTCCACGCTGAACTTGAAGATTGTCGGCTGCGATGCCCCGTCGGGAAGGGTCTGGGCCACCATGTCGAGTTTGTCGCGCACGTCGTTGGTGGCGACGTCGATATCGGTACCGTATTCGAATTCGAGCGTAAGGACCGCGATGTTCTCACGCGAATTGGACGTGATGTCCTTCAGGTCGGACACACCGTTCAGGGAATTCTCCAGCACTTTCGTCAGGTTGTTCTCCACATCTTCTGCGCTGGCGCCCGGGTAGGACGACATCACCATGATGACGTTGGACTCGACATCCGGGAAATTGTCGACCGGAAGCCGGGTCAGGGAGAAGATACCCAGGATGGCGAAAGCCAGGAAGATCAGAGCGGTGGTAACCGGATTGTTGACGGCTGATCTGTAAATGCTCATACTTCCCCTACTTGTTAAGAACCGTGACCTTCATGCCGTCCTTGAGAGCGGCCTGGCCCTTGTAGATGACGGTTTCACCCTCTTCGATACCTCCGGTGATCTCGTATTCGCTGCCGATGTGGCGGCCGGTGCCCACTGGGACATAGCTCACCGTACCGTCATCCTGGAGCAGGTACACGAACCGCTGGCCGGTTCCTTCCTGCTTGACGATGCACTGGTCGGGAAGGACAATGCGGTGGTTGGTGCCGTAATTCACCGTCACGCGGGCATACATGCCCGGACGGAGTACCCGGTCCGTATTGGAAACACGGACCTCAGCATTGAAAGTATGCGTCGCCGCGTTGATGGTCGGATACAGCCGTTCCACCTTTCCCGTAAACGTACGCCCCGGCAGGGCATCCACCGTAATCGTTACCGAATCGCCTTTCTTGATCTTGGTATACTCACTTTCAGAAATGCCCACCAGCAGCTTCACGGGAACGACCTGCTGGACCGTGAACAAGGGAGCGCTCATGGAGAACATGTCCCCAACGTCGAAGTTGCGCGCGGTTACGAACCCTGTGATGGGGCTTCGCAGAATGGTGTTTTCCAGCATGTTGTTATAGTTGGAGCGGCGTACCTTGTAGCCGAGTTCCGCCGTTTCGAAATCGGACTGGGACACGCCACCCTCCTCATAGAGGCTCTTCAGGCGGGCGTATTCGACCTCGTCATTCTGGATCTGGAGTTCCAGCTGGTCCAGCTGGAGGCGGTCCATTTCGGCAAGGACCTGGCCTTTGGCGACGTAATCGCCCACTTCCACGTTGATTTTTCGGATACGGCCGCCGGACTGGGGCATGATGTTGTTGGTGGCATAGGCCTCGACGGTCGAGGAGTAGGAACTTTCCTGGGCGACGTCACGGGCCGTGGCGGTGACGATCTCCACGGAAGGAATGACGGCGGCCTCAACTTCGGGCAGCGGTTCCGAGCCCTGGCTGTTCCGATTACCGCAGGAGAATGCCGCAAAAGCGGCTGCGGCCAATACGATGGTTCTGGTTTTCATATATTGTATTTCGTTTTATCGGTTCTGGAGATCCACATTTCCTGCATCGTCGAGGAATTCATAGCCGAGGGTCTGTTCGAGGCCGGCCTTGGCGACGACGAAGTTGTAGATGGCCTGGGATACGGCCAGGCGGGACTGGGTGAGCACCAGCTCGGTATTGTTCAGGTCGGTGAGGGTATTGCGGCCCACCTGGTAGGATTTCGTCGCGATGTCATACGCCTTTTCCGCAGACCGGAGGGCCTCCCGGGAAGAGTCATAGGTCTTCATCGCCGTCTCCATGGTGGACAAGCTCTGACGGATGCCGATCCGCAGCTGGCGCTCGGTGTTGATCCGCTGGAGATCCAGTTCGTCCGCCTGGATGCGCGCCTGCTTGACGGCATGGTAACGCTGGCCGCCGGAGAAGATCGGGATGGACAGGCTCAGTCCGATGGTTGAAGACGGGAACCAGCGCCACTGGCTCAGGTTGAACATGTCGCTCTGGGACAGATAGGAGTAGGAAAAGGACATGGCCAGGGTCGGCAGGTAGGCGTACTGCTGCATGCGGATCTGACGGGACAGCATCTCGGCCTGGCTCGCCAGCTGCCGGAGCTGGGTATTGCCGGACAGGTCGGCATGCTCCCCTTCCTGGAGGTCGTAAAACATGTGGTCGGCATAATCCGCCAGGGACCCTTCGATGTCGATGTCTGTATCAAGGTCCATACCGATGACGGCCTTGAGCTGCCAGAGGGCGATCGAGATAGCGTTTTCCGAATTGTACAGGTTCGGAATGGCCGCCGCCACATTCGACTGGGCGCGGATATAGTCCAGTTCGGACGCCTTCTGGGCATTGTGGCGCATCTCGGTCAGGCGGAAATTCTCCACCGCATTCTCATACACGGAATTATACACGTTATAAGCTTCCTTCGCCATCAGGACGGCGTAGTAGGCCTGCTTGACCGAAGTCACCATGCCGAGACGGGACTCGCGGGCCTTCTCGACCGTCAGTTCCACCTGGTCCCCGCTGAGACGGAGGTTTTCCCACAACTGGAAATTCACGAGCGGCATCGAGGCGCTCAGCCCGAAGGTCACGGAATGGGTACGGCCCATCTCCATCGGTTCGGAAGAAGAGGATGTGTTGTCGGTGGTTTCCGGGATATACGGCGTCACCTGTCCGGGATGCAGCGCAACCAACTGGTTGATATAGTGCATGATCGGATCCATCAGGGATGCCATCATGCCGGCCATGCCGCCGCCGGAGGATTTTTTGTCGTCATCCTCGCGGTCCGACCCGAAATATACCTTCTGTTTCTTAAGGGCATAACTGTACATGCCCGATGCGCTCACCTGGGGGAACAAGGAGGCATACGTACCCTTGCGGGCATACTCCTGACGCCGGATTTCCATGTCGGCCACCTTCACGGATACGTTTTCGCTGAGGGCGATTCGAAGGGCATCGTCCAGCGAAAGGACGACCTTCTGATCCGTACGCGGCACGTCGTCCCGGTACTGGGCCAGGGCGGGTACTGCCAGGAGTGCGCTCACCGCAATCACTGCAAATCGTTGAAAACACATATCTAACTAACTATATACTCGAACAATGTAGTCGCCCGGGTGCTGCAAAAATCGCACCTCAAGAAGACCAGTCGCCGTTTTTTTGACGACTTCCCCCTTATTTTTTACGAAATCAGGCCGAAATGCCGCAAGGCGACGGCAATTCCGTCCGCTTCAGCCGTCTGGGTGACATAATCTGCCACGGTTCTGACAGGGTCCCCGGCATTGCCCATCGCCACTCCCAACCCGGCCGCTTCAATCATGGAGATGTCGTTCCCGCCATCCCCGAATGCCAGGGTTTCCTCCTTCCCGATGCCGAGGGCTTCCGCCATGCGGGCTATCCCAGCTGCCTTGGAGGTGCCGGAGGGATTCACGTCGGTAAAAAAGGGAGACCAGCGCGGGAAGACGAGGTCGTGAAGGCCGGAAAAGACCCGCTCCTCTTCCGGCGTGACATAGACGGTGAACTGGAACACGTCCTGCTCCCGCAGCCCCTCCAGCGGGCCCACCCGGTCAAAACGGATATGGATCTTTTCGCTGGCTTCGCGCTCCCTTGCATTGTGGAAGCTCAACTGGAACGTGTCCTGTAGGAACGCGACACAGGCAATGTCCCGTTCCCGGCAGATGTCGATTACCTTCCCGGCCATCTCACGGTCCACCGGCTGCTTGAAAACAACCTCTCCCCCCAGCAGGACCAGTCCGCCGTTCATTCAGACATATCCGTCTAAAGGATAACCGCCCAGATTGTCAATCAGGTAATAGGGCCGTCCGGTGTTGACGATTACTTTGATTCCACGACGTCGTAACTCGTCCAGGGCACGAACCGTGGAGGGCAGCATTTCCCGTGCCCCGATGGGGACCAGCGTCCCGTCTATGTCGAAGAAAACCGCCCTGAATCTCATTTCCCGACAGCCTTCGCGTAATGCGTAGGCTCCTTCTTCACAGGCTCGGGGTGAATGGCCCTGGCCGGAATTTTCGTCTTGCAGGCATAAATCAGGAAACCGATGCCGAGCAGGATGAACGGAATGGAAAGGAGCTGTCCCATGTTCAGGGTCATGCTCTCCTCAAAGGCCACCTGAGGCTCCTTGATGAACTCGATGAGGAACCGGCTGCCGAAGCAGACGACCAGGAAGATGCCGACGAAAGTGCCGCGCCAGAGCTTGTCCAGGCGGTATTTGTACAGGGTCAGGAGGGCAAAACCCAACAGGAGATAGGTAAATCCTTCGTAAAGCTGGGTCGGATGCTTGGGCTCGGTCTCACCCCGCAGTTCGAAGATGAAACCCCAGGGAAGATCGGTCACATTACCGTAAATCTCTGAATTAAAAAGGTTTCCGAAACGGATGAACGCGCCTGCAAAGGCCACGGCGATGCAGAGATGGTCCAGCATCCAGACGAAATCGAAATGATGCTTCCGGCCATAGTGCCGGGCGAACCACCACATGCCCAGCAGCAGGGCGATCGTTCCGCCATGACTCGCCAGTCCGCCTTTCCATGGCATGAAGATTTCCTTGAACCCCTCCCAGCTGCCGAGGTAGTAATCCGGCTGATAGAACAGGCAGTGGCCGAGACGGGCGCCGACAATCGTGCATATCAGCAGGGTGTACAGCAGCGGGTCCAGCAGGTCAAGGGAGATTTTCTCCCGCTTGAAAAACCATTTGAAGATGAACCAGCCCAGGATGAATCCGCTCACGAACAGGAGCGAATACCAGCGGATCTCGAAATTCCCTATATGCAGGATGGCAGGATCGACGTGCCAGCGGACTACAAGCATTTCCATACAAACAACCGGGTCCATCAGAGAACCCGGTTGCAAATATAGTAATTATTTCTCAGGATTTTCCGGTCAGTCCTGAATCGCCGCAATGCCCGGAAGGATCTTGCCTTCGATGGCCTCGAGCATGGCACCGCCGCCGGTGGAGACATAGGACACCTTGTCGGCATAGCCCATCTGGGTCACGGCAGCCACGGAGTCACCGCCGCCCACGAGGGTGTAAGCGCCGTTCCGGGTCGCCTCGGCGAGGTCTTCGGCGATCTGGAGGGTTCCCTTGGCGAAATTCGGGAGTTCGAACACGCCGACCGGACCGTTCCAGAGGATGGTCTTGGAGGAGAGGATGATCTTGCGCCAGTTCTCGAGGGAAGCGGGGGCCGCATCCATACCCTCCCAGTCGTCAGCGATGGCATGGGTGTCGAAAATGCGCTGCGGCGTATCGTTGTCGAACGCCTGGCCGGCCACGGTCTGGATGGAAAGGGACACGTTCACGCCCTTCTCCTCGGCAGTCTTGAGAATCTCGAGTGCATCGGGGATGAGATCGTCCTCGTGCAGGGAGAGACCGATTTTGCCGCCCTGGGCCTTGATGAAGGTATAGCCCATGCCGCCGCCGATGATGAGGTTGTCCACCTTGCCGACCAGATTCTTGAGGACGGCGAGCTTGGAGGAAACCTTGGAGCCGCCGATGATGGCAGTCAGCGGGCGCTGGGCGTTCTTGAGCACATTGTCGATGGCCTTGATCTCGCCTTCCATCAGGTAGCCGAACATCTTGTCATTCGGGAAATACTCGGCGATGAGGGCGGTGGAGCCATGGGCACGGTGGGCCGTACCGAAAGCATCGTTGATATAGCAGTCCGCGTAGGAAGCGAGTTTCTTGACGAACTCCTTCTGGGATTCCTTCACGGCCTTCTTGGCAGCTTTCTTTTCTTCCTCGGAGGCATCCTCGGCGAGTCCGCGGGGTTTGCCTTCCTCCTCAGCATAGAAGCGGAGGTTCTCCAGCAGGAGCGCCTCACCCGGCTTCAAGGCAGCTGCCTGTGCGTCAGCTTTCTGGCAGTCTTCGGCGAACTGGACGGGGACGCCCAGGCACTCGGACACGCGGCCGACGATATGCTTGAGGGAGAACTTCGGGTCCACTTTCTTCGGACGGCCGAGATGGGACATGATGATCAGGGCACCACCGCTGGAGAGGACCTTCTTGAGGGTCGGCATGGCACGGCGGATACGGGTGTCATCGGTAATGTTGAAGTTCTCATCGAGGGGAACGTTGAAATCGACTCTCACGATGGCTTTCTTGCCGGTGAAGTCGTAACTGTCGATGTACTGTTGCATAATGTGTATCGGATATTAAATTGTATTCCAAGGCGCAAAGTTAATAAAACTTTTCAAGAATCGCATACTGTCCCGGCGCAACGGCAATCCTTTCCGTTTTCACATCCGTTTTTGCCGTCACATCCCTTCCTCCGGCTCCTGTTGCTGCGCAACCCTGACGGGCAAATGTCGCCGGAGGAAGAGATGTGACGGTAAAACATACACCGGAGAGGTTAGCGTTTGAGACGGACGAAGATACTCAGCGGAAGCACTTTACCGAAACGGTCACGAAGGGCAAGTTCGCCGCTTTGGAGCTGGATGAACGCTCCGTCGTGGCCGGGAACCTCATCGAAGCCCGGTTCTCCTTTCAGGCCGAAGGCCTCCCGGACCACGGTTTCTCCGAGCATGGCCGAATAGCCATTGGAATAAAGGTTGAGAACGAGGAACGAATCCCGCGGAGAGAGGATGGACGCAACGTTTTTCAGCAGGTCGAACAACAGTTCGTCCAGTTTCCATTTCTCACCGTCCGGACCATGTCCGTAAGCGGGAGGATCCAGGATGATCCCCTGGTAGAGGTTCCCCCGCCGGGCTTCCCGCCGAGCGAATTTCAGGGCGTCTTCGACAACCCAGCGGACTCCCTCCATACCGCTCCGTTCCATGTTTTCCCGTGCCCAGGTGACGACCTGCCGCACGGAATCCAGATGGGTGACATCCGCACCGGCCGCCTTGGCGGAAAGGGTTGCCGCACCGGTATAGGCGAACAGGTTGAGCACTTTCGGTGCCGGCAGCCCGTTGGCCTTGTTGATTCGCACCAGGCGGGAGGTTTCCTTGAAAATGTATTCCCAGTTGGCCGCCTGCTCGGGAAAAACGCCCACATGCTTGAAGGAGGTCAGTCCCAGGCGGAGGGAAAGGTGCAGGTCGGAGGCAGCATGGGTCTCCGGATCCCGGTCCCCGTTATAGACGATCCCCCACTGGTCTTCCATCTTCCGGAGACGGTCCCAGGTTCCGCTGTCTTCCTTGCCGGCTTTCCCGAATCCGGCGCCAGGGCGGAACACGACATGGGTCAGGCGCTTCCACTCGGATTCACCCAGGGAAGGGGCCCAGAGTGCCTTGGGCTCGGGACGGCGGAGCACATAGCGGCCAAACCGCTCCAGTTTCTCACCGTGACCTGAATCCAGCAATTCGTAGTCTTTCCAGTAGGCGGCAGGGTATTCAATTGTCATGGTCTTACTTTCCTTCGGGTTTCAGGTCTCCGGTAGCCGCCTTGACCAGCGTGGAGAAACTGTTGTTGATCTGTTCGGAAAGTTCGGTGTCCCCGTACTGCTTAAGCACGTCTGCCAGGTACACGAGGCAGCGGCTGACGGTCTCGAACTGGGATCCGGCCAGGTCATAGTACTCCAGGTAGAAGCGGGCTGATGTCATCAGCTGGTTGGACATGCGCAGCGCGAGATCTCTCGCCTTGTCCGCCGCATCCAGGTAATAGTAGTTCTCGACCATCTGGATCACCATGTAGTCATTGCCCGAGAATCCGAGCGGGATGGTCTCCAGCGGATAGTTCTCTTCCGGGACGTTCTCCTGGCAGAGATCCAGCATCTCCAGGGCCTTGTCGTCCTCGCCGGCGTCAATCAGGGCATTGACCGCGTTCAGGTACATCTGGCGCTGGGAAAGGACCCCCATGAATGTGTACATGTTCTGGTAATCCACATAGTAGTCCGTACGCTTCAGGGCATCCCACCGGAAGACGTTCTTCATCTTGTCGTAGAGCGCCAGGGCGTTCACCTTGCCCGGATCGGTGGTCCCGATCTTGTTCTTCAGCGGTGTGAACCGGTAGGAGAAGCCGTCGTACATCAGGTAGTCCTTGATGCCGATGTTCAGGTCCCCGCCCATGTTCAGCAGGTTCAGCGGACGGTCCCACTGATAGCCGGAGAGCAGGTCCAGCAGGAAAAGCTCCGGTTTGGAAAGGTAGTTCTTGTCGGCGGACATCGTGAGCACGATGTTGTCCGGGATTTCGTCGGCGAACATTTCGTCCACGATGCCGTATCGGAGGCAGTTTTCCTTGTTCACGGGCACGACGATCTTCCGGGCGCAGATGAAATCCACCTTGCGGCCGCTCTGGAGCTCGACTTTCATCTTCGGGTCCTTGAACACGGCCATCACGTCCGAAATCATCATCGGGGAATCATCGTCATAGGCGATGAAAACATATTCGTTGGTCCCGTACAGGTACTGCGACTGCGGAACGGAGAGCGGAAGCGGCTTGGACTCGTTGCTGGCCCACTTCATCTGGTCGATGTACCAGTCAGTACCGAGCAGCGAGGTGTTCACCACGCGGACATCGGTCCGGACGCCTTCGATTTCCTGGGCATACCACAGCGGGAACGTATCGTTGTCGCCATGGGTGACGAGCATGCCGTTCTCCCCTACCGAATTGAGGTAGTTCCTGGCCATCTCGACCGAGGTATACCGATGGGAGCGGTCGTGGTCGTCCCAGTT
>JAGAHD010000022.1 GCA_017627255.1 Bacteroidales bacterium | reverse complement strand
TCAGAACCGGTAACCGATCCCGGCACGGCCACCCCAATACTGGTGGCCGTAGCCCGCTTCCGCAAATCCGTACAACTTCTTCCCGAACGTCACTCCGACAGGAACCAGCTCATAGCCGACGTACTTGACGAAATCCAGTGCGGGGAGTTTCAGGTCCGACAGCAGGGAAAGGGGGCTGTACCCCAGCTCCACCTCCGAATACAGCGAGAGGCTGGAGCGGCGGAGCCATGTCCCACGGAAGGAAAACATGTAGCTGCTCGCCATCACCTCATCCTCCAACCGCTTCCTCATCTTATCCTTCAGCGCGCGGCCGTCGTCAGCACCGGCCGGATAAAGAGGAGTAGACACCGTAAAACCCACGCTGAACCAACTGTGACTTTCCGGCGTGTAGAGGACCTCGGCGGAAAGGGCGGGAACATACTGGGGATTCATGAACGCCAGGCTGGCGTAGGCGCCCCCAACCTCTACCTGCCAGCCCGAATGAACGGCCTCCTTCTCCTCTCCGGCCGCCCGGCACGGAAGGGTGAACGCAGCAGACACCGCTGCCGAAATGATAATGCAGAAGACTCGTTTCATAGTAATGAATTTTATATAAAAGCAGTTTTCGCGTAAGGACACTCGTAAAGACTTATGTCAAATACCCTGAAATACGCCCGAAAATAGAATGATGCCCGTTCCCTTTTCCCTTATCAGATAAACGAAAGGGTGGTCCGCCGTAAACAGGACGGCATCCTCCGTTTCTCCAGAAGAGGAGTCCTTCATGAGAATAACTGTCGTGGAGGCGGCCTCCGTACCGTTCCTGTTGCAGCCGAAATACACTTTCTGCAAAACCCGGCTGACAAACGGTCCCTCCGACTCTTCCACGAGATAAGGATAGCTGGCGTGGGTAGACAACGCTTCGGACAATCCCAGGCCGGACAGAATCTGAAGCAGGTCCAGGGAGCTATCCGTTTCAAATTCGGGAATCCGTACATCCACCCGTTCCCTCCGGCCTGCCGAGAAGAGAGCGGTCCCTTCACGACCGAGCTCCGACAAGAGTTCAGAGACGCCGTGCCCATTTTTCGGGAGAAGAATATCCATGACATAAGCGCCGGACCCATACGCAAGTTCCACCCACTCTTTGGTCTTGTCTTCTCCATACATGAAAGAGCCTTGCCGTCCCGCAGAGGGAAGAACCATCTTGCAGCCATCCTCCCGGACAAACTTGAGGTCATCCACCGGAGTCATCGGACCGTCCGACCATTCGCCTTTGAAATACAGCGCATTCAGCAGAAGAGCCAGTGTCTCGGGCGAAAGCGAGTCCAGAATCTCCGGAATATGCCCCTCCGTATTCTCCGCACTCCACGTGTTGACCAGTGACAGGATCTCTGCGGGATTACGAAAAGACTCGTTCACAACAGGGGCATAATACCGTGAGTGAGCGATCTCCCTAAACGGAACGGCAACACGGTATTCCCCATTCACGACGACGAGGTTATTCATCCGGAGAGTGACATGGTCAGGGTCCAGACATGGCAGATCCCGCAGCAGCCTCTGATAAAGCGCATTGATGGCATCCTCCGACTCAGGACCAGATGGACTGGACAGAACGGATTCGATTTCCTCCAGCGTCGTGCCGGCGGCCGCATTCATCAGCAAGGCAAAGGCCATCTGTAGGCTTAACGGAGACACGGCGAAACTCTCGCCCGGACGTCCGGCTGCGATATGCTCCAGCAGTTCTAGCGCAAACTCCTGTCCGCGCGCCACGGATTCCTGCTCAGAAGAACTAAGGTTCAGTCCCCCTGCTTTCTCCACCGGCGGGAGAGCAAACACCTCGATCCTGTCCGCACAAAGGGGCTCTTCCTGCTTCTGCTGACAGCCTGCAAGGGTCACGGACGCCAATCCGATCCCTAATAAAATGAACAACTTTCCCATCTGTTTTCCAAAGATTTCCTTTTTTCGTTTACAACGTATCGCCATTCGCACGTATTCCGACATTCATCTCCAAATTGTATTGATACAGGGATGGCGTTCCCTCAACGACGGTTCTTGTTACAAAGGACGCACCCCAGTTCCCCATATTGAAATTTGGTGACAAATAGTATCCGTTATGCCATCCATCTAACCCCCAATTGACATGAAGATAATACTCTGTCGGCATCTCCAAATCTTCTTCGCCCTCGTTTGGAATCATCGACCGCGTGATTACTTTATCAACAACCCAGCAGTGCCCGCTTCCATATGAGACAAGTCCGGAATCGTATGTCCTCCGAATATCATTTCCTCGTACAAGAACCGGGCCTGAAGTTATGTTTTCTTTTAATGTAGAAGCGTCAAATGGCTCTAACGATCCTCCGCTGTAAAACCCAAAATGAGAGAATGTCCTACTTGCATTGGAAGTATATGCTAAAGAGACATTTTCTCCATAATCCATGTCCAAATTATTCGAATCCCCCAAAGCACGAACAAAACGTTGTATCATCGGCCATGTCTCTTCGTCCATCGGAATTATGCTCTTGTTTGTTACATAAGACATGTTCCGCCAATCATAGTACTCTCCGCCATATGTCGCATTCTTTGACCAATGAAACATAATTTGCGCTACAGCGATCGCGACACAGCCCGCTTTTGCATGAGTAGTCGTCCCCGAAACGTAGCAGTTATTGTTAAAAGGGCTCCCTTGCCC
Organism: Bacteroidales bacterium; assembly: GCA_017627255.1. Lineage (GTDB taxonomy): Bacteria > Bacteroidota > Bacteroidia > Bacteroidales > UBA932 > Cryptobacteroides. Next base: position 897 of record JAGAHD010000022.1, on the reverse strand, counting down.
CCAGTTACAATACAATTGCTGCCCATAGTGAGTTAATTGATAGTCATGTTCGCCATCTCGCGTAATAAAGGCGGGGGCAATATAGGGCCCATATTCTTCATATTCTCTTACCTGGCCAGACGCGTCCACAACGGGTAAGTGCTCCAGAATACGACAATAGGTATCAATGTTCTTCAACAGAATCATTTCTCGAATGTCTTGGGGTTGTTCAAGGGAGAAGGTTCCACTCTCTATTAAGGCAAGTACATCCGGCGTTCTATCGTCTCCCGAAACAAGAGCATATCCATTTTCGTCGACGAAATTAAACACATGAATGGGAGGAGCCCCCAGATTGGCATCAGAACGGGTCTCCACTCCGGATATTGTGAAGCATTCTGCAATCTGTCGCTCTGCAGAACGTGTCTCGCCATAACAATGAGACAAAAAGTCAAGCAGCTCTATGCGAGCCTCTTCCAGTGAGACAGAATGCTCTTCGTGAGTAGGTTGCAGCCCTAATGTCCCTGCGTCTTGCTGTTTACTACAAGAAGATCCAAGAACAATAGGAAAAAGAAAGATAAGGGAAAACAATATTGTTTTTTTCATAATGATTTGGGTTTATTGGCCACTCTCAAAGAAGAACAATTAGGCCATCTATATAGATAGTAAACTCCCCTTCATATTCCTCTCCGCTTGCCAGCGTGAAGGTCACCTGCCAGAGGCCGGGCTCACATTCGCCGTCGAATGGAATCGCAATAATATCAGCCGATTACGCAAAGTACTCCCCCCATTTCTTCCGGGACGACTTTACGTAAGCGATTTGTTCAAAGGCACTTCCATTCGACGCCAAATGTGTCAACTTAGGAACGTCATCACAACCGGTAACCGGCCCCTACAGTTCCACCCGCACCACGACACCCG